>JBHJOH010000055.1:0-14745 GCA_050329955.1 Acidimicrobiia bacterium | reverse complement strand
GTCGGTTCGAACGGATCCGGCAAGACCACACTGTGCAAGACGATCAACGGACTGGTGCCCCACTTCTTCCAGGGGGAGTTCGAAGGATCCGCCACGGTTGCCGGGATCGACATGCTCGAGGCCGGAGTAGCCGGCCTGGCGCCCCACGTCGGCTACGTCTCCCAGGACTTCGACAACCAGCTCGTGAGAGCCACCGTCAAGGACGAAGCCCGCTTCGCCCCACTCAACTTCGGGCTGGTGGATTGGAGGGACAAGGGCGACCAGGCCCTGGAAGCCGCCGGAATCGCCCACCTGGCCGAGGAGATGGTGTGGCAGCTCTCGGGCGGGCAGCGCCACCTGGTCGCCATCGCCGCCGCCCTGTCGCTCGGAGCGGAGATCCTCATCATCGATGAGCCGGTCGCCCAGCTCGATCCGAGGGCGGCCGCCGCCACCTACGAACGACTCGCCGCTCTCAACCGCAGCGGCCGCACCATCATCGTCATCGAGCATCACACCGAGCTGATCGCACAACACTGTTCGAGCGTGGCGCTGGTGGTAGCGGGAGCAGTGCGGTGGCATCTGCCGACCCGCACCGCGCTCGGGCGGGTCGACGAGCTCTCGGAGCAGTCCATCCATCCGCCGTCGGTGGCCCGGGTCGCCGTGAAGCTGGGCATCCAGCCGCCGGTCCCGATCACCGTCGATGACGCCGCGCACAGGCTTTCGGGCTGGCTGGCGCATGGTTCACCCCCTCCGAGACGGCAACCGGACCATGGCGACGTGGTAGCGCACTGGGACGCCGTCGAGTACGCCTACCGGCTGGTGGAAGGCGGAAAAGCAGCGGTGCTCAACGGCGTGGACCTGTCGGTGCGATCCGGCGAGCGGGTGGCCCTCATCGGCGGTAACGGGTCGGGCAAGTCCACTCTCCTCAGACTGATGAGTGGCCACCTCAGGCCAGGCGCCGGGCGGGTGAACGTTGGCGGACTCGACGCCGGCGAGCACCGGCCCGACGAGCTGGCCGACGTGGTGATGCTGGTGCCCCAGCGCCCCGAAGAGGTGTTCCTGCTCGACTCGATCCGCGCCGATGCACTCATGCACCCGGTGGCCCGTCACCGCCACGACGCCGACCACGTCGTCGACCACGCTTTGCGCCGCCTCGGCCTCGAGTCCTTGGCAGAGCGTGACGGCAGGCTGCTCTCAGGTGGCCAACAGCGCCGCGCCGCCCTGGCCATCGCCTTGGCGGCGAGGCCCCGCATACTGCTTCTCGACGAACCCACAGCCAGCCTCGACGTTGCCAGCCGGGAGGAGATCGTCGAAGCGGTGGACGTGGCCTCCGACAACGTGGAGGCGGTGGTCATCGCCACCCACGACATGGAGCTGGTGGCTCGCTGGGCATCGCGGGTGGTGGTGCTCCACCGGGGGACCATCGTCGACGACGGCCCCCCGGGTGACGTGTTCGAACGTACATGGGCCGAAGAGGCAGGAGTCATCCCCCCAACCGCGGTCGTGTTGAGCCGACGGCTGGGTCTGGAACCGACTGCGCTCACACCCGACGAGTTGGTGGCCCGCCTTCGACGGGCCGACATCGAGGCGGTCTCGTGAACGCCGGACTGCGTTTCAAGGAGATCATGTCCGTCGAGACGATCAAACTCGAGCTCTACCGGGCCGCCTTCGGCGTCAGGCGGAGTTGGATCAGCCTGCTCGACCCGCGGGTCGGCATACTCTGGTACCTGACGTTCGCCATCCTGCCATGGTTCGTGTGGGATCGGCTCGTGTTGGGAGTCCTGGTGGCCTTCACCGCCGCCATCGCCATCCTCGCCCGGGTGAGCCCGCTCCTGCTCGGGTTGTTCGTCCTGGGCCTCGTGACCGAAGGTGGCTCCATCGTTGCGATCTCGCTCATCTTCGGAGGCGGGATGGAGACGTTGGACGCACTGATAACGCTGCAGTTGAAGCTGTCGATCATCTCGCTGGCGTCGCTGGCGATGTTCGTGTCGATGGATCCGGAGAAGTTGGCGGACGGCCTGCTGGCGCTCGGCGCACCGCCCATCGTTGGCTTCGCGGTCTCGTACGGCTACCGCATGCTCCCCACCATGCTCGACGAATTCCATGGCGTCGTGAACGCATACCGCTCACGCATGCGGCGTCCGACCCGACCGGGGTTTCTCGGCTGGAGGCACGCCCATCATTGGGCACGCCTGATCCTCCGGAGCTTCTACCCCGTGATGCTCAACTCGGCCAAGCGCACCCGCACCACGGTCGAGGCGCTCGAGTCACGCGGGTTCACATTCACGGCGGTGTCCCCCGACGCCAAGCGACTCCGGATCGCCCATCTGGCGTTCGGGCGGGCTGATGCCGTGTTCCTGGCGATCACCTTCGTGGTGCTCGCCGGTGCGTACCTGACCGGTGACCATCCCTGGAGTTGACATGCGATTCGACACCCACGCCCACGCCCTGCTCACCCGCAAGGCCTCCTTCGATCTCGAGGTCTTCCACGACTACATCGGCCACGCCCGCCAGTCGGGCCTCGACGCCATGGCGCTCACCGAGCACTTCAACGGGCCCGACTGGTACCGGATGATGTCGATGATCGACTCGGCCCACACCACCGTCGGTGACCATTGGGAGATCGAGGGCGTGAAGGTGTTCCCCGGCATGGAGATCGACATCGCCGAGCACGGCCATACCCTGGTGTTCGGTCCCTTCGACGAGGTCATGCGGATTCGCCGGGGCCTCGACGGCCACACCGAGGAGACCACCTTCATCTCCGCCGCCGGACTGGTCGACCTGGTGGGTGATGGCGGCGCCATGCTGGTGGGGGCACATCCGTTCCGTCCGTCACGCAACCTCCAGGCCGTTCCCGAAGACGTGCTGGCGGGGTTCACCGCCTTCGATCTCAACGCCAAGGACCTCGTCCGGGTGGGTCGCCACATCATCGAACTCACCAACGGGCTGGGCGGGCGCCTGGGGATTCCGGTGATCGCAGGGGGCGACTCCCACCAGCGTTTCCAGCTCGGAAGCGTCTGGAGCAGGTTCGAGCAGCCGCTCGACACCGTCGCCGAGCTCCGCACCGCCATTCGCGCCGGCGCCTACGAGATCGAGGTCTCGCCGGCGATCGACGTCAAGGTGGAAGCGGGCCAGGCGATGAAGAAGCTGCTCAAGCGGATCGCCGTGCTCGAAGGCGAGAGCTGGGCGAGCTGACCTCGACGGTCGACATCCGCCGGGTCAGGTTGCGCGCAATCCATCCGGATAGATGATGTCGATCTCCTCGACAGCAGACCCGAAATCGCGCCGGTTGTTCGTGATGAACCTGTCGGCGCCGGCACGAATGGCGGTGGCCAGATGAGTGGCATCTGCCGCCCGCAAGCCATACTCGGCTCCGAGAACCACTGCGAGTTGTGCGGTGAAACGATCGACCGCCAACAGCTCCAACCGGCTGAGGAGCAGCTCGAGCGCTCGAAGTTCGCCCTCTGACCCGTCACGAGTCGGCTTGGTCAGCAACTCGGGGATCAGCAGCGTGGAGCCGACACCCACCGGCGCCGGACCGGATTCCGCAAACAACGCCCTGACCCTCTCGCCGAGTGGATGGTCGGGCACGCAGGCGTAGACGAGCACGTCGGCGTCGAAGGCATCCACGTGCCTACCGCGACCGATCGGCGTCGAGCTCAGCGATCAGTTCCACCGCCCGCACTTCGGCGATCGTGTCCTCATCGCTCCAGGCCTCGTTACGTGCCTGTTGGAGGCGCTCCTCGAGGGCAGCCGCCGCTACGAGCGCGCTCCGTGCACGCCGCGTGTGGAGCGCATCTGGCCGCACCAGGACCGCCACCACCTTCCCGTGCCGGGTCACCTCGATCTCCTCACCGGCCTCCACCCGATCGAGGAGACGCGGAAGGGCGGCACGAGCCTCGCTCACGTTCACTGGAACAGTCACGTGTTAAGCGTACAGACATGTACATTCGCGTACAAGAAGCGGATAGGGAACGTCCGGGCCGTCGACAGCGAGGGGCGAGTAGCGAGGAGCCAGAGAGATGACGCCAATGGCCGGCTACGGTGCAGTGTTCTGGCCTTTGTTGCCGGATTCCGGCCCCTCGCTCCCCTGCTCCAAGCTCCTCACCTCTACACCCCGCCGCGCAACGCCTCCACCGGCTCCAGCGACGCCGCTCGCAGCGACGGGTAGATGCCGGCCACCAGCCCGGTGATGGCGCCCAGCAACGGGGCCAGCAACGGCACCGTCGGGTCCAGGATCGGCGTCCAGGTGCGCGACGCCGACACGCCCACCACCACCAACACCCCCATGCTGGCCCCGAGGATGCCGCCGATCAGGCCCATGGCGGTGGACTCGAACAGGAACTGATAGGCGATGTGACGGCGGGCCGCCCCCACCGCACGGCGCAGGCCGATCTCCCCCACCCGTTCCAGCACCGACACCAGCGTCACGTTGGCGATGCCGATGGCGCCCACCAGCAGCGAGACCCCGCCGAGCACGATGAACAGAGAGTTGACGTCGCCCTCGACCTGACGCCGCAGCGTGTTGGGCTCGGGCGGCTTCTGCACTTGCAGCGTCTCGGGGTTTCCGGGGTTGATGGCGATGGCGGCCTGGGTGGCGATGAGCTGGGCGGCACCCACCGCCACGTCGATCTGAACGGTGGAGGCGGACTCGTAGCCGTACACCTCGCGGGCGGTGCCGTCGGGGATGATCACCGAGTTCAACAACTCCGGTTGACGCTCCACGTCCTCGAGGAGGCCCATCACCACGAACGCCTCCTCTCCCACGAAGACCACCGGTTGCTGATCCACCCGGAAGATGTTGAGTTTGGTGGCCGCGCCCGGTCCGAGTAGCGCCACCATGTCGGCCCGATCCGAGTGCCCCTGATCGAACCAGCGCCCGGTGCTCAAAGTTCCGCGCACGGCGTCGAGCACCCCCGGGGTGACGGCCTGCACCCCGATCTGGAACTCGGTCTGTCCGAGCGGATCATCGATCGGTACCGACTTCACCAGCCGTTCCCCCACGTCGACCGGACCGATGCTTCCGGCAGCGTTGACACCGTTGAGACGGGTCAACCGGTCTTCGGCGTCCCGGGGAATGAGGATGCGGACGTTCTCGCCGAAGAATCCCTGCTGGTTCGACACCACCACCGAGGTGGCCGCCAGTTCGTCGAAGGCACCCACGATCTGGTTGCCGGCGGTCTGAGCGACGCCGAGGGTGGCGACCAGCGCCCCGATGCCGAGGACGGTTCCGAGCACCGTGAGCACGGTTCGCCCGGGTCGGCCGACCAGCCCCGCCAGCGACTCCGAGGCCAGGTCCCTGAACGCGACCGTGGAACGTTTCATCGCATCCCCAGTGCCGTCAGGGTGCCGTCGGTGATCGACACCCGCCGTTCAGCATGCCGGCTCACATCCTGGTCGTGGGTGATGATCACCAGGGTGAGGCCGTCGCGGCGCAGCTCCTCGAACAGCCCGAGGATGGTGGTGGAGTTCACCGTGTCGAGGTTGCCGGTGGGCTCGTCACACAACAGCAGGCTCGGTCGGCCCACGATTGCCCGGGCGATCGCCACCCGCTGTCGTTCCCCACCCGACAGCTGCACCGGTTTGAACTCGATCCGATGGCTCAGGCCCACCCGGTCGAGGGCCTCGCGGGCACGTTCCTCCCGGTCTTTCCGATCGGTCTCTCCGTAGAGCATGGCGAGTGCGACGTTCTCGAGCACGCTCCGGTGCGGGAGCAGGTGGAAAGCCTGGAACACGAACCCGATCCGGGAGCCCCGCAACCGCGTCCGTGCCCCTTCCTTCAGGGTCCCGACATCGGTTCCCTCGAACAGGTAGGTGCCGTCGGTGGGCCGGTCGAGCAGCCCGATGATGTTGAGCAGGGTCGACTTGCCGCTCCCCGACGGACCGACGATCGAGACGTACTCACCGTGGTCGATCCGCAGCGTTGCCTCCTTGAGGGCGGGCACGTCGACGGCACCGGCTTGATAGGTTCTCGCCACCGACATCAGATGGACGACCGGGACATCCGGGGTGGGATCGGGTTCAGGCGTCGCCATCGGCGGTCGTCTCTGAGGTCTCGTCGGTCCCCTCGGACTGTTCGGACTCCTCTGATTCCTCGGCCTCGTCGCCGCCACCGCCGGTGCCGCCTTCGGCTTGGCCGACCACCACCCTGGCGCCCGGTTCGATCTCTCCGTCGAGCGGAGTGATCTCGACCAGACCACCGGCGGCGAGGCCGGTTTCGACGGTGACGAACCGGGTCACACCGGGCTCGTCCTCCACCTCGACCCGCACCGACCCGTCGGCGACCGCCGACAGGGCCGCGGCCGGCACGGCCAGCACCTCGCCGGCGGTGGACTCGATCGGAATCACCACCTTGACGTTGGCGCCCACCAGTTCCTCGGGAACTGTGTCGAACAGCACTTCCACCGAGATCCGTCCACCGGTCCCCTGCTCGGCGATCGACGAGATGGCCCCCTCCAACGGCGCCTCCAGGATGTCCTCGTCGACGAACACGGCGTCGCCGACCGCCAGTCGGGCGGCGTCACTCTCCTGGACCTGCATCCGGAGGGCGATTTCGGAGCCCGACACCGTCATGAACGGACCGGATATGGAGCCACCGAGGGTGACGGCCAGCTGGTCGACCCGCACCGGAACCCGTTCCAGGAACACGAGCTCGCCGGCGGGCACCCATGTCCCCACCGAGGCCTCCAGGTCGGCCAGGTCTTCCCGGGCATTGGCGAGCTCTTCACGGGCCGCCGCGACGTTGGCCAGCAGCGAGCTGCGATCGGGTGGCGACAACACCTCGTCGAGACGGGCCTTGGCGATGGCGAGGGTGGACTCGGCCTGGCGGACCGTGGCGTCCTGCGCCACCTTGGTCTCGGTCACTGTCTGGGCGGCGGCCGCCGCCGTGGACTCGGCGAGAGCGAGTTCCGAGCGGGCGAGCGAGTCCTCGTCCCGAAGCGTGGCCAGTTCGTCGGGTGTGGGCGGCAGTCCTGTGTCGGGGTGGGTGCCCGCCTCGGCCCCGGCCAGGCGGGCGGCGGCCTCCTCGGCAGCTGAGGCGGCGTCGGACTCGGCCGCTTCGGCGATGGCCAGCTCGCGGGCGGCTGCGGCATTGGCACCGTCACGTGTGACCCTGGCCAGATCCAGGCCGTCCTCGGAGGCCGCCACCTGGGCCCGGGCGTCCAGGATTTCGGATTGGGCAGCTCCGGTCACATTCGAGAGATCGTTCTCGGCCGAGGTGACGCTCTGGCCTGCCAGCCGAACCCGCTCGCGGGCCGAGTCGAGCGAGGCGAGTTCGTTCTCGTCGGCGGCGTTGGCCCGGTAGCCGGCCTGGTCGTAGAACGCCTGCACCGCGGCCCCGGTCGCCGAGTTCCACACCTCGTCGGGCGTTTCCGACAGGAACCCCAACCGGGCGAGCGCCTCCTCGAACTGGAGCACGTCGATGCCCTCGGCGCCGGGCCGAAGATCCCGGTACACCGGGATGAGCCCCTGCATGAGGAACACCGGGCGACCCACCACCTCCACCATCAGCGCGCCTTCCGCCAACTCGGCACCCTTCTCGGGCAGCTTCGTCACCACCGGGGGCACCTCCGATTCTCCGGTGGCACCGGACAACGACACCGAGACCGGGTCGTCGAAGACGATGTCGCCGCGGGCGATGACGTCGGCCGACAGCGCCTCCTGCTCGACCGCCACCGTGATGAGAGACGGCTCGGGTGGTTGCGCCCGGGCCGCCGCCTCGGCGGGGGAGGTGATGTTCCGCCCCGCCAGCCAGCCTCCACCGGCAGCGGCGACCACGACGCCGAGGATCAGCGCCAGCGCCGTACCTCTCTTCATGTGGCTCAGCCCTGTCCGTCGAGCGAGCTCTTGATCTCGTCGAGCTTGGCCTGGTTGGCGGCGATGAACTCGGACTCGTACTCGGCTGAGACCTCCATGTAGACCTCTTCCCAGTTGCCCTGGCACTCGGCCGCCGCCACCGCCAGGTCACGCTCCTCCTGCTGAAGTGCCGCCAGCGCCGCCTCGTCGTACTCCGGCGCCGCCTGGTTCTCGGCCGCTTCGAAGAAGGCGTTGATCTCCTCTTCGGACTTCTCCTCGAAGAAGGCGTTGATCTCGTCTTCGGTCCAGCCTTCGAACGGATCGACATAGCCCCCGTTGGGTCCAACGATGGCGTCGAGCCGAGCCTGGAAGTCCTCGTAGACGGCCTCGTACATGGTGTTCTGCGATTCGTACTCGTAGCCCTTGCCCACCATGCACTCGGACCACTCGACATCGAGGGCGAGGATGCGTGGATCGGCCTGGATGCGCTGGTACATGGCGTCCATCTCGGGCCCGAGCTCCTCGTACAGGTCGTTCTGGCCGCCGTACTCGGCTTCGTACGCCGCGCCGTAACAGCCGCCGCCGAACCCTTCCGAGTAGGTGATCTCCTCACCGGTCTCGGGGTCGATCTCGGTGGTCTGCTGGGCGGCATTTTCCTCTTCGGAGCCGTGTAGCGCCTCGTAGTAGGCGGTCATCTCGGACTCCGACATCGCCTCCACGATCTCCTGATTGGGGTCGACGTATTCGACGTCGGGGCCTGAGAACTGCTCCTCGTTCCCGATCCAGGTGCTGATGCCGAAGCCCTGCTCGGCGGCCCAGTCCTCGGGCGTCCGGTCGTCCACAACGTAGGAGTCAGCCGGTGGCTCCACCGGGATGTAGTCGAAACCCTCCTCGGCCATGCACAGTCGAACCGACTCCTGGATCACGGCCTCCTGCTCGCGCCAGCTGGCTTCTGCCGCCTCGGGATCGTCGCCTGTGTCCCAGCCCAGGTAGCTGGCCAGGGTGTCCGCCCCGCCGCCGCCGTCATCCGACTCGGCGACGGTGGTGGAGGTGGAGGAATCATCGGAAGCGTCGCCTTCCTCGCCTGCCGTGGAGTTGCCCCCACCCCCGCAGGCTGCCAGCAGCAGCATCAGTGCGGTCAGCGATGCGATGCGAGAAGATTTTCTCACCGTCATGGGCCCCTCGTTTCTGTGGGTGAGCACACCCGATGCTACCGATGTCATTCCAGAGAAGAGACGCACCGGCGGACTGTTTGGTTCCGGAATCCGATCAGTTTCTGCGTGCACGGAGGTGGTTGCGTCGATCACTCCAGCACTCTGCCGGATCCAGTCCGGTACCGGGATGGGGGAACGCCCCCTCCCCACCCTGAGGGAACCCTGAGTTTGGTGTTCGGACTCCGTCACCTCGCGTCCTTTCGTCATGTTCCTGACACTGTGCGATCGCGTTGCCTTCGACGCACCGGCCGGAGGTATGAACGCACCATCGTCCGAATGGCTGATCGGTGAGACGTGGTCGCTGCGGTCGGACGCCGCCCGCCATGACACCCATCTTCGGGACGCCACTCTGAAATCACTCTGAACATCCCCGACCGAACTCGCGAAACTTCCGGCCGAGAACAGTCTGGATGTCAACGATGTATTGCGGTATTCAACGTCCATGACTGACTCTCTCGACCACCCCGATCTCAACGACATCGGCCGCACGCTTCAGCGACGTTTCGACCGCATCCTCGAGTCGGAACAGGAGGCGGCCGAGGTGCTGGCGCGACGAACCGCCGGGATACGCGACCGACTCATCGACGCCGAGGATCGGGGCGGGTTCGTGACAGTGACCACCGTCTCCAGTGCGATTGCTTCGGGAGTGGTGACGGCGGTGGCCGCCGACCATGTCGAGCTTCGACTCGACCTCGTGTCGACGCTGGTGGCATTCGATCAGATCGCCATGGTGACACTGCCATGAGGCCGGCGGTCGCCACCGTGCTCACCGCCCTGCCCTGGGAACGAGAACTGGTGACCAGCGCCCGCTTGGGTGGCATGGTCAGAATCCTCGGCAGGTGCCGCTCCGCCTTCGACGTCGACCAGACCCTGGAACGCATCGACGCCGTGGTGGTGGGCGCCGAAACCGGCTGGCTCAGCTCGGCACTGCTCAGAAGGTGGCGCTCACGGGGCGTCACGGTGGTGGGGATGCTGGCTCCCGGCGACCGACCGGCCGCCGAGATGATGAACGCCGGCGAAGTCGATGCGGTGTTCGCCCACGATGAGCCTCCGATGCGGGTCCTGTCCGCCATCGTGTCGGGGATTGCCACCCCTCGGCCGAAGACGGCAACAGGCGCCCTCGCCACCGTGGTGGGGCCCCGGGGGGCACCGGGCCGGAGCGAGGTGGCACTGGCGCTGGCCTGGGCGACCGCAGTGCGGCGCCGGACCCTGCTGGTGGAGCTCGACGACGACGCACCCGGGTTGGGACTCCGCCTCGGCCTGGTGCCCGGACCGGGCCTAGACCGATCCGACCCGGCACTGGCCGCCGCCCCCCGCTACCGGCGGCACGACCCGATCGAGCTGCTCACGCTTCCGCTCGGCGCCGGGCCACTGAGCCGGGCACTCACCTCACGGGTGATCGAGGCCGCCCGGGAGGAGTTCGGCGCACTCGTCGTCGACGGCGGACCGGTGCTGCCGGAAGCGCTGGGACACGACCCGGGTACCCCGGTGCTGGTGCTCGAGCCCACACCCACCGGACTGGTACGGGCGGCCCGAATGGTGACGGCATGGCAGGGGCCGGAGCCGCTGGTGGTGGTGAACCGGGTGGGGCGCGACGAGGAGGGAGCAGTCAGGTTGGTCCGCGCCGCCATCGGCCTCGAGCCGACTGCCGTCGTCGCGGAGTTGGCGCGCCCGGAGCAGGGACAGCCCCCGCCGGCCACCATGGTCGAGGCGTTGCGCGCCGTGAGCAGACGCATCCAGGCTTGCGCCGCATTGGCAGAGTCGCGGTCGGCCCAGGTCGCGTCACTCTGAACGCTCCTGGTGAGAGCGTTCCGTCCACCCGCCTGGAAAGGCAGGGGAGATCGGGGTCCGCCCCCTGGGCGCGGACCCCGACTCGTTGGTCAGGGAGCCGCTACCGGCACCGTCTCGAGCTGCTCGGTCTCGCGATCACGTCCGGGGCGACGCCGGGCGGGAAGCGACAACCTGAGAGCCTCGGCGATCCGGAAGAAGATCTCCGTGTTGTCCTGCACGGCGTTGAACCTCGCAGCACCCGGCCCCGAGGCGAACACACCGACGTCTTCTACGGTGTGCACGCAATTGGTTTGGACGTAGGGGAGGTTGCCGATCTGGATCTGCGCACCGGGATCCCGATCCGGGTTGTCGAAGGCGATCCCCGCTTCGTCGCGGAGGGCCGGTTGGGCGAACCGCGCATTGTGCTGAAAGTCGTCGCTGTGGTCGGGGTGGTTGGACCAGCCGAAGAACAGCTGCACGTCCGGGTCCGGATCGTCGGGGAATCCATCGCCGTCGGAATCGACGTAGGTCGGGAACCCGGCATCACCGTAGACGCCGTTGCCCTCACGGTCGGGCGACGGACTGCTGCGGCGGTCGTGGGTTCCCACGATGCTCATCGAGTGGTTGTGGTCGGCAGTGACCACGACCAGCGTCTCACCGTCACGGGCGGCGAACTCGAGGGCTATCCCGAGGGCCTTGTCGAACTCGATGGTGTCGTAGACGGCCCGGGGACCGTCCAACGGATGCTCCATCTTGTCGATCGAGGCGGCCTCGACCATCAGGAAGAACGGCTCGTCGCCGGAGGACAGGACCTCCAGAGCGGCCGTCGTCATCTCCATCAGGTTCGGCTGATCGGGGAAGTCGCCCAGCACCTCGGGATCGGGAGCGTGGGCCCGGTCCAGGTACACGTTCAAGTTCCCCATGTGGAACAGGCCCAGCAGCTTCCCGGGCGCCGAGGAAGCCATCACCGAAGCCAGTTCCGAGCCGGTGCTGGCGTACGTGTAGCCGGCTGCCTGGAACTCGTCGCGCAGGTCTCGGTCATCGGTGCGGCGCGAGCCCGTCACCGACTGGGGCACCAGCGCAGCCAACCCCCCACCGAGCAGGACATCGGGACCCTGGGCCGGGTTGAGCGCCTGTTCCATGATCTCGACGTACTCGGAGCGGCGCCGGGTGTGCGCCCACACCGCTGCCGGGGTTGCATCCTGGATCTCGGCGGTGGTCACCACCCCGACCTTGGCTCCCCGGGTGCGCTTCAGCATCTCCGTCAGGGTCTCCACCCGCGGATGGGTATTGGGGTCGGGATCGTTCGCCTCGTAAACGCCCATGGCGTTGACCGACGACTTGTGGCCCGTCATGTACGACGACATCGAGTTGGCGGAGTCGGTGGCGATCGAATCGACACCCGAGGTGGTGACGAGGCCCCGGAACTCCATCTTGTCCATGTTCAGGTATCCGTTGTACTTGCCCTGAACGATGCCCTTCGAGAGGATCCGGGCGGCGGTGATGGCCGGCTGGCCCATGCCGTCACCCAGGAAGAAGATGACATTCTTCGCCCGCTTGCCCGAACCACGGGCCCTCACGGAACTCCACATCACCGAGCTCTCGGCGTCGCCTGAGGCCGAGGCGACCGAGGCGCTGACCTGGTAATCGCCGACCTCGGGCAGGTGAAGTCCCCGATAGGTGACCTCGAAGCTGTCCTCGGCTGCGCTGGTGAACTCGGGCTCACCCACGATGATGGCGGCTGGACCCGACGGACCCGACACCGACAGGGTGATGGCGGCCGTGGCGGGATCGACGCCGATGGCCTCCACCCGGAGGTCGAACAAGCCGCCCACCAGGAACTTGGCCCGCTCGATCGGCAGGATCGTGACGGAGGTTTCGCCGTCAGCGGCCAGCCGGGCCGCCTGGGGAACGCTGCGCTCGGTAAATGCGTGGGGATCGGCCTCCCGCAGCTCACCTTGCGGGCGTGCGCCCTGTGCGGCTTCCTGTGCAGCCGCCGGCGAGACACCGCGGCTCATCACCACGACGCTCGCCAGTCCGACACCGCCGGACTTCAGCAGCGTGCGTCGCGTGATCCCCTCGCCAGGAGTGATGGCGTCATCGCGCCCGTTCTTGCCCATGATGCTCTCCCTCTTCCTCGGCGCCGACCTTGCTTCGGCACCCGTTGGGCCAGCGAAGCGAACGCAGGTGAACAGCCCGGGAATGAGGCGGGGCCACCAGAGGAAAAGAACGGAACCGGAATGGCTCGGTCAGCGCTGGGCGGACCGGTAGGTGCCGAGGAAACGAATGTCGCCCACTGTGGCCAGCGGCGGCTCGAACACCGACTTGCGTCCCTGCTCGCCCGGCGGGTGGGTCAGATCGACGAAGAACCGGTACTGCCAGGCCGCGTCGGACGGCCGAGACTCGATCCGGGTCAGGTTGGCGCCACGCAGACCCAACTCGGTGAGCGCCAGGGCGAGCGCACCCGGCTGATGGAGGGCGGTGAACGCCACCGAGGTCTTGTCGGCGTCGTCGGCGATCGGATGTTGACCGGGCGCCACCACCACGAAGCGGGTGGTGTTGTGGTCGCGGTCGACCACCTGGCGCATCAGCACTTGCAGCCCGTTGGGAGCGGCCGCCCGTTCGGGTCCCAGCGCCGCCTCGGCCGGATCGTTGCGTTCTGCGACCAGCCGAACCGCTCCGGCGGTGTCGTGCTCGGGCATGGCGACCCATCCGCGGTGGGTGAGGATCGCTTCGGCCTGCGACAGGGCCTCGGGATGGGAGTGGACCCGCTCGATGGTGTCGAGGGTGGCGCCGGGTGACGCCAGCAGGCAGTGCCGCACCTCCACCATGTGCTCGCCGACGATGTGCACCTTGCCGGGGAGCAGCCGGTCGAGCACCGGGAGCACACTGCCCGTCGTCGAGTTCTCGATCGGCAGCACGAGCAGGTCGACCTCGCCGTCGCGCAACGCCTCGAAGGCGGCCACGAACGCCGGATACCCGACCCGCACCTCGCCAGGAAACAGCTCACTGCTGGCCTGGTCGGAATACGAGAAAGCCTCACCCTGAAACCCGATACGCATAGGGCGGGCAGGGTAGTCGGCGGTCGTCGGCCGATCGCCGCGGTCGAAATCGGCGAGCCGGGATCAGCCGGCCTGCGCCTCGGCGAACTCGCGGAAGGCGCTGAGCGCACGGGGGGCGTACACCGAGGCCGGGCCGCCACCCATGAGCAGAGCGACGCCCATCGCCTCGGCCGCCTCCTCCACCGAAGCGCCACGCAGGGCGGCCGCCCGGGCGTGGTAGGCGATGCATCCGTCGCACTCGGCATGCACGGCGATGGCGAGCGCCATCAACTCCTTGATCTTGGACGACAGCACCCCCTCGGCAACGGCGTGTTTGTGCAACTCGGCGAACGCCGCCCACACCTCGGGTATGGCATCGCGCAGTTCGCGGGTCGGCTGACGGAGATCCCCGATGACATCGTGATAGTGGCCCATGAGGCGTCACCGTACGGTGTGACACCGCGCACCGGCAGGGCCGATCGACCCGGCGTGGTGGAACTTCGGAGGTGACCCCCACGACCGGCGCCTCGACGCTGTGCCATCCTCCGCTCCATGCGCGCCATCCAACTCATCGAAGTAGGGCGACCGGTCGAGGAACGTCAGGTCGACATCACCGCTCCCGGCCCCAATGACGTGGTGGTGGAGGTGAGAGCGGCCGGGATCTGTCACTCCGATGTCCACTACCGGAGCGGGCCGTGGTCTGTCGACTCGTTCCCGATGACCCTTGGCCACGAAGTGGCCGGGGTAGTCGTCGAAACCGGCTCGCTGGTCGATGCAGCCAGGGTGGGCGAGCGTGTCGCCCTGCACTACCAAACCAGTTGCGGGTCGTGCCTGTGGTGTTCGCGCGGCTCCGAGCAGTTCTGCCGGTCGGGCCGGATGTTGGGAAAGGGCATTCCCGGCGGCTACGCCGAAGCCCTGACCCTTCCCTCCCGCAACGCCTTCACCCT
>JBHJOH010000054.1:0-10249 GCA_050329955.1 Acidimicrobiia bacterium | reverse complement strand
CACCGCAGCGCCGAGTACGACGCCGTCCACGAGGAGACGATGCGGCTCACCCGCTCCGTTTCCGGTGCGCCCGAGGACTTCGCAATTCTGTTCGTCCAGGGTGGGGCCACCCTTCAGTTCGGGATGATCCCTATGAATCTGTTGTCGTCCACCGAGTCGGCGGGCTACGTGGTCACCGGGAGCTGGGCCAAGGCGGCCTTCTCCGATGCCAAAGCGGCGGGGAACGCCTACGCAGCCTGGGATGGTGCCGACCACGGGTACACGACCATGCCCACCCCCGGCGAGGTGTCGGTCGAGCCGGGTACCCGGTACCTCCATGTCACCACCAACGAGACCATCGGGGGCATCCGGATGATCGGTCTTCCCGATGTCGGTGTCCCATTGGTTGGGGACATGTCGTCGGAGTACCTGGCCCGGCCCATCGACTGGGACCGATTCGATCTCGTGTACGGCGGTGTCCAGAAGAATCTGGCGCCATCGGGGATGGTGGTGCTGTTCGTGCGGAAAGCGCTCATCGAATCGAGCCCCGCCCACCTTCCGAAGTATCTCCGCTATGACTGGCATGCTGCCGCCAACTCGCTCGCCAACACGCCGGCGATGTTCTCCACGTATGTCATGGGCAAGGTCCTGGCCCGCATCGAAACGGCCGGGGGAGTGCCTGCGCTCGAGGCTCAATCGGCCGAGAAGGCCGGCCTGTTGTATCGGGCGATCGATGAGAGCGACGGGTTCTTCCGCAACCCGGTCGACCCGGCTGTTCGCAGTCACATGAACGTGGTGTTCCGGCTCCCGACCGATGATCTGGAGAAGCGGTTCCTCGCCGAGGCGGAACGACGCCACATGGTTGGGCTCAAAGGGCACCGCAGCGTCGGCGGATGCCGGGCTTCGCTCTACGCCGCTCTCGGGCTGTCGAGCGTCGAAGCTCTGGTCGGGTTGATGGAGGAGTTCGCCGACGACCACCGCGAGGCGTGACGGCGGTATACTCTGCGGTCCAACCGATAGGACGCTACTGCGAGGTGGGCGCCCAGCCCGCCTCGTCGTGTGTTGCCGGACCGAAATACCGGCACCGAATCCCCGGAATCGGGGTCGGCATACAACTCAACAACTCACTCATCCGACAGAACGTTCGAACCGGAGACGGCCGCAGGCCACCGGGTCGACAGGAGCCACGAACTGACCACCATGACCACCCAACACGACACACTCTGGGGCCTCATCGAGCCCTGGCTCGCCGCTGAGCGGGTTGAGCTCGATGACCTCGAGCTGACAGGGTCCGGGACCGCTCGGACGCTGCGCGTGCTGGTGGACGGCGAGGGTGGCGTCGACATCGACCGGATTGCCCAACTGAGCCTTGGCATCTCCGGCCTCCTCGACGCCCAGTCCGACCTGGATGGCCCGTACCAGCTGGAGGTTTCGTCGCCGGGCCTGGAGCGCAAACTCCGGACGCCCAGGCACTTCCACAAGTCGATCGGTCGGGAAGTGAATGTGAAAGTCCGGCGTGAAGGCGTGTCGGTTGTGATCAAAGGTGAGCTGAGCAAGGCCGACGAGCAGGGATTCGTGGTCCGTTCCGATGGAACGGAGACCACTGCCACCTACGACGAGGTGACATCGGCCAAAACCGTGTTCCGTTGGCAGGCGGCGCCGAAGCCGGGAAAGAAGTGAGGAGCAGCTCATGAAAATCGATGTGCACGTGATGGAGGCGCTCGAGCTGCTGGAACGCGAGCGGGGTGTGCCAGTCGACACCATCCTCGACGCGTTGGCCAACGCGCTGGTCTCGGCCTACAAGCGGAGCCCCGGTGCCGCTGAGGAAGCCCGGGTCACGATCGATCCGGACACCGGCGAGATCTATGTGTACGCCCAGGAGCTGGACGAGGAGGGGAACGTCGTCCGCGAATGGGAGGACACGCCCGAAGACTTCGGCCGCATCGCCGCCCAGACCGCCAAGCAGGTGATCGCCCAGCGACTCCGTGAGGCCAAGCGGGATCAGGTGTTCGATGTCTACGAAGGCCGCGAGGGGGATCTGATCACCGGGATCGTCCAACAGGTCGACAACCGGTACGTCATCCTCGACCTGGGCGACGCCGAAGCCCTGATGCCCGGGTCCGAGCGGATTCCCTATGAGCGTCTCGATCGAGGCAACCGTATCAAGGCGCTCATCCTCGAGGTCCGTAACGATGCCAAAGGCCCCCAGATCGTGGTGAGCCGCAGCCACCCGGATCTCGTGCGCCGACTGCTCGAACTCGAGGTGCCCGAGCTGGTCGACGGCACCATCGAGATCGTTGCCATCGCCCGCGAGCCCGGCCACCGCACCAAGATCGCGGTGAGCTCCAACGACGCCAACGTCGACCCGAAGGGCGCCTGTGTGGGGGCCCGCGGATCGAGAGTCCGTCAGGTCGTCAACGAACTGCGGGGTGAGAAGGTCGACGTGGTGCAGTACCGTGACGACACCGGCCAGTTCATCGCCGAGGCGTTGGGCCCGGCGAAGGTGAAGGACGTCATCATCGATCGCGACACCATGACCGCTCAGGTCATCGTGAGCGAGCACCAACTGTCTTTGGCGATCGGCAAGGAAGGGCAGAACGCCCGTCTCGCCGCCCGCCTGTCGGGTTTCAAGATCGACATCCGGTCGGACGAGACCGAAGCACCGGCACCGGCACCGGCACCGGCACCGGCGGCCAACGACGAGTCGGTGGTCGCGGTCGCGGTCGCCGTCGCCGATGAGGCCGTGGGTGCGGGAGCCGGCGAAGAAGAGTGAATGCCGACGGCGTGACGAACGGGACGGAGTGAGAGTGGCGAAGATCAGGATCTACGAGCTGGCGAGAGAGCTGGGCCTCGAGTCGAAGGATGTCGTCGAGACGGCGATGGAGCTCGGCTTCGACGTGAAGACAGCCTCGTCGAGTCTCGAGGCCGACGACGCCGAACGCGTCCGCGTCGCCATGGTCGGGTCCACCGCCGAACCCGCCTCAGAACCGGAGCCGGAGGCGGAGTCCGCATCGGAACCGCAACCAGAGCCGGTACCAGAGCCGGAACCGGCCCAGGTGCCCGAACCGGCCCAGGTGCCCGAACCGGCACCGGCTGAGAGCTCCGACGATGACATCGGCATCGTCTCGGTTCCCGAAGGTGTCAGCGTCGCCGATTTCGCTGTTGCGATCGGCCAGTCGACCGCCGCCGTGGTCAAGGAGCTGCTCACTCGCGGTAGGCCGGTTGGCGCAGCCGCCCCCGTGCCGGCCGACCTGATCGACGACGTGGCCGAGGTGTTCGGGTTCATCGTCGAGACCGAGGCGCCCGCCGAGACCGGTGCCACCTCAGCGACCCCCAAGGCGGCCGATGAGCGTCCCGGCGATGAAGGTTCCATGGTCGGCCGTCCGCCGGTCGTGACCGTGATGGGACATGTCGACCACGGCAAGACCACGCTGCTGGACAGCATCCGCAAGACCAAGGTGGTGGCGGGCGAGCAGGGTGGGATCACCCAGCACGTCGGCGCCTATCAGGTCGAGGTCTCGGGCAACAAGATCACGTTCATCGACACACCCGGCCACGCTGCCTTCTCCGCCATGCGGGCCCGTGGTGCCAACGTCACCGACATCGTGGTGCTGGTGGTGGCCGCCAACGACGGCGTCATGCCTCAGACCATCGAGGCCATCAGCCACGCCAAGGCGGCCGGGGTGCAGATGGTGGTGGCGGTCAACAAGACCGACCTGCCCGGGTCCGACCCGTTCCGGGTCCGCACCATGCTGACCGAGCACGACGTCATCACCGAGGATCTCGGCGGTGAGGTTCCCACGGTGGAGCTGTCAGCGCTCACCGGCACCGGGGTCGACAACCTCCTCGAAGTTCTCGACCTCATCGCCCAGCTCCAGGAATACAAGGCGAACCCCGGTGCCAATCCCGAAGGTGTCGTGATCGAGTCCCAACTCGATCCGGGCATGGGCCCCACCGCAACCGTCATCATTCAGCGCGGCACCCTCAAACTGGGAGACGCCTTCGTGGCGGGTTCGGTCTCGGGTCGTGTCAGGGCCATGCTCGATCATGAGGGCACCCGTCTCAAGGAGGCCGGTCCATCCACCCCGGTTCTCATCATGGGCTGGACCGACGTCCCCACCGCCGGTGACCACTTCGAGGTCTACCCCTCCGACCGCGAAGCCAGGACGGTGGCGTCGGAACGGGCCGCCGCCCTCCGGGACGAGGAGCAGTCGATGCCCTCGGCCAAGGAGCGGCTCCAGTCGCTGCTGCAGCAACTCCGCTCAGAGGAGACCGAGCTGCGGATCATCATCAAGGCCGACGCCCACGGTTCGGTCGAGGCCCTGCGGGAATCGGTCTCCAAGATCGCCCGCCACGAAGGCCGCGTCGACATCGTCCACTCAGCGGTGGGTGGCATCAACGAGAACGATGTCACCCTGGCAGAGGTGACCGGATCGGTCATCGTGGGCTTCAACGTCCGTCCCGACGGCAAGGCCCGCAAGTTGGCCGAGGCCAAGGGGATCGAGATCCGCACCTACGGCATCATCTACGAGCTGCTCGACGAGCTCGAGAAGCTGCTGGTCGGCAAGCTCGCTCCCGACATCGAGGAGGTCGTGCTGGGCACGGCCGAGGTCAGGGCCGTGTTCAAGGTGCCCCGCGCCGGGACGATCGCCGGTTGTTATGTCACCGAGGGCGTCATGCAGCGTGGGGCCAAGGCCCGTCTGCTCCGTGATGGTGTCGTGATCCACACCGGCAACATCGGGTCCCTCAGGCGTTTCAAGGACGATGTCCGAGAGGTGGCCACCGGATTCGAGTGCGGTATCGGTTTGGAGAGCTACAACGACCTGAAGGAAGGCGACGTCGTCGAGGCCTTCACGTTGCGTGAGGTTCCGCGCACCTGAGGTGGACGGGATGATCGTCGCCGCACTCCGCTTCGAGCTCCATATCCCGGACTCGGAGTCGCTGAAGTCGAAACGGGCGGTGATCCGCCCTCTGATCGAGGGACTCCGGCGGGCGGCCTCGGTGAGTGTGTCCGAGGTCGATCACCACGACACCTGGCAACGGTGCGCACTCGGGGTGGCGCTCGTCACTCCGGATCCGGGGTCGATGGACAGGTTGATCGAGCGGGTCCGGCGCTACGTTGACGAGAACATGGAAGTACACGTGGTGGACTGTTCGATCACATTCGTGGAATTGGACACATGAGCGACCGGATGCTCCGTGTGAACTCGATCGTCCATGAGGTGCTCGCCGAGGAGGTCGAGCTGCTCAAAGATCCACGCCTGGGCATGGTCACCATCACCGGGGTCGACACCGCCCCCAATCTGCGCCGTGCCACCGTGTACTTCTCCACACTCGACCTGGCGGCGGCCGATGCCGCCCAGGAAGCACTCGAGTCGGCCGCACCCCGGCTGAGGCGGGCGTTGGGTAGCCAGGTCCGGATGAAGTACACCCCGGCGCTCGAGTTCGCCGTCGACACCGGCGTTTCCGGTGGCGAGCGAATCGACGCCATCCTCCGCGAAATCGCCCAACAACACTCCGAGGAAGAATGACCACTGGACCCCTCCGGGAAGCAGCCGACATCATCTCGGGAGCCCGTTCGATCGCCATGGCCTGTCACATCGGACCCGACGGTGATGCCCTCGGTTCGATGCTGGGGCTGGCGGCCGCCGCCCGCAAGCGTGGAGTCGAGGTGTTCCCGTCGTTCGGTGAACCCTTCACGGTGCCGGACTCGTTCCGGTTCCTGCCGCTCGATCTGCTCGTGAAGCCTTCCGCCGTGCCTGCCGAACCCGATGTCATGCTCACATTCGATGCTGGCTCGATCGATCGCCTGGGCGTGCTCGCCGAACCCGCCGGGCGGGCCCGGCAGCTGGTGGTGATCGACCATCACATCTCGAACACCGGGTTCGGCACCGTGAACCTCATCGATGCCCAGGCAGCCGCAACCGCCGAGATCGTGTACCTGCTCCTGGTCGAGATGGGTTGGGACCTCGATCCGGTGGTGGCCACCTGTCTGCACGTGGGTATGGTCACCGACACCGGTCGCTTCCAGTACTCGAACACCACCCCGACCACCCTGGAGGTCGCCGCCAAGTTGGTGGCCGCCGGTGCCCGACCAGAGGTGATCGGCCAGCACGTGTATGAGGAAGTCGCCTTCGGCTACCTCGGCGTTGCCGGTCTGGTTCTGCAACGGGCGGTCCTGGAGCCCGAGCGGAGGTTGGTGTGGTCGGTGCTGACCGCCGCCGACATGGAACGCCACGGCATCGGCCTCGACGACACCGACCCGCTCATCGACGCCATCCGGGTGGCCCGGGAGTCGGACGTGGCCATGCTGCTCAAGGATCTCGGCGCCGATCGGGTGAAGGTGAGTCTCCGCTCGCGGGGCCGGGCCGATGTGGGCGCCATCGCGGTCGCACTCGGCGGTGGTGGTCACCACAACGCCGCAGGGTTCAACTTCGCCGGGTCCGTCGAGGCGGCACTGGCCGCGGTCCGTGACCTTCTCGCACCGGTCGACGAGGGCTGACGGTGGCGGGCGGGCCCGGGGTGGATGGGTTCATCGTGGTCGACAAACCGTCGGGCCCGACATCTCACGACGTGGTGGCGGCGGTGAGGCGGGCGACGGGGATGAAGAAGGTAGGCCATGCCGGGACCCTGGATCCGATGGCGACCGGCGTGGTGGTGGTGGCGTTGGGCCGGGCCACCCGATTGATCCGCTTCGTTCAGGATCTTCCCAAGGAGTATCTGGCCACTGCCCGCTTCGGGCAGGCCACCGACACCCTCGACGCCGACGGGCAGATCATCGAGAGCCAACCGATGGAGGTCGGCGCCGACGAGGTGAGGCTGGCCGCCGCCGGATTCGTCGGGACCATCATGCAGGTACCGCCGATGGTGTCGGCTCTCAAGGTGGACGGTCGCAGGCTGTACGAGCTGGCCCGGGAGGGCAAGGAGATCGAGCGCCAGCCCCGACCGGTCGAGATCCACGAGATCGAAGTCAGGGAGGTGGGTCCGCCTCCGTTCCCTGAGGTGGTACTCAGGGTACGGTGCGGCAAGGGCACCTACATCCGGTCGCTGGCCGATGACATCGCCGTGACCCTCGGGGGCCGCGCCCACCTGGTGGCGTTGCGACGGACCGCCGTCGGCCACCTCGACCTGGCATCCTCGGTACCCATGACCGAACTCCCCGAACACTGGGCGAACGCCATCATGACACCGCTCCAGGGTCTGGCGGGTATGGCGGGTGCAACGGTCGACGAGGAGACAGCCCGCGCCGTCTCCCATGGCAAGGCACTGGGCATCGCCCCGGTGGCGGCGGGGGAGTGCTTCACGGTGAGCGACGAGCGCCAACGCCTGCTCGCTGTGTACACCAGCACCGGGAGTGGTGCCCGGCCCGAAGTGGTTCTGGGATGACCGACGTCCTCACCGGCGACCCGCTCGGATGGAGGCTGGCGCGTCAGGTGGCAACCGCAGTCGCCATCGGTGTCTTCGACGGGGTCCATCGGGGGCACCGGTCCGTATTGGAACCACTCATCGCCCTGGCCGTCGATCGGGGTCTGGCAGTGGCCGCTCTCACCTTCGATCCGCATCCGCTCGAGGTGGTGGCACCCGAGCGGGCTCCCCTTCTGTTGTCCACTGTGGGCCAACGCATCTCGGCGCTGGCGGAGGTGGGTGCCGAGATCGTGGGGGTACTGCCGTTCGAACAGGTGCGGACGATGGAGCCCGATGTGTTCGCCCGTGACGTGATCGGTGGGCACCTCAACGCCCGGGTGGTGGCGGTTGGCGCCGACTTCCGCTTCGGTCGGGACCGCCAGGGCGATGTGGAGACGCTGCGGCGGGTTGGCGGGTCGGTCGGCTACGAGGTCCTCGTGGTCGATCTGGTCGACGACAACGGAACCGCTCCCATCTCCTCGACCCGCATCAGGTCGTTGATCTCCGAGGGGGATGTCGAATCCGCCGCCGGCTTGCTCGGACACCCTTATGAACTGTGTGGAATCGTGGTCGAGGGGGATCGTCGGGGCCGGACGATTGGGTTCCCCACCGCCAACCTCGCCGTCGAGGAGCGTTTGGCGGTGCCGGCCGACGGGGTCTACGCCGCATGGGCGGTGGTGCATGACGACTTTCATCCGGCGGTGGTCAATATCGGTGTGCGTCCGACCTTCGACGGCGTTCGTCGGACGATCGAGGCCCACCTGCTCGACTTCGACGGCGACCTGTACGGGAAAGGGGTCGCCCTTCGGTTCGTTGCAAGGCTGCGGGGAGAACGCCGCTTCGATTCGATCGATGCCCTCATCGATCAGATCACCCACGACGTGGCCGCCGGACGGGCGGCGCTGACGGTGGCCACGTGAACCGCCGGCGGGTGGCGTCGGCCTCGCCGTTCGAGGCCGCCTACGGGTTCCGACGGGCGATCCGGATAGGAAGCCGGATCGAGGTCGCCGGCACCGCCCCCATCCCACAGGACGGTTCCGAGCCGCCGACTTCCGCCCACGACCAGATGCTGCTGTGTGGGCGTATCGCCCTCGACGCCATGGCCGAGCTGGGTGGGTCCCCGGAGCACGTCGTGCGCACCCGGATGTACATCGTCGACGCAGCTGATTCCGATGAGATCGGCCGGGCGCATTGTGCACTGTTCGGGAGTGCCCCACCGGTTGCCACCATGGTGGTGGTCGGCGGCTTGCTGGACTCGCGCTGGCGTGTCGAGATCGAGGTCGAAGCCGTCGTCGACTGAGGAGAATCCGGTGTACACGAGCCTGTTCGAACTGTTCAAGATCGGTATCGGGCCGTCCAGCTCCCACACCATGGGGCCGATGATGGCCGCCAAGTCCTTCGTCGACTCGCTCGGTCCCCGCCTCATTGCGACACGGGCGGTTCGGGCAACGCTGCACGGTTCGTTGGGTCTCACCGGGATGGGTCACGCCACCGACCGTTCACTGATGCTCGGGCTGGCCGGTCACGAGCCGGCCACCGTGCCGCTCGACGAGGTGGAGGGCCTTCCCAGGCGAGTCCGGCGATCTGGCACGCTCGATCTGGGCGGGAGGCACACCATCGATTTCGATCCGGCCGCCGACATCGTCTTCGTCTCCAGTTTCCGACCCGAGCACCCCAACGTGGTGGAGTTCGTCGCCGACGGCGACGACGGTGAGATCGCCCGAGCCTCGTACGCCTCGATCGGGGGAGGTTTCGTGGTCGAGCTGGGAGAAACCATGCTCGAACCGGCGACGCCCGACTATCCGTTCTCGTTCTCGAGCGCCGAGGAACTGCTCGACCTCGCACGGACCCGGTCGATCGCCGACATCGCTCTCGCCAACGAACTCCATGTCAGGAGCGAACACGAAGTCCACGACGGCATCGATCTGATTGCCGGTGCCATGTTCGACTCGATCGAGCGGGGGTTGCGTGGATCCGGCATGCTTCCGGGCGGGCTTCGGGTACGGCGGCGGGCACGTGACCTGGCGGTCGACATCGGCGAGCATTCGGTCGCCCGCTCCCTGCCCCCGTCCACCGCCACCGATTGGGCCGGGGTGTGGGCGATGGCCGTGAACGAGGAGAACGCCGCCGGCCATCGCATCGTCACCGCCCCCACCAACGGGGCGGCAGGCATCGTCCCGGCCGTGATGAAGTTCCTCGTCGACCTGTGTACGCCCCAGGTCGAGAATCCGGTCGCCACCTACCTGCTCACCGCCACCGCCGTTGGCTCGCTGCTCAAAGCCAACGCCGGCATCTCGGGCGCCGAGCTCGGATGCCAGGGTGAAGTCGGCTCGGCGTGTTCGATGGCGGCGGCCGGTCTCACCGCCGCCCTCGGTGGCACGCCGGCCCAGGTCGAGAACGCCGCCGAGATCGCCCTCGAGCACAACCTGGGCCTCACGTGTGATCCCGTCGGCGGTCTCGTGCAGGTTCCCTGCATCGAGCGCAACGCCGTCGGAGCCGTCAAGGCAATCACCGCCGCCTCGCTGGCACTCCGGGGGACGGGGGAACACGTGGTGTCTCTCGACGTCGCCATCGAAACCATGCGTCAAACCGGCATGGACATGGATCACCGGTACAAGGAGACCAGTCTCGGTGGATTGGCTGTGAACGTGCCCGCTTGTTGACAAGGCCTCGGAGGGCGGTCACGGCGGGGACCGAGGGATACCCCCCGGTCCCCAGGAGGATGGCGGGGCGATTCGCAGTCCCCGGTTCGGTACGTGCTACACTCACTATCGTCCCCGACCGCAGGACAGGCTCCGCGGTCCGCTACCACAGGTTTTGTTAGGCATACGCGCATGAAGACGACGCAAGAGATCATCACAGAGTT
>JBHJOH010000053.1:0-58403 GCA_050329955.1 Acidimicrobiia bacterium | reverse complement strand
GGGCCATGAACCCCGCGCACGTGTCGGCGGTTTCGTCGGGGTGGATCTCGGAGTAGGCGAGGCGGGTGTGGTCATCGACGGCTGAGTGGATGTAGTCGAAACTGACCCGCTGTCGGGGGCCGGCACCGTGGCGGCCCCAAGCTTTCCAGCCGGCCCCGTCAGGGATCCGACGGAGCTTCTTGACGTCGACATGGACCAGGTCCCCTGGTGTCGGCCGTTCGTAGCGCACCGCGGTGGTCTTGGACGCCCGGATCACCTCACCGGTGAGCGGGTCACACTCAGCCAGGCGGGGAACGCCGTAGCGGCACAGAATCCTGGTCACCGTTCTCGGTGCCACCCCCAGTTTGGGTCCCAGCACATCGGGGCCCTCTCCCGCCGGCGACGTGCCTCCACCACGACCTGTTCGACCTCAACGGGGGTCCGGTTCGCCGACGTGTGAGGCCGCGACGACCGATCCTCCAGCCAGCGTCGCCTTCGGCGTCCCAGCGTGCCAGCCACCGGTGAACGCACTGGTGGGAGATCCCCATTGCTTTGGCCACATGAGCCACCGGCCAGCCCTCCTCGCGGACGCGACGGACAACCAGACGACGCCCATGGGGGGTGAGCCGTGCGTTACGGTGAGCCATGAAGACCTCCTTGTGAGTGATGGCTGCAATCACCACTCCACTCGGAGGTCTTCACTCATCCAAGAACTGTCACCAACGTCCCGGCCGGGTACACCTAGATGGCGCTCGACATGGTGGACGTCACTCAATCGGATGTAGCGATACCCCTCGAACTCAAGATCGCACTTCATCTCGGCAACGAAGACGGCACCATCAGATCGGCGGCGGAGTGTGAAGTCGAGGGTGTGCCAGGCGGCATCCGCGGGCCAACGAAGGGTGGGCCTCCCTAAGTCCTCGTAGGGCGCCCGCTCATCGGCGGCCCAGGCGCGCACGACTTCCTCGTTGGAGAGCCCGAACAGACGCGAAAGGAATTTGTCCCTACCAGGCTCCGGGCTTCGGAAGACGTCTTCAAGCATGAACGGAGTGGTGTCATCGACCATAGGTTGATCGTAAGTCCAGACGCGATAGATGGCTGGGCATCGCGGTGTAGGGGGAGGGTCGTGGACAGGAACGCCGGTCTACCCCGCCCCCACCGGACCAGCCATCACCACCGACGTCCAAGACCGATTCAACCAGCTCGGCGGCGACGGCTGGCAACTCGTCGGCATCACCGCCGCGCCACTCGTCACCGCATGGACCAGCCCCCGAGGCGGGACCGCGGTCACCGGCTACACCGACAAAGTCCACTTCCTCGCTGCCTTTCGCCGAGTGTTCGTGTTAGTCGCCCACCTTCCTACACTTCACAAGAACGACATCAAGCTACATCGACGAGAGCTGCGCTCGGAAACGGCACTCGTGAGCCCCGTACCCACCTCGCAATCGCCGCACTTCGACGCGTATACGGAGCACTTGCCCTGGAGCCGCCGTCGCCGCCGGCCGCGCCGACGTCGACACATTTCCTCCCTATGGGACCCTGCTCTGCCTTGGCGACGCCGTCCCCGCTTCGGAGGGACAAAGCAGGAAGCCAAGAGCCTCCGGCGACGAAGGGGTCGCGGTTCTCTTCCCTCGGGAGGGAGGCGTCCACCCCACCTCAGCCCACGGCTTCGCTGGCGCCACTCCCGGTGAAGGGTCAGGTGTCGTTCTTCAACTGCGAATACGCCTCGATGCGCCGCACATGGGCACCGCTCATGCGGAGCCGATTGCCGATTTGGCCGTAGCTCTCTCCTTCGTCCCGGAGCCGCAGCACCACTCGCTCCACCGGGCGCAGTTGCGTCACGGGGGTGGCTGCCCGCCCGGGGATTCCGGCCTTGTGCTCGATCATCTCGAGGATCCGGCCCACGGTCCCGGGCCGGCGGTTGACCCGAAGCCCGATCGCCGGCAAGGAACGTCCGTCGTCGCGCATCCGGAGGATCACCCGCTCCAGCGGTCGCAAGGGCGTTTCGGTCATGTCACCGCCTCCGGACTGTACGGCTCGATCATGATGCATTCGCCGGGGCATTCCTCGGCAGCCTCGATTGTGTCCTCGATCAGCGAATCGGGGACGCGGGCCAATCCCCGCGATCCTTCGGGGCCGTGCCCCTCGCCTTCGATCCCGTCGAACAACATGGTCCGGCCGAAATGCTTCGACTCTTCCTTCACCACCCACAGTCCGTCGTCGCGCCCCACGAACACGTCAGGTGCGATCTCCTCACAGATCCCGTCGCCGGTGCACAGATCCTGGTCGATCCAGACCATGAGCTTCGTCTCTTGACCCGTCAATCGATCTCCGTCGTCGCTCCGATCCGACCCTATCACCGGCTGCGGGCAACCGGAAAGCCACCTCTTCGATCTCGACGCCAAGATCGCCGACATCGTACCGGGGCCGAGACGATCACCTTCCCGGCAGCGGGTTCTGGTGTTCGTTCGGGGGTGACGGTGGCAAGCGCCGATGCCACCCGCCCGGGTTTGCTGTCACCGCTCCGCCGGTCCCGCCGGGAAGCGGTCTCAACGGCCGGAGCGCTGACGTTCTTGGTTGCTGCCCACGAGCAGATCGGGCAGGGCGTGAGGTCGTGGCGGAGGGCGGGGCAATGCTCGCGGCCGAATTAGATGATGTTCTGCAGGTGTGCGGGGATCGGCTTGTCGGTCGGGCTACGGATGTTGCCGACGGAGCGACTGATTCGGTGTGTTGCGTTGGCGGCTGGAGGGCGTTGACGTGGGGAAACGGGTTGGTAGCACAGCGTTGGGTGGGGTGTGCTTAGGAGGCAGTCGCTCTATCCCCTGAGCTACGAGGGCGTGGGTTTACCTTGTGGGACAAGGGGTTTGGGGTGGTGAACGGGCCTGTGTTCACTGCTCGGGGGAGGGTAGCAGCGGCACCGGTGGGGGCTGGCTGGGTTGGCTTCGCTGGGGGTGTCGAGGGCGGTTGTGGGGTGGGAGAGGGACTGCTTCGGCGATGTTCGGAGCGTCCTCTATGTGGCTGACAGTCGCAGCCTGGCCGTGCCGATCCTGTAGGTGCTGCACAGGATCCCAAGCGTCTCATCACGCAGCCCGGTGCGCCGAGTCCTGAACGTCGACTTGTTGGGGTCGGGAACCGCTGGCGGCCAGACCAACGAGAGCGATGTGGGCAGGAGTCGAATGGCAGCGGCCCGGATCCTTGGGAAGTCGCCTCACATGTCTGCGAAACTGCCGATAGCGGTCTTGCGAAACTGCCCCTAGATCGAGGGTCTGAGCCAACCCGGAGTTCATAGAGGGTCGGGGCTCCATGTCTCCGCGGTGGTCGGGGGGTGTTCCTCCTGGAAATAGTGATTGGGCTTCGAAGGGCTGCGGGGCCAGGTGATTGCCGGGAGGCGAACGACGCTCGAGCGACTGCCAGGCGGTTGCTCTGAAGTGAGGCCGGCGTCAGCGCTTCATAGTAGTCTTCCGAGTATGGAAGCGCTGACGGAGTTGCTGCGACGGCCTGAGGGCAAGACGTTGGAGTTCAAACGGGACCTGTCCTCGCCCGCTGGTGTGATCAAGACGATGGTGGCGTTCGCCAACACGGCTGGTGGGACGTTGCTGGTGGGCGTGGACGATTCGACCGCCCAGGTGCGTGGTGTCGAGGACGTGCTGGATTTGGAGGAAAGGCTCGCGAGTCTGGTTTCCGACGGGATCGAGCCTCGGTTGGTGCCGGACGTGGAGATCGTCCAATGGCGTGGGTTATATGTGGTGGCGGTGGAGGTGCACTCGAGTTCGCTGAGGCCGCATCATGTGAGTCGGGAAGGTGCTGATCGGGGGGTGTACGTCAGGGTTGGATCCACCAATCGGCGTGCCGACCCCCAAATGATCGCCGAGCTCGGCCGCTACGCACGTGGCGTTGCGTACGACGAGCAGCCGATGCCGCACCTCGACTCGGAAGCGGTCGACTTCATAGCAGCTTCCGAGTCGTTCTCAGCGGTGCGACATCTGCGCCGGTCCGATCTCGAGACCCTTCGGCTGGTGGTGGCGTACCAGGGCAAGAGGGTGCCGACGGTGGGTGGCATGCTGTTGTTCGGCGTGAACCGCGAGCACCACTTCCCCGACGCCTGGATACAGGCGGGTCGTTTTGCCGGGTCCGATCGCAGCCGGATTCTGGATCGGGTGGAGATCCGGGGTCCCCTTCCGGGGGCGGTGGAGGAGGCGGTTGCATTCGTGCATCGCCACACGCTTCATGGCGCGGAGATCGGCGCGGTACGACGCCGCGAACGACCCAGCGTGCCCCCTGTGGCGGTGCGTGAAGCGGTGGTGAACGCCGTCGCGCACGCAGACTATGGCCAGTTCGGCGCGCCGATCCGGATCGCGATGTATGACGATCGACTCGAGGTCGAGAATCCGGGTCTGCTGCCTTTTGGGCTCACGGTCGAGGACCTGCCTCGCGGAGTGTCGAAGCTGCGGAACCGTGTGATCGGCCGGGTCTTCCACGAGTTGGGGTTGATCGAGCAGTGGGGTTCTGGCGTTCAGCGCATGGCAGCCGCCTGTCGGGATGCGGGCCTGCCGCCCCCGGTGTTCGAGGAGATGGCCACCCGATTCCGTGTCACCCTGTTCACGGAGCCCGTGAACGAGGTGGTGCTGGATGGCGTCGACCGTGCCATCCTCGGAGCTCTGGCCGGTAGCGAGGGACGTTCCACCAGCGATCTCGCCGCAGTGATCGGGCGCAGCACCCGAGCGACACGTACTCGGCTTGTCGAACTGATCGAGAGGGGTCTCGTTGTTGAGGTTGGTACCAGCCCGCAGGATCCCAAGCGTCTCTACTACGCCACCCGGCACACAGAGACGTGAACTCGTCCTGTCCGTCGGGTCGTGGATTGCTCCGGGTTTGGTGGTGACTCGCGGTTTCGTTCCGGCATTCGCGGATTCTGGCTGCCAGAGAGGTCCAGCTGATCAGCCCGAGAGTGAGTGACCAGCTGAAGCCCGAAGTTGTACAGCACAACAGCCCGAGGATGTGCAGAAGCGGACACGCGCGCGTGCATGTCACAATGCGCTGATGCCCCGAACCGTGCAGATTCGCGACATCGACGACGACGTCTACCGGGTTTTGTCCCTGCGTGCTGCCGAGCTGGGTCTCACCGTGCCGGAGTTGCTGCGGCGTGAGGCCACCCGTCTGGCTTCCCGGCCGAGTGTCGCCCAGTGGCTCGAACGGACACATCGGCGACCGTCGGAGATTTCGTCCCAGGACATCGTCGATGCCCTCGACGAGTTGCGCGGGCCGTGGTCCGATGTTGGTGGTTGACGCCTCCTGCTTGTACGAGGTGCTGGTCGATGCCCCCGGGTGCGGACACGGTCCGAGAAGTGCTTGTGGGCGACACCGACCATGCCGCTCCGCACCTGATCGACGCCGAGGTGATCGGTGTCATCCGGGCCCATCACCTTCGTGGCCTGATCGATGGGACTACGGCAGGTCAGGCGGTGGACGACCTGCGGGCGTGGCCGGGTGAGCGGTTCGTGCGCCTCCGCCGGTCCGGGGCTGGTATTCGGCTCCCTTTGGGTCGGTGCTTGGGGCCTACCAGTGATGCTGGGAGTAGCATCCCGGCGCTGGTGACGGACACGGCGTGGTGTTGTGAGGAGGGACGATGCACCGGTTCGCTGTTCTGTGGGCGGCATTGCTGCTCGCTCTGTCGGTCGGTCTCTCCATCTCGTTGACGTACGGCGCTGACGCCGAGGTTGGCGATTCGGAAGAAAAGATCGTCGTCGGGGACGGCTTCGAACCCTTCCGCACCGCCGAGGAGTCGGTTCGACAGGGAATCGTCCGTGTCGCTGAATGGCAGATGCGGTCGGCGGTCTCGGGTGCGGTGGGGGCGCTGTGCGGGTTGGCTGGCTTTCTGCTGCTGGTGCGCTCCCCAACGACCAAGCGTGAGGCCCTGGCGGGCCCACCGATTCTGCTGATTCCTGCCTTCGCCTGGTGGGTGAGTCCGGCGGTGTCGGTGCTCAGCGCCTGGTCCGGAATGCTCTCGCTCAGGTGGGCGATCGCCACTCCCGGCATCGTGGTGTCGACGACGCTGGTAGCGGCCGGTCTCGTCGTACGAATCGTCAGAGCGTGGCGGGATCCGATCGAGGCGAGACCGCTCACACCACGCGAACGGTCGAGAATCAGGGCCCTCGTTGTCCTCGGTGTGCTGCTGGTGGCCATGGCCGCTTTGGTCATCTTCCAGTGGCGGGAGAACGTGGCGAACGAGCTGTGAGGCCTATGGGTTGATCCGACACCGGCCCCGGTGTCGAGCGTTCACCTGATACGAGACCCAGCGAGTGGGAACCACCGGTCGGCAGCCGTTCAGCTTTTGTTCAATCGGAGTTCGTAGGCTCCGACGGTGGATGAGACCATGAACGGGCGTGACGCCCTCGACGTCTTGGAGGCCGACGTCCGGACGGTGCGCGACGCCATGCTCGCGGCCGAGACGACCAGGGCCGCTGCCATCGCCGCCACCCACCCGGCGCACCGACGCTCCGCCGCCAACCTGGTCCACTACCTCGAGCTGAGACAGCACGACGTTCGTGATCTTCAGGCGCGACTCGCCGCATCAGGGCTGTCCTCGCTGGGCCGGTCCGAGGCGCACGTGCTGGCGACGGTCGAGGAAGTCCTGTCGGTGCTGGCCCGACTGAACGGGCACGTTCCGCCACCGTGCACCGCCGCTGTGGCGATGCACGAGGGCCACGAGTTCCTCGCCGCCAACGCCGAAGCCCTGCTCGGCACCAGCGGCGGTACGCGTGGCACCAGGATCATGGTCACACTGCCGACCGCCGCAGCCGACGACCCGGATCTGGTGCAACGGATGGCAGAGTGCGGTATGGACATCGCCCGGGTCAACTGCGCCCATGACGGCCCCGAGGTCTGGAAGCGGATGATCGACCGCGTCCGCTCGACACGGCGCGCCAACGGCCATCGGCCGCGGGTAGCGATGGACCTGGCCGGTCCGAAGCTCCGCACCGGCCCGTTACAGCCGGGTCCACGGGTGGTGCGTATCTCGCCGCGACGCGACCGCCTGGGTGTCGTCACGGCGCCGGCGCTCGTGTGGCTCACCGCCGATGCTGCTCCCGTCACCGTCGCCCCTCGGGTCACGGTGGTGCGGGTGGAAGACGCCGGTTGGCTCGGACGCCGACGGCCGGGCGACCCACTGGAGTTGGTCGACAGCCGGGAGGCAACACGGCACTGGGTGGTGGTTGAAGCCGGGGGCGATGGCTGCCTGGTGGCTGCCACCCAGACCGCCTACGTGAGTTCCGGGCTCGAGCTGATCTGCCCACCTGGTGACCTCGAAGACCGCGTCGTCATCGGCGATCTGCCCGAGGTGGAGCAGGTGCATCGTGTAGACGACGGTGACCACCTGACCCTCACCCGCAGCTTGGAGCCGGCGACGCCCACCGCCCCGGGGAGCGAGCATCGCATTGGCTGCACTCTGCCCGAGGTGTTCGATCAGGCCAAGCCGGGAGAGCGGGTGTGGCTCGACGACGGCAAGATCGGCGGCGTCATCGTGGGGGTGAGTCCCGACGAGATCGACCTGCGGGTGACCGATGTCCGCCCGGGCGGGGTCAACCTGAAGGCCGGCAAGGGCATCAACTTCCCCGACACCGACCTCCGCCTCGACGCCCTGACGGGTAAGGACCTCGTCGACCTCGACTTCGTCGCCCACCACGCCGACATGGTCAACCTGTCCTTCGTCCGCCACCCCGCCGATGTCGAACGACTCCAGGCGGAACTCGACAAACGCGACGGTGCCGGCATCGGCATCGTGCTCAAGATCGAGAACGTCGCCGCCTTCGAGCAACTCCCGAACCTGTTGCTCGCTGCGATGCGAACCCGCAAGGTCGGCGTGATGATCGCCCGCGGCGACCTCGCCGTAGAGGTCGGCTTCGAACGCCTGGCCGAGGTCCAGGAGGAGATCCTGTGGGCCTGCGAGGCGGCCCACGTCCCGGTGATCTGGGCCACCCAGGTCCTCGACATCCTGGCCCGAACCGGGCAACCGTCGCGCGCCGAGATCACCGATGCCGCCATGTCCGAACGTGCCGAGTGCGTGATGCTCAACAAGGGCCCCCACATCACCGACGCCATCCGCACCCTCGATTCGATCCTGACCCGCATGCAACATCACCAACACAAGAAGCGCAGCCTGCTGCGCCGCCTCCTGTCGTGGGACCACACCCCGCCGGCATGAGCGAATCGGCGGGCGGCGGACAGGCGGCAAAGGCGCGCCACGTGAGCGTCGCTCCTCGACGGCTCGAAGGTGCTCGCTGGTCGGTGTCGGGGCTGATCCACTTCGGTCCGGTCAGCCGGTCGTGGTTCTCATCAACTGATCGGTGGATGGGTGATCCACCTGTCGACTGGCGGTGAACCATCCGACGGGGCGATGTGGCGACTCGGCGTCGTCGGCATGGTGTGCACATGGACACACATCCGTTTGGGGGCACGGTCATCAGAGTCGACAGGCTCGTGAAGCGCTACGACGGCCGCGCCGTCGTGAACGGGGTCAGCCTGAATGTGGAGCGTGGTGAGATCTTCGGGGTCCTCGGGCCCAATGGCGCCGGGAAGACCACCCTCGTCGAGATGATCGCCGGCCTGCGGACACCCGACGAAGGCACCATCGACGTGCTGGGGATGGACCCCCGGAGGGCGGGCGGCCCGTTTCGTGAACGGCTCGGGTGCCAGCTCCAAGAGAGCCGCCTTCCCGACCGGTTGAAGGTCTGGGAGGCAATGGACCTCTACGCCTCGTTCTATCCGAAGCCGAGGCCGTGGCCGGAGCTGCTCGAGCGACTCGGCATGGGCGATCAGCACAGGGCCCGTTTCGGTGACCTCTCTGGTGGGCAGAAGCAGCGGTTGTCGGTGGCGCTGGCTCTGGTGGGCGACCCCGAGATCGCAATCCTCGACGAGCTGACCACCGGGCTCGACCCTCAGGCCCGTCGCGACACCTGGGATCTGATCGAGTCCATCCGCGACGACGGAGTGACGATCGTCCTGGTGTCGCACTTCATGGAGGAGGTCGAGCGGCTGTGTGATCGGCTCGCCCTCATCGACGGCGGTGAGCTGGTTGCGGTCGACACCCCGTCCGGGCTGGTGGCCCGGGTCGATGCCGAACAGCGGATCCGCTTCAAGCCGTCCCAGCCTTTCGATCACACCGTGTTGTCTGAGCTGCCCGAGGTGACCCGGGTGGAGGAGCAGGGTTCGCACATCCACGTCACCGGCACCGGGAACCTGCTGCACGCGGTTGTGACCGTTCTGGTGCGCCATCACATCGTCGCCGAACAGCTGCGTTTCGACCAGCCCAACCTCGACGACGCCTTCGTGGCTCTGACCGGCCGCACCATCGACGCCGAATCCGTTGTCCTGTGAGGAGTTCACCATGTCAGCGATGACCAAACTCGTCATCACCGAATCCAAGCTCTTCGTACGCGACCGGGCGGCCCTGTTCTGGGGGCTGGCGTTCCCGGCGGTCGTGTTCGTCGCCCTCGGGGCGTTCTTTCCCGGATTCCGGGATCCGGTTCCCGAGATCGGGGGCCGACGCCTCATCGACCTCTACGCTCCGATCGTCCTGGTTCTCGCCCTGGCAACGGTGGCCTTCACGACCCTGCCGGTGATGCTCGCCACCTATCGGGAGTTCGGGATCCTTCGTCGAATGCGGACGACACCGGTCCACCCGGGCCGGCTGTTGGCGGCCCAGCTGGGTGTTCATGTGGCGGTGGCGACCGCCGCGATGCTGCTCACCCTGACCATCGGTGTTTTGGCGTTCGACATCGAACTGCCCGCCAACATGCTCGGCTTCGTGGCCGTGTTCGTGTTGGCGGCGGCGTCGATGCTCGCCATGGGTCTCTTCATCGGGTCTGTTGCCAAGACCGCCTCGGCCGGGCAGGGCATCGGGATGGCGGTGTACTTCCCGATGTTGTTCTTCGCCGGCATCTACTTCCCGCGCGAGGGCATGCCCGAGAGCCTTCGGAGGGTGAGCGACTTCACCCCCGCCGGCGCCGCCGTACAAGCGATGAGCGACGTCTGGGCGGGCGCTGGGCCGTCCCTGTCTAGTGTTGCCGTGATGGCGGGCTTCGCGGTGGTAGCCGGCGGAGTCGCCGCCAGGCTCTTCCGTTGGGAGTGACGCCATGAGTTCGATCTCCACCGATCCGCCCGCACTGCTGACAGCCACCAGCAACTGGGAACGGTGGATGGAACGCGGTGTGCGCCTCATCTCCTACGTCCTGCTGCCCATATCCACCGGGATCATCCTGATCTCGGAACGGACCTTGGAGCACAAGGCGATGGCGTTCGGCCTCGCCGCGGCCGCCTTCGTCTGGACCTGGGCGATGTTCACACGACCGGGCCCGACGTCCGGTACACCCCGATGGCAGATCAACGTCTACTTCGTCGGGTTCATCGCGCTGGCCGCCCTGATGATGTGGCACGACCCGATCTTCTTCGTCTACGTGATCAGCGGGTTCTTCCACGCCTTCGCCATCAGGCCGTGGCCGGTGGCGTTTGTCGGCGTGGCGGCCACGTCGCTGCTGGTGAACTCGATGATCGTGCGAGGCGATCCGGACCCGGAAGCGACCTGGTTCTTCGGACTCGTGGTTGTCATCCAGACGCTGGCGATCGGGTTCGGCGTCATGGGCGGGGAGAAGGTCTCCGAACTGGCCGAGGAGCGTCGGCGGGCGTTGGTCGAACTCCAGGACGCGACCAGCGAGAACGCCGGGCTCCATGCCCAACTGATCGCCCAGGCGAGGGAGGCCGGCATCCTCGACGAACGCCACCGGATGGCGGGCGAGATCCACGACACGATCGCTCAGGGGTTGACGGGCGTGATCACCCAGCTCGAAGCGGCCCGTCAGACAGACGATCAGACCCTCTCCGATCGACATATCGACATCGCCGCCAGCCTCGCCCGCGAGAGCCTTTCAGAAGCCCGGAAGTCGGTGAAGGCCCTCACCCCGACATACCTGGAGGACAGCCGTCTGCCGGAAGCGATCGCCCACCTGGCCGAAGGGTGGTCGGCTGCCTCCGGGGTCGAGGCGCGGGTGGCGACGACGGGGACGGTTCGCCACCTGGATCCCGATATCGAGGTCACGCTGCTGCGGGTCGCCCAGGAAGCGTTGGCCAACGTTGGCAAACACGCCGCGGCATCCCGCACGATGCTGACGTTGTCGTTCATGGATGAGGCGGTCTCACTCGACGTGCGCGATGACGGGATCGGCTTCCAGCCCCGCCCGAGCGTCGGTGGCTTCGGCCTCGGTGTGATGCGCCAACGGGTCGAACATGTGGGCGGGACGTTCGGCATCGAATCCGAACCCGGCGTCGGAACCGCCATCTCTGCGATCATTGCCACGCCCGAGGACGAGGGCCCAGGTGACTGAGGATTCCGATCGGAAGATTCGAGTGCTGATCGTCGACGATCACCCCGTGGTCCGCGACGGGCTTCGGGGCATGTTCGCCGGACGTCCCGACATCGAGGTGATCGGAGAGGCGGCGAACGGCCGTGAAGCGGTTGCGCGAGCCGCCGCACTCGAACCCGACGTCGTCCTCATGGACCTGCGTATGCCCGAGGAAGACGGTGTCAACGCCATCCAGGAGATGAAGCGGCGAGGCCTGAGCGCCCACGTGCTGGTGCTCACCACCTACGACTCCGACAACGACGTGCTGCCGGCGATCGAAGCAGGAGCCACTGGCTACATGCTGAAGGACGCCCCGAGTGACGAGCTCATCAGGGCTGTTCGTTCCGCCGCCCGGGGTCAATCGGTGATGTCGCCCCCGGTCCTGTCCCGGCTGATCGGGAACGTGCGGCGGCCCAGCCGGACCGCGCTGAGCGAACGCGAGCACGAGATTCTCGAACTCATCGCCCGGGGAGCGACGAACAAGGCGGCCGCCGAGCATTTGTTCATCTCGGAGGCCACGGTCAAGACGCATCTCCTGCATCTCTACGCCAAGCTCGGCGTGAACGACCGCGCTGCGGCGGTGGCGGCAGCCTACGAACGTAAGCTTCTCACCCCCGCCGAAGACTGACCCACCCGATGTTGTGCACCTGGCCCCCGCATCCCGGGGTGGGTGCGCAGTTTCTGCTCTCTGACGCAGCTTTAGGTACCAGTGGTGTGTACCATTGGTACATGCCATTGCCGCGCTTCACCCGACTTCCCGAAGACCAGCGTCGTCACATCCTCGACGTGGCCCGGCGTGAGCTGGCCCAGGAAGCGTCCTACAACCAGATCATCGCCGCCGCTGGGATCTCCAAGACCAGCGCCTACCTGTATTTCGACGGGAAACAGGACCTGGTCGACGAGGTGCTCCGGGACCTGGCGGCCGACCTCGCCGGGGTGCTCGGCCCCTGGAGCCCGGCGGAGGGCGCCGATGAGTTCTGGGTCCGGCTGCGCGCCGACGGAGATCGACTGGCCGGCCACCTGATGGCGCATCCGAGCGACGCGGCGGTAATGGGGCGCTGGTACGAGGAGGTGGTGGCACACGGCAGCCACTCGTGGGTCCGGGCGATGGTCGCCGATGGGCGGCGGCTCGGGGTGATCCGGTCTGACCTCGACTCCGAGCTGCTGGTGATCGCCACCGCTTCGGTCATCCATGCCGCCGACCGGTGGGTGGTCGATGCGCTCGCCCGGGGTGAGTCGGCGAACCCTGACGTGGCGTGGAAGCTGCTCGCCGGGATGTGGTCGTAGTGACGGTGCGCATGCCCGGGTCGCTGTACGACGTCTTCGGCGAGCACCAGACGCGGCGCGAGTTGGTGATCGTTGCCGCCTTCGGCATCGGGGTGACGGCCGTGCTGCTGACGGCCGGTCGACAGGCGCTGTCCGAGGTTGCGGTGTGGCGAGCAGTGCTCGCTGCCCTCCTCATCCTCGACGTGGTGGCCGGAAGCGTCGCCAACCTCACCCGCGGCACGAGCCGCTACTACGCCCTGCGGTCGCGCAAACGGCTGGTGTTCATCGCCGTCCACGTGCACCTGCTCGCCATCGCCTGGCTGCTCGCCGGCCCGCTCGGCCCAGCCGCCCTCGTGTGGGCCTACTCGATTCTCTCGGCGCTGCTGGTGAACCGATTGCAGCGCTCCCCGCTTCAGGCCATGGTGGGTGGCGTGGCGCTGGCGCTCGGCGTCCTGGTGGTGATCGCCCTCACACCCGACCTCGGTCTGTTGATGGCGTCGGTTGCTGCCTTGTTCATGGTGAAGGTCACGTACGCCTTCGCGGTCGACCACTACCGCGACGCTGGACAGGAGGTCCGATGATGGGTCAGGTGGTGATTCGGGAGCTCGGCCGCGGTGACCGTGACGCCTTCGTCGACGTCGTGGCAGCGGCCTTCGCCGCCGACCCGTTGTTCACGGACGTACTGGGGCGCGTCGAGCACGGCCGGGCCCTGGTCCGTTACCTGTTCGGTGCCACCCGCGTGCTCGGCGGGGCCCGGTTGGGTCTGTTCGTCGACGACCGGCTGGCAGGGGCGGCCCTGGTCGAGCCGCCCCGGGGAGTTGGTGGGCCGGTGCGAATGGTGGCGGCGGCGGCGATGTTTCTCACGGTGGCGGTTCGGCTTCCCCTCAGCACCAGCTCGACGCTCAACATTTACATGCGGGTGGCCCGAAGCGCCGCTCCTGTCGGGCCGCACCACTACCTCACCATGATCGGGGTTTCGGCTGCCCATCGAGGAGCCGGACACGGGCGTCGGCTCGTCGAGGAGGTGACGGGGTTGGCCCGGACGCACCCCCGATCGATTGGCGTTGCCCTCGACACCGAGAACGCAGCCAACGTCGCCATGTACGAGAACTGGGGGTTCCGGCTCACAGGAGTTCACGACGCCGCCGGTCTCCTGATCCACAGCATGCGCTGGGACGTGCGGGACGGGTGAACCGCCAGGAACCTCCACGCCACCTGACGGGATGACGGGCCCGCCCGAAGGGTGCCCGACGATCCTCACGCCAGCTCGTAGGTCACCGTGAGCAGCACGATCACGCCTGCGACGCCCGGAGCAACGGGGATGTCGAACGGTGCGGCGTCGCCTTGGCCGCCCTGCGACATACCGCTCGGGGTGGTCATCATCACCTTCTCGTGCACATCGAGGACCTCACCGAGTGGCTTGCCGATGAGCTCCGAGAGCGCCGCCGCCCTCGAGGCGGCGTCCTTCCACGCCTCGAGGCGTGCAATGTCGATGAGTCCGTCGGGATCGGTCTCGAACGAGATGCCCCACGCACGGGCGTCGTCACCGCCCGACTCGATAGCTGTTCCCAGGATCTCACCAACCGACTCGGTGTCGGTGAGGACCACCCGGTAGCCGAAGTCGGCCTGGTAGCCCTCGAGCTGGGTGCTCTCCTCCCAGGTGGTGCCGTAGTACGGGTAGATGTTGAACTCGGACATCTGGATGTCCGACTCGGCGACACCGGCCGCCGTCAGGGTTCCCACCAGCGCCCGGGCGGAGTGGGCGGCGGCGTTGCCGGCCTTGGCGACCGTCGAGCGCCTGGTGCTGATCCCGAGTGTCACCACACATCTGTCGGGCGTGTCGAAGGCCGATCCCTTGCCCCCGACGGTGATGCTGGGTGGGCCACCGGGTTCATCGACGATGACCGTGGGTTCCGTCGTGGTGGGCACGAGCTGTTCGACGATCGGTTCCGGAGCGCTGATCGGCGGGGCGGCGCCGGCATCGAGTCCGGTGCCCGTACCGCAGGCCGCCAGTGCAGTGGCCAGTGCAACAGCGAGTATCTGTCGCATACCGACCTCCTTTCGCCTCCACACTGCGACGATCGAACGGCCGTCACCAGAGTCGTCGGTGGGTTCGCGCAGTCGCAAGCGGCGCTTTGCAGGCCGCTCAGGCGACCCTTCTCGCCCGGAGGACCACACGTCGTCGACCTGATGGCCGTCGGTGGCGGACCCCTTGGGGCGAGCTCGCCTCTCGTGGACGAGGATCTCCCAGGTCGAACGCGTCGGCGCCGAAGGCGTTGGCGGCGTTGGCATCGACGATGCGGCTCTCGATGTCGAGGTCTCGTCACCCGGCCTCGGCCGACATCCGGTCGAGAGCAGGTGCAGGTGACGCGTTTGTCGCAGTCGTCGCTTGTACCTGCGCCTCCGCAGTCGCTTCGCTCGGAGTCACGCCGTGGAGCGTGGTCTCCTGCTGTCGGCCGCGTTGACCTGTCCGTACAGGGCGGCGCGGGCTCGGGCCACCCGAGACCTGATTGTCCCCACCGGGCACTCGCACAGTTCGGCGGCTTCCTCGTAGCCGTAGCCGAGGAGTTGGGTGAGGACGAAGGCGGTTCGCTGCTCGTCTGTCAGCGAGTCGAGCAGCAACGTCAGATTGGTGGCGGCGGCGTGGTCGTGTGACGCTGGTGGCGTCAGCGCAGTCCGGTTCGCTCGTCGCCGCTGCTCGATGGCGTCGACGCAGGAACGCCGGGCGATGGTGAGCAGCCATCGGAGCGCCGGGCTCTCGTGGCGGTAGCCGGCGAGGCTCCGCAACGCCCGCAGGTAGGTGTCCTGGACGAGATCCTCGTAGGTGTCGCTGCTGCCGAGCTACCGGCAGTATCGGGTCACGTCGAGCAGGGTGAGCTGTACGAAACGCTCGAATCCCGCCGGGTCGCCATCCTGGGCGGCCAGCAACGCACGGGTGGCGGCGTCTGTCATTACACCGATCTTGGCCTGCTCGGCCGGGTAGGCCAAAACGCCAAGTCTGAGATCGGATGGAACTAATCCGCTTTGAAGACGGACACATGAGACATGCAAACCACAACGGGGAACTCCCATCGCGTCCATCGACCGGTTCGAGCTCTCGCCGCAATCGCCACCGCTTCGGTGCTTCTCGGCGCCTGCGGCTCGGGAGCAGAGGCAACGGCTGACACTGCGAGCGCGACCACAAACGCCGCCACTGTCACGACCGAGACCAGGCTCAACGTCGTGGTGTCCGATCCGCCGATCGCAGACCTGGTGAGCCGGGTGGGCGGTCCCGAGATCGCGGTGGCAAGCGTGGTACCGCTCGGCGCCGACGGTCACACCTACGAGCCCCGGCCCGAGGATGCCCGTACCCTCGCCGATGCCGATGTCTATATCGAAAACGGGATGGATCTCAATGCGGTGGTGTCGGAGTTCGCTGCCACCAACTACCCGGAGGGGACACCACATCTTCAGCTCAGCGATGCAATCGCCGAGTCCGAGCTCATTTCGAACGAAACAGCCGAACAGATCGCCGCCCACGGTCATGCCCATACCTTCAATGCCCACCTCTGGCCGGATCCGGTGTACGCCATCGCCTACGTACGGCGCATCAAAGACATCCTCATCGACCTCGACCCCGCCCGGGCCGAGGAGTACGACACCCGGGCCGCCGAACTGCAGATGGCACTCGAGGAGATGGATGTCGCCTTCACCGAAGCGCTGGAAACCATCCCGGTCGACAACCGCAAACTCGTCGTGTACCACGACAGCTGGTCGTACTTCGGTCGGCGCTACGGCATCCCCGTCATCGGCGCCATCCAGCCGGTGGACTTCTCCGAGCCCTCCGCCTCCGAGTTGCGTGACACCATCGACCAGGTACGGGACGCGGCGGTGCCGGCGTTCTTCGGGAGTGAGGTCTTCCCTTCCGACGTGCTCGACGTAATCGCCGCCGAGACCGGTGCCGAGTACGTGGCCGATCTCTCCGACGACCGGCTGCCCGGCGAGCCCGGAGCGCCCGAGCACAGCTACATCGGGATGATGGTCGCCAACGTTCGCACCATCGTCGGTGCGCTCGGGGGCGACCCCGCCATCCTCGACACCGTCGACCCAGCGCTGCCGTGACGGCCGCCCTTGCGCTCGACGGGGTTGGCGTTGCGTACGGTTCGACATGGGCGCTGCGCGATGTCGACCTGACGATCGAGCCCGGGGAGTTCGTGGGCATCGTTGGTCCGTCGGGGGCGGGAAAGACATCGCTGCTGCGCATCGTTCTCGGGGAGATCGAGCCGACCAAAGGAACCATCACCCGTGACGGCGTCGCCATCGGGAAGCGCAAGCGCCCGGCGGTCGGTTACGTACCCCAGCTCGATGCCAGCGAACGGACCTTCCCGTTGACCGTGCGGGGCGCCGTCGAGCTGGGGGCGGCCGCCTCCAGCGCCCGCGTCCCCTGGTTCTCGCGGGCGGAGCGTGCCGCCGCCCACCATGCTCTCGGACGGCTCGGCATCGACCACCTCGCCTCGCGTGGGCTGCACGAGTTGTCGGGAGGGCAGTTCCAACGGGTGCTGTTCGCCCGTGCCCTGGTGGCCGAGCCGACACTGTTGCTCCTCGACGAACCCACCAGCGGCATCGACCTCCAGACACGGGCCGACATGCTGGGCGTGGTCGGTGAGCTGGTCGCCGGCGGGTTGACAGTGGTCCTCACCACCCACGACCTCAACTGGGTTGCCGCCCACCTGCCCCGGGTGGTCTGTCTCAACCGCTCGGTGCAGGCCGATGGGCGGCCGCTCGAGGTGTTGACTCCATCGGTCCTCAAACAGACGTTCGACGCCGACATGCAGGTGTTCGAACACGACGGTCGGCCTGTCGTGGTCGACTCGGCCGCGCTGATCGGGCCGGCATGAACATCGTCCTCGAACCGTTCACCTACGACTTCTTCGGGCGGGCGCTGGCGGCGGCGGTCCTCATCGGTGCCGTCACCGGCGCCCTGGGGCCCTTCGTGATGGTGCGCCGCATGGCCTACATCGGCCAGGGCCTCTCCCAGAGCGTCCTCGGCGGCGTGGGAGTGGGATTGGTGCTCGGCGCCGGGTTGTACGTCGGGGCGGCGGCGGCCACGATCGTGGCCGCTCTCGCCATCCACGTCACCCGCAGGAGGGGCATCCCGGCCGACACCGCCATCGGCATCGTGGCGGCGACCATGTTCGCCGCTGGGGTGGCGGCGATCTCGGCGAACCGCGACCGCAGTCTCAACATCTCCAACCTGTTGTTCGGCAACATTCTCGGCGTCAACCAGGGGGACCTGATCCTGGTGGCAGTGGTGGTGGTGGTGACGGCGCTGCTGCTGGGCGCCAACTACAAGCAGCTGCTCGCCACCACCCACAACCCTGCGGTGGCGGCGGCGCACGGGGTTCGCACCGGGATGATGGAGCTGCTGTTCAACCTGCTGCTGGCCCTGGCCGTGGTCACCGCTCTGCAGGTGCTGGGAGTGCTGTTGGTGGCGGCGACTCTGCTGCTTCCCGCCGCCACTGCCTCGCTGGTGTTCGGCTCCTTCGGCCGCCTGACGGTGGCCTCGATCGTGATCGGCGTCGCCTCGGCGGTGATCGGCCTGTACGTGTCGTACTACCGGGACGTCTCCAGCGGCCCGGCGATCGTGCTCACTGGTGCGGTGGTGTTCGCCGTGGTCGCTCTCGGCCTGTCCAACCGGTACCGTCATGCCGAGAGAAGACCGTAGGGGCGCTCGGCATGGACACCTGCGACTGGTGGGAAGACGTCTCGGCGTCACTCGACGACGAGAACTCGAGGCGATCGCGCTCGGATGTCGACGCCCACCTCGCCACCTGCGACGAGTGCGACGCGATGGCGAACACGCCCGCGCTGGCGTCGAACCCCTTCGAGGCCGCCCCCCTCCCGTTACCCGCCGACCGGCTCGACCCGGCCGAGGACCACTGGCTACGGGGTGTCTGGAGTCGGCGCGCATTGATGGTGGTGGCGATGGTGTTCGTGGCCGAGGGTGCCCCGGCCTTCCTCGGCGGAACCGATGCCGAAGCACACGCAGCCCGTCACCTGGCGACCTGGCAGATCGGCTTCGGGGCGGGCCTCCTCGTGGCAGGCTGGATGTCGCGACTGTCCCAGGCGATGCTGGCGCTGGCGTTCACCGTCACCGGCCTCACGGTGCTGACCGCCGTCATCGATGTGGTCACCGGACACCAGGGCCCGCTGGGCGAGTTGATTCACCTGGTGGAGGTGGTGGCGGTGTTCCTGCTGTGGCGGACCACGCCACCCCATCTCCGCCCGTGGCGATCGGGCCGCGAGGATCAGTGAGATCGGTGAGCGGCGGGCGATGAGCGGAGAGCGGGCCAACTCAACCGGATGAGTGACGACAGAGTGCGCCTGCCCACGAAAAACCGGCACACGAAAAGCCGGCACACGAAAGACCGAGGGGCCCCGGTGGGGGCCCCTCGGTCTGTGAGGGCGGGTCGAGTCCCGGAATCACCAGGAGCGATGACCCCTGCCTTCAGGTCCGTAATAGGTCCCCAGCTCATCGCGGAACACGGTGTCCTCGCGCCGGGTCTCGTCGAACTCGGGGGAGTCCTTGATCTCGTCCCTGGTCCGGTTGACGAACACCGTCTCGTTCGCCGAGTCCACTGAGCGGATGACACCGGCTGGAAGCATCACCTTCCGGCCGAAGATCCACGGCCCGGTGTCGACCACCAGGTAGCTCGAGCCTGCGTCGTGGGTCGCCTCGTCGATCTTGCCGATCGAGCCGTCGATGGCTTCGACCGAGTAGCCGATGACGTCGGAGCCGGTAACCGACTCCGTGTGGGCGTCCTGTCGATATGTCCACATGTCCTCATACATGAGCGTCCTCCTGCGGTCGCTTGTGGGATGTACCCGTGCGCTACCCAACGGTCCAAGATGGGAAACCGATTACGAGTCGAGGGGCGGGCTACCCGAGCTGGTCGCTTCACCGAGTGAATCTGGAACTCGTCGGTCAGTGGTGGTTCGCTCCGGAGGGGTGGCTGCGAACACAGGGCATCGAGGTAGGAGTGGGTTTGAGGTTCCGGCTCTTCGGGGTAGCCGCCGTGCCGGCGAACTACAAGGGGTCGAACCGTGGCGAATGAGCAGGGCAAGCCGAGCGCATCCAAGAGCGAAGCCGAAAAGTCCACCGTCGGCGGGCCGGCGTCCCCGCCCGGAGGCGAGGGAGCGGCCGTACGCCAGATGGAAGCCACCGAGGCCACGGCGGCAGCGCTTCCCGCCAACCCGAACAAGCGGGGCGAGTACGGGGAGGCTTCCCGCAAGCCCAAGGTGGGAGCGACCGTCGAAATCGACGATCCGAGTGTCACCGCCAGCACCCTCACCGAGAGTCACGACTCCGACAAGGTGGGCACCCAGGCGATTCCCGGCACCAACCCCGGGAACGACCCGCTCGACCGGGTCAGGGTGGACTCGGGTGGGCGCGCCCTCACCACCAACTTCGGCCTCCCCGTGGCCGACAACCAGCACACGCTGCGGGCCGGGCTGCGGGGACCCGCCCTGCTCGAGGACTTCATCCTCCGGGAAAAGATCACCCACTTCGACCACGAACGGATCCCCGAGCGGATCGTGCACGCCAGAGGGTCCGGTGCACACGGGTACTTCGAGTGTTACGAGTCACTCGCCAAGTACACGAGGGCTTCGTTCCTGGCCGAGCCCGGCAAACGAACCCCGGTGTTCGTGCGTTTCTCGACCGTTGCAGGAGAGCGGGGATCGACGGACACACCCCGGGATGTGCGCGGGTTCGCCACCAAGTTCTACACCCACGAGGGCAACTTCGACATCGTCGGCAACAACATCCCGGTGTTCTTCATCCAGGACGCCATGAAGTTCCCCGATCTGGTGCATGCCCTCAAGCCGGAGCCGCATCACGCCATGCCCCAGGCTGCCAGCGCCCACGACACCTTCTGGGACTTCGTCTCGCTGATGCCCGAGTCGACCCACATGCTCATGTGGGTCATGTCGGATCGGGCACTGCCCCGAAGTTTCCGCATGATGCAGGGTTTCGGCGTGCACACCTTCCGGCTGGTGAACGCCCGGGGCCAGTCGGTGTTCGTGAAGTTCCACTGGACGCCGGTGGCGGGCACCCACTCACTCGACTGGGACGAGTGCGTCAAGATCTCGGGAGCCGATCCCGACTACACCCGGCGCGACCTGTGGGAGTCGATCGAAGCCGGCGTCCACCCCGAGTTCGAGTTGGGGTTCCAGATCTTCACCGAGGAGCAGGCCGAGGGCTTCAGCTTCGACGTGCTCGACGCCACCAAGATCATCCCCGAAGAGTTGGTGCCGATCCTCCCGGTGGGTCGGATGGTGTTGAACCGCAACCCCGACAACTTCTTCGCCGAGACCGAGCAGGTCGCCTTCGGGGTACAGAACGTGATTCCCGGCATCGACTTCTCCAACGATCCGCTGTTGGCCGGTCGCATCCACTCCTACTTCGACACGCAGTTGCTGCGGCTGGGCGGGCCCAACTTCCACGAGATCCCCATCAACTCGTCGGTCGCCCAGGTGCACAACAACCAGCGTGACGGCTTCCACCGCCAGGCAATTCATCGCGGTCGGGTCTCCTATGAGCCCAACTCATTGGCGGGTGGATGCCCGTTCCAGGCCGGGACGGCCGGGTACGCCTCGTTCCCCGAGCCGATCGCCGCCGACAAGGTGCGAAGCAAGCCCGAGAAGTTCGCCGACCACTACACCCAGGCCCGCCTGTTCTGGGAGAGTCAGACCCCGGCTGAACAGTCGCACATCATCCGGGCGTTCCGTTTCGAGCTCACCAAGGTCCAGATCCCGGCCATCAGGACCCGGACGGTGGCGATGCTGCGCAACGTGTCCGACGAACTGGCCGGAGCGGTGGCGAGGGGACTCGGGATGGCGTTGCCTCGCGCCATGAAGCGGGCGGCCGAGCCGCTCGAACCCGAGGTCGAGACGTCGCCGGCTCTCTCGTTGACGGCCCGTCCCGGCGACGGGTCGATCGCCGGCCGCAAGGTGGCCATCCTGCTGGCTCCCGGGGTTGATGCGTCATCGGTCGAGTCGGTCCGAACCGCCCTGGCTGCGCGTGGAGCGGTGCCGAGGTTGGTGGCGGAGCGGCTCGCCACCCTCGATGCCGGCGGAGGCAGCATCTCACCCGACGCCACCTTCGAGACCATGCCGTCGGTGCTGTTCGACGCGGCTGTCATCCCAGACGGATCCGCCGCCGTCAACCTCGCCTCGCTCGGGCACGCGGTCGAGTTCGTCCGCGATCAGTACCGCCACTGCAAGCCGATCCTCGCCTTGGGGGCGGCGGAAGCACTGTTCGAGGCGGCAGGTATTCCCCTCGAGCGGGACGCCGACTGGGCGATGACCGCCGACACCGGTGGATTCATCGATGCGCTTTCCCGGCATCGCAACTGGGAACGTGCCATGGACCCGCCGACCGTCTGAGCCGTGGCCCCGGGAGGGCCGGTCTCAGGATCCCGTCAGCATCCGGCCGCCATGCTTCCTCACAACCTGGGTTGCCTCACCGAGGTGGGCCATGGGACGAAACACCAGCAGGGTGGTGCCTTCGACATCGGTGGAGTCCCTCCAGTCGTTTTCGAACCAGAGTTCGCCGCGCTTCTGGTTGAGACCGTGGTACCCGCCGAGGATCACGCCGACGGCGCTTCCGAAGCTGGCTCCGACGATGAGCAGGAGCAACAACGAACTGCCCGGCCAGATCAAGTACGACAGGGCGGTCGTCGCCACCGTTCCGATGATCGTCCCGAAGACGGCTGATCGGGCGATGCTGCGCCAGATGTGCTGACCGGCGTAATCGCTGGGTACGAATCGCCCGTCGGTCCACACCGCCGTCCGGACGTCGTCCTCGTCCAGTCCCAACCGTCCCAGGTCCTGTCTGGCAGCCACCGCCGAAGGCGCATCCGGGAATGCGGCGCCGACCACGGCAACTTCCTGGTTTCGGGTGAGTGACTCTTCCACGTGATCCTCCACTTCGTCGCGGGGGTCTCTACCCGCCCGCGAGTCCAGGAAACGGTGGTCACCCGCTCAGTCAGTCGCCGGCTACGCCCGATTCGAGTCCCCGCGCCCCGGTCCCCACCGATCGGGCGAACGACAGATGCCCGCCCAGGTATCCGGTCCCCATGGCGAGCAGGCCCCCGGCCAAACCAAGCGCTTTTCCAGAGCCGAAGCGGCCCCGTCGGCGGGCCCGCCACGATGCGAAGTACAGGGCGGCGACGGCGGCGTTCCCAGCGGCGTGGACCACCGCCACCCGTCGGTCGGGCTGATCGGCGATATCGGCGTAGTCGGCCATGCCAGTGGCCACGGTGCCCGGCACGGCCAGCAGACCGAACCCGACCAGTCGGCGGGCGGCCGTACGCGACTGCTTGCCGCCGAACAGGTCGAGAAGACCGGCCGACATCCAACATCCCAGCGGTAGATCGGTCATGAGCGGGTGGAGTGCGTGTCCGATCGCCCTTCCCTGCAGCACCAACCCACGTCGCCCGGCGCCGACACTCGTGGCGACGGGTTGCAGTACCGTCGCCGCCTTGTCGAGGCGCTGGTCGGACTCGAGGCGGCGCACCCAGTCACGGAGCCACTCGGGAGCTCGAATCTCTTGGCGGGCGACAGGCGTTGCGGTGGTGTGACCGTTCATGGAGTGGGGACTTCCCTTCCGCCGACCCGGCCAAACGCCTGGATACGGACTGTCCGGGGTCGACCAGCCGGCTTATCCTGCTGTCCCGGCAGTGCCGGGTAGCCATGCCTCGGCGGGGAGGGATGACCGGTCGACGGCAGGAGGCAGGCACGATGAGATCGCTCCCGAGGGTCGTTCGAGCTCTGTTCGTGTTCGTGGCCGTGGTGTTCTCAGTCGGAGCGCTCGGGTTGGCGTTCATCTTCGGGGACTGTGCCGGATGGAAGGGGACCGGCACCTGTCCCCGTGATCCGCTCTGGGATTGGGAGGTGTTCAGACTGGGTTTTGCGGCAGGCGTGGCACCGGTGTCCGCCGTCCGATCACGGAAAGGCAGGCTGATGAGGGCCACGGTCGAGGCGGTGGCCGGCGGTGTGCTGCTCGGAGCGGTCGTTGTCCTCATCACCGGTTGGTGATTCGCTCACATGTCGGCGACCGGGCGTCCGTACGTGACGGCATGGCGAACAGCCGGGGGAGCGGCGTCGGCGAGCGCGGAGTCCGGCCGGACGCCCAGGGCGTTGTTGACGGTCGAGAAGGTCACCCGAAGGGCCACGTAGAGCGTCATGGCGAAGATCTGGGCGTCGTCGAGTCCGGCTTCACGCAGTTCCTGGACGTCAGCCGGGGTAGTGGCGGTGGGGTCGAGGGCCACCTTCCGGGCCCAGCGGGCCATGACCGCTTCGGAGGGGTCGAGCTCGGTGTCATCGCCGAGCAGCACCCCTGCCGCGGCTGCATTGCCCGCCACCCCGGCGAGGCGGCTGCCCCAGGCCAGCGAGCAGTACGAGTCGTTGATCGACGAGGCAGCGGCCCCCACCAGGATGCCCTTCTGGCGGAGACTCAGATCACCGCCTGCCGCGGCGGTGCCGAGGAGGTCGAACAGCGAGGTGAACGCAGCCGGTTGGTGGGCCCACAGGTGGGTCAGGTTCATCACGTATCCCAGTTCCTTGACGTCGTTTCCGAACATCGCCTCGGCTTCCGGCCCCGGGGGAGCCTCGGCCAGGAAGTGGACGGTGGGGGTCGTGCTGTCTGGCATGAGGAACTCCTGACGGTTGCGGACAGGCAACGGCGGGTAGCAGTACACCATGACATCCTCTCAGAACGCCGGTCCCGCACCCGTGTCGATCCGGGCCTATCCGGACGGGCCGCTTCTGGTGAGCGGTGCCTTCGCGCTCGAGCATGCCGACGGCTCAGCCGTCGCATCGGTAGACCCAGAACGTGCCGTCATCGCCCTGTGTCGATGTGGCCGCTCGAGGATGGCTCCACTGTGCGACGGAAGTCACACGCCGCGCCGCGCCCGGACCGGTTGACCCCGACGCCGACGATCACGGCATGACGACGCCACCGTTGGCGTGGAAGGTCTGACCCGTGCACCAGTCGCCGGTGTCGCCCGCCAGCGACACGATGAAGCGGGCGATGTCCTCGGGTTCGCCAAATCGACCGAGGGGTATGTCGGCCTCGCGGCGCTCCTTCTCCTCCCGGTACCACTTGCCGCGTTTGAACCGCTCGGTGGCGGTGGGACCAGGGGCAACGGCGTTGACGGTGACTCCTGGAGCCGCCGCTCGCGCCATCGAGCGGGTCAACGCCACCACGGCACCTTTGGCAGCCACGTAGGCCGGCATCAGTTCGTAGCCCACCCAGACGAGCTCCGACGCCAGGTTGATGATGCGACCACCGGGCCGTTTCCGCAGGTGGGGGATGGCCGCCTGTGACACGAAGAAGGTGCTCTTGAGGTTCAGTGACAGAATCCGGTCGAACTGGTCCTCGGACAGCTCCTCGAATGTGGCGTAGATGCCCAGGTTGCCGCCGGCGTTGTTGACCAGCACGTCGATTCCGCCCAGGAACGTGACGGCGGAGGCGACGGCGTGACGGCACTGTTCCACTGTGGTCAGATCGGCCTGGATGGCCAAACCGCGACGGCCCGCCGCTTCGATGTCTGCAACCACCTGTGCCCCCTCGGGGCCGGGGTCGACGTCGACGATGGCCACGTCGGCGCCGGCGGCGGCGAATGCCCGGGCGGTAGCTGCCCCGATGCCCCGGGCGGCGCCTGTGACGAGGACACGGCGGTCACTGGCTGGGGACATGTGGATACTCCTGGGTCGGGCGGAGGGCTGAGGGTCGGGTCAGCCATGGCGGGATGATACGAGATCGTCTGTGCCGGCATCCGGGGCCGGAGGCGGCGTCGGTGCGGCCACCAGGGCCGCCTGGAGACGCCGTTTCGAATGGGCCGCAGTCTTCAGGCGGGTGCCCCAGTGTCTCCGAAGGTGAGTCTCGCCTACGGACCCCGGGGTACGGGGGACGGAGCGACGTGGGCGTCGAGGCTGTTCCCGCTTGGTTGTTGCTCGGGTGGCCAGGAGATCCATGAAGTGGTCATGGGGGCGCACTACCCGACGCGGCCGACCCCACAAACCGTTCGGTCGGGGCCTCGGGGCCTGTCCCGGGTCGCCCCGATCGAGCGTTACCGTCGAACGTCTCCCCGCCGGCGGTCGGTGAGCGCCAGCCCCAAGCCGACCATGACAACGGCCGGAAAGAGATGCAGCCAGTCGTCGGCGGCGTTGAGGGGCACGAAGTTCGCTTCGCTGTCCTTGTCCACGACGAAGCCGTACAGCCAAAGGACGGCGTAGAGAGCGCCGCCGCCGATCAGGTAGACCCGTGAGGAGCCGATGGCGCGGGCGGCCGCCACGCCGAGGAGGCCAAAGCCCAGATGAACCAGGTTGTGAAGGATCGACACCTGGAACACTCCCAGCAGGAGCGCCTCGGATTCGGGTCCGAACCAGTCGAGCCGGTCATAGTTGGTGGTGACTCCCGGGATGAACCCGAGAACACCGAGCACCACGAACACCGCCGCAGTCGCGATCGCCGCCTTCTGAACGGCCGGCATCGAATCGAGCCCGCCTGGCGAGACGGGTGTGGGGTGGTGTCCGGTGCGCAGGTCGGCACGTCGCTGGCGGGGGTCCATGGTGGGCCTCTCTGTGGTGTTCTGTCGGGCTACCCGCCGTTCGGCCGCCCAAACCCGATCACGAGTCCGATCCGGAACCTCGAAAAGATCTTCACTCCGGCTCGACCACGCCGATACCTGATGTATGAATCACATAGGTGTGACTCACTTCTGCGGACGGTGCGAACGGCCTTCGGTCGTGATCATCGCCGGTGCCCACTACTGCTCGAGCCACGGGCTCGACATGACCATGCACCGTCTGGCGGTGACCTCGGTCGTCGACCTCCGGGTGCCGGAACCGGTCTGGGCGGTTCCGGTGCGGGCGCTGGCGAGTTGAGTCGGTCCTTTCCCGGTGGGACGGCCATGCTGTTGTTGCGCTGAGTCGACCCCGAGGGCCAGTGGTCAGATGGCGATGAGGGCGGGGCCGTCCGGACGGGCCGAGACGGCGTCGAGAATACGCGTCACCTGGGTCGGCGCCTCGATCACCACCGAATGCTCGCTCGAGATCTCCAGTCGGTGCTGGGCGAACATGGTGGCGGACACTCGTTGATCCTCGGCGTCGATCACGCCGTCGCGGGTGGTGATCACCCAGGTGGTGGGCGGCATCTGCAAGCCGGTCCATCGGCGGGCGTCGAAGCGGCGCAGCTCCATGGCGGTGTCCAACAGCACCTGTCGATCCGGGCGCACCGCGTACTCCCAGGCGATGCGCGAGGTGTCGTCCGGCATCCGCCGTGCCTCGTTCCGCTGGGTGCGAAGCATCACCGGCGAGCGGGCACCCAACACGTACGGTGCCGACGCCACCATCACCATCTGGCGGGGTCGCACCCAGTAGGCCGAGGTGGCCAGCGCCACGAAACCGGTGAAGGTCGAAGCCCCCGCCCACAGGATGGTGGTCAGACACACCGGGCCACCCATCGAATGGCCCGCCAGCAATGGACGGTCGACGCCGGCGTCGTCGATGGCCGCCAGGATCGACTCGGCGGCGAGTGAGAAGGAGAATCTGCGTTCGATCACCGACCGGCCGTGCCCGGGCAGGTCGATGGCCAGGATGCTGCGGTTGGACTCAAGCATCACCGGCCACCATGCCGAGTCGGCGGTTCGGCCCCACCCGTGCACCAGCACGATCGCCGGGTGCGGCGACTCCGGTCTCGAGATCAACCGGTAGCTGATGCGGCCCCACCGGGTGGCGAGGCTGCGGACCACGCCCGGCAGCGCCGGCGGTTGCACCGGGAGAGAGTCCAACTGGCGCACGGCTTGGCGGTACCTGACGACTGCCAGAGCAACCGCGCCGGGCACCGTGGCGGCAACCACCTTGTGAACGGAGCGCATCGATTTCCATCGGCTCGTCTCGGGCCCGACCGAATGGGCCCTTCGACCCCAATCGCATGCGGCACCGCCTGCCCAACCGGCGCTTCGGTGTAGCCTCGGGCTTGTGACCACACCCGATGACGAACGCATCGCACTGTTCCTCGACTACGAGAACCTGGCGATCGGAACCAGAGAAGCCCTCTCCGGAGCGGCCTTCGACCTCAAACCCATCTCCGATGCCCTGGCAGAACGCGGCCGGGTGGTGGCCCGCAAGGCCTACGCCGACTGGTCGATGTTCGACGAGGACCGGCGCATGCTCACCCGCAACCACGTCGAACTGATCGAGATCACCCAACGGATGGGGGCGGTGCGAAAGAACGCCGCCGACATCAAGATGGCGGTCGACGCCATCGAGTTGGCCTTCGAACGCGAGTACATCACCACGTTCGTGATCGGAACCGGCGACTCCGACTTCACCCCACTCGTGCACAAGCTGCGTGAGCTGAACAAGCGGGTGATCGGCGTGGGCATCCGCGCTTCCACCTCGGCAATGCTTCCCCCCGCCTGCGACGAGTTCCTCTTCTACGAGAACCTCGACGGCGTGGATCGCGGGCGCTCCGACGACCCCCCCGTGCAGGTGGTCGCCAAAGGAGCCGGCGCCGAGGTGGGGCTCGACGATCTGGTGCGCCTCATCACCACCACCGTCACCGGTCTGCAGCGCAGCGGTGGCGAGGCCGTGCTCGCCTCGTCGCTCAAGCGGGCGCTCATCCGCAAGGACCCCACCTTCAGCGAGGCCGACTACGGCTTCCGGGCATTCGGCGAGTTGCTACGCCACCTCGAGAACCACGACGTGGTGGCTCTGGCGGAAGGTCCCGCCAAGGGCGACCCGATGGTGGAGCTGGCCAACAACCCCAATGAGGACGAGGCTTTCGGGGTGCTGGTGGAAGTGGTGAAGGCGCTGGCCGGTCGCAACGGCGGTCCGGTGCTCTCGGGTCTCAAGAACCAGGTTCGCAAACGTCAGCCCGGCTTCAGCGAGAAGAACTTCGGGTACGGCGGATTCCTCCAGTTCGTCAAGGCCGCCCAGACCAGGGGACTGGTCGAGCTGGAGTGGAATGATGAAGCCAGCGACTACCTGGTGACCATCCCGTGAGTCGCGGTGCCGACGTCGTCGTCATCGGCGGCGGCGTGGTCGGCGCATCCATCGCCCTGGAAGTCGCCCGGCACGGGCTGGGACGGGTTGTGCTGTTCGACAAGGCTCCCGGACCGGGGGAGGGTTCCACCGGTGCGTCGTCGTCGATCTGTCGAACCCGCTACACCCATCCGGCGGTGGTGCGGCTGGCCATCGACGGTCTTGACGCCTACCGCCGGTGGTCCGAGTATCTGCGAACCACCTCGAGCACGGCCTCGTTCGTGGAAACCGGTGTGCTGTGGATCGCCGATCGCACCCACGACGAGGTGGCCTCCGAGGTGCAGCGGCTTCAGGCGCTCGGAGCCGGGGCCGGTCTCCTCGACGGCACCGAGTTGACCAAGCGCTTCCCTGCCATCTCGTCCTGCGCCGCACCCCTCGACTGGGATACCGAACACCACTGCCAGTCGAGCCCCGCCTTTCTGTTCGAGGATCGGGCCGGCTACATCGACCCCATGGATACCCTCTCGGACTTGCTGGTATCGGCCGCTGCGTCAGGGGTCGACCTCCGTTTCTCGAGTGAGGTGGTGGGAGTCGACGTCGATGGCTCCGGGGTGCACGGTGTCCGGCTGGCCGACGGCGGGTCGATCGCCGCCGACCTGGTGGTCAACGCCGCCGGCCCCTGGTGCAATCAGCTCAATGCCCTGGCCGGCGTCGAGCACCGCTGGAGCTTCGTGCCCACCCGCATCCAGACCCTGTACCGGCCGTGGCCGTCCCAGGAGGCAGGAGAAATCCCCGTCACCATCGATGTCGCCACCGGCGTGTATGCCCGTCCCGAACGCGCCTCGTCGATGGTGTGGATCGGATCGGTACGCGAGGAGGACGAACGCGAGGAGGTGGCCGACCCTGACGAATTCGCCCGCAGCCCCAGCGCCGGCTTCCGCGACACCACCCTGGCCGCCTTCGCCCACCGCCTCCCGGCCGTGGCCGCCCGCGGGAACGTCACCGGCATCGCCGGCCTCTACACCATCAACCGCCAGGACGTGCACCCCGTGGTCGGCCCCAGCGGCGTCGACGGCTTCTGGCTGGCCAACGGTTTCAGCGGCCACGGCTTCAAACTCGCCCCCATGATCGGGTCGATGGTCGCCCAGGCCCTCGGCGCCGCCCGCCACGAGTTCGATACCACCGTCCCCATGGCCCTGTTCGCCATCGACCGCGACCCGATCGGAGTCGACGCCAAGAACGTGCTGGCCTGAGAACGCAGAATGCAGAACGCAAAACGCAGAACGCCTCGCCGAGCGTGACGCCGGCAGGAGCGGGTTCACCGACACGCTCGCCGCTAGCGCACCATATCGACAGAAGGCCCATCGCTTCTGCGACTGCCAGGGCTCGCGGTTGCCGAGGTCGCTGCCTTGGGCGTTCTGCGTTCGGCGTTCTGCGTTCTGCATGGTCTCTTCTGGCGCTTCGGCCCTACCCCACGCCGCCGAGGTGCCGCACCATGGATCTGAAAGGAGGTGACGATGACACTGCTTCGTGATCGCGAGCACCTTCAGGTGCTGCACACGCCGGTCGTCCGTCACACCATGGAGTGGACGCTCGGCATCGTGGGAACCATTGCGGGTCTGATCGGCTTGTACATGTACTCGGTGCCGGCGGACTGGTTCATGGGAGGACTGGTCGAGGGATGGTGGTTCGCCATGTTCGTGGCGGCCGGCACCCTGATCGGAACGGCATTGGCCATCTACGCTCGGAAGGCCTATCTGGTTGACGGGGCGTGGACCGGAGGAGCGACGTCGGGAACCCTGTTCTCCGGTGTCGCCTTCGTGGCTGCGCTGACGTTCCTTCTGATCTGGATCCTGTAGGCACGAGCATCTGAGTGGCTCCCCTCGTCGAGGGGAGCCACTCGACGCGTCAGCCGTGCTGCTCGCGCCTCAGTCCCCAGGCACCGATGAGGATGGCGGCGATGCTGAGCGCGGCCATCACCAGGGCGGTGTCATGCAGGGCCGCAACCTGGATGTCGGGCGGTGCCGTCACGGCGTCGCCGACCATCGATCCGTCATCCCGGGCGGAGACCCGGGCGGCCCAGAACGAGCCCAGCACGGCGATACCGGTGACCTGGCCGAGAAGCCGGGTCAGCGTGAGCAGGCCGCCCGCCACGCCCGAGTGCTCCCGGGGGACCGAGCCCATGATGGCGCTGTTGTTGGGGGACTGGAACATCCCAAACCCCACGCCGATCGGAATGGCGATGAGGACGTACTGCAGGAGTGTGGTTTCGGTGGAGAGGGTGTAGAAGGCCCCGTAGGACAATCCCAGGATCACCAACCCGATCATGGTGATGCGGCGAATCCCCAGGCGGTCCGACAAGCTCCCGGCGATCGGCGCCACCATTCCCAGGATCAGCGGTGCGATGCCCAGTGCCAGGCCGGTCTGGCGGGTGTTGTATCCGAGCACGCCTTCGAGGTAGAACGGCAGCAGAAAGAACACCCCGGACAGCCCCCCGTACACCAGATAGCCACTGACGACGCTCACGGTGAGCACCGGATTCCGGAAGATGGCCAGGTCGATCATCGGCGATGACGCTGTTCGCTCGATGCGAATGAAGGCGAATCCGAGCGCCAACCCGGTGATCAGCCCCCCGACGATGAGCCCGGAGCCGTACCCCAACTCCTGGCCGGCGGTGACCGCCAGAGCGATGCACGCCAGCGCAGCCGTCAACGTCACCGAACCGCGCACATCGAAGGTCTGGCCGCCGGGTGGGGGAGTGGCGGGGACGTACTTGATGGCGATGATGGTGCCGATGAGGCCCACCGGGAGGTTCACGAAGAAGATGGCCCGCCAGTCGAACGATTCGATCAGCAGGCCACCCACGACGGGGCCGCTCACGATCCCGACCGACACGAACGTCCCGATCAGGCCCAACGCCTTGCCGCGCTCGTGTGGCGGGAACGCCTCGGTGAGTATCGAGGCGCCGAGGGCCAGCACCATGACCGCTCCCAGCGCCTGCAGCACTCGGAACCCGATCAGGAACTCGATGCTGGGAGCGACCCCGCACAACACCGAAGCGATCGTGAAGAGGATGAAGCCCCATACATAGATGCGCTTCTTGCCGACGATGTCACCCCAACGGCCGACGCTCAGCGTCAGGCTCGCCAGGGTCAGGAGGTACGCCACCGACACCCACTGCACCACCGGCAGGGTGGTGTCGAGCTGGGTGCGGATCGTCGGCAGTGCCACGTTGACGATCGAGCCGTCGATGGTGGCCAGCAGGACGCCCACCCCCACGGCGGCCATCGAGTACCACTTCTTCGAGTAGTCGACCTCCGGCGCCGGTTCATCGCCGCTGGGAGCATTCACCGGCGCAGGCTACCGGCGCTCCCGAGTGGTCCGGTCCCTCACCCAAGGAGCCGTGCCACCGCCTCGAGCAACGGTGGCGGTCCCGAGATGAGCATGGTGGTGATGACGGTCGACTCCCAGCGGGGGAGCTCCTCTTTGATCTTGGCGGGTGGGCCCACCAGGGCGATGTCCTCGATCATGTGGAGGGGGATCGAAGCGATCGCCTCGGCCTTCCTGCCCGCCATATACAGCTCCTGGATGCGGTTCGCCTCCTCTTCGTATCCCATGCGGGCGATGACATCGAAGTGGAAGTTGGCACCCTTGGCGCCCATCCCGCCCACGTACAGCGCCAGCATCGGCCGGATGGTGTCGGCCGCCTTCTCCGGATCGGCATCGATCACCACCGGGACCGGGCAGGCGACTTCGAAACTGGCGGCATCGTGACGGGCGCCGGGCCGGCTGAACCCTTCTGTCAAGGCCGAGCGGTAGAACGCGTCCGATGACGGCGAGAACCAGAACGGCAGCCACCCATCGGCGATCTCGGCCGCCAGGGCCACGTTCTTCGGGCCTTCCGCTGCCAGGTAGATGGGCAGATCGGGTCGGTAGGGGTGGATGGTCGACTTGAGGGCCTTGCCCAACCCGGCTCCACCCCGGTACGGCAGCGTGAAGTGCTCGCCATCGAACGAGACCGGATCCTGGCGGGCGATGACCCGGCGCACGATCTCGACGTACTCGCGGGTACGGGCCAGCGGCTTCGGATAGGGCATCCCGTACCACCCCTCCACTACCTGTGGCCCCGAGGCTCCGAGGCCGAGGATGAAGCGACCCTGCGTGAGGTGGTCCATGGTCATGGCCGCCATTGCGGTGGCGGCCGGGGCCCGGGCCGACATCTGGGCGATGGCCGTCCCGAGCTTGATGGAACGGGTTTGCGAGCCCCACCAGGCGAGAGGGGTGAAGGCATCGGAGCCGTAGGCCTCGGCGCTCCACATCGAGTCGAAACCCAACTCGTCGGCCGTGCGGATCTGATCCTCGACCCCATCGGGTGGCCCTGCGCCCCAGTATCCGATCACCAGACCCAGCTTCATGCGTCCTCCCGGTCGTTGCCGATCGAGTATCGCACGACGGGGTCTTTGCCGGAGGCGTCTGACGTTCCGCGGGGGTAGCGTCTCCCGCCATGTCGACCCTCGCATCTTTGGCCACCTCACCGGATCTGGCGGAACGGCTCCGGCTGGCGGCGTTGGCCGATGACGAAGCGATCACCCGGGCGTATGGCGGGATCGTGGAGGCCATCGGTCCGGGGCTGCTCTTGGTCACGGGTCCGGGCTCTTTCCTCAACGGGCTGCGGGGCGTCGGAACTGCCGGATTGACGGCTGCCGACCTGGAGCGAGCGGCGCAGGTCTGTGAATCCGCCGGGGTGACACCGGAAGTGGTGCTACCGGGCGGGGTGGAGGAGGAGACCCTGCAGCAGCTGGCCGAAACCGGTTACCGGCTGGCTGCGGTCGACAATGTGTACGTGATCGGGCTTCCCGCCGGTGAGGGTCGGGAAGCACCCGGTGTCGTCGAGGTGGACGCCGAACGGTTGGCGGACTGGATGGACGTTCACGCCTGCCAGTTTCCCGACCGGTCGGTGTCGGACGCATTCGCGCTGGCGGCACATTCGATCGAGGGCGCCGTCGACCTTCTGGCCATGTGCGACGATCAGCCGGCGGGAGTGGGTTCACTGATCGTGCGGGACGGACGCGGGTTGCTGGGTGGCGCCGCCACGGATCCGGCGTTCCGGGGGCGTGGGCTGCAGAGCACGCTGCTCCGGTACCGACTTTGGCTGGCGGCGGAGATGGGTTGCGACATTGCCTGCTGCACGGCGGCAACGAGTGGAGGTTCGGCACGAAACATCGAACGGGCCGGGTTCCGACTGGTCGATGTTGAACTGAGCTTCCGGCGCGATCGGCCGGCCTGAGCGGCTCAGGCTTCCTGGGCCGCTTTCGCCCACACCTCGCAGCGGCCGTACGCATCGATCTGCTCGAGGTGGGCCGTGTCGAAGGCGGCGTTCTCGTGGTCGCCACCGGCGTCGACGAGAGCACGGGCCACATGGACCACCGTCGTGGCGGTGACCGTCGAAGCGGGGACCGCGGAAGGAATGTGATGGTTGGCAACGGCCCGGATCACTTCGGACGGAAGATCCCAGAGTGCGCACAGATATCCACCGAGGTCGGCGTGGGTGGCTCCGAAACGCTTGCGTTCGTCGTCGAGGCGGTTGGTTGTGCTGATCTCCAGGTAGTCGTTGCGCCAGTTCTGGAACAGCACCAGCTCGCCGATGTCATGCAGCAGTCCGGCCAGCTGGCTCTCCTCGGTGGAGCGGCGGTCGAGTCCCTCGGCTGAGGCGATACGGCGGGCGATTGCGCTGACACGGAGCGACTCCTGCCACAGCTCCTCGATCAGCTTGCGGTCGAGACCGGAAGCCTGTTGGAAAACCCCAACGGCCAGCACCAGCGATGTGATGGTGTTGAGACCGAGCAGGGCGGTGGCCTGGGCCACGTCACCCACCTCGTTGCGGAGGCCGAACATCGCCGAGTTCACCGTCTGCAGCACCTTGACCGAGATGGCCGGGTCGTTCTTGACGAGGAGACCGACCTTCGCCATCGACGGATCCGAGGAACGGAGCTCCTCCTGGATCTTGACGTAGATGTCGGGAAGCGTGGGAATCTTGGTGGAGCCGTTGACCAGTGCGGCCAGCCGTTCAGGGGTGACTCGACCACGCAGGTGGGTGGCGGCGAGCACGGCGATCCGTAGCTTGTCGGCGTCGAAGGGGCGCCACAGGTACTGCTCGGCGAGGCCACTGCGCGAGGCGTTGCGGTCGGATGTCACCAGCAGGCGGGCCACCGCCGGATGGTTCGAAGCCGCTTCCCGGAGCACGCCGACGGTCTTGTCGGTGGGCGACCCTGCACCGGCCACGATGACCTCGTAGGTGCCGGACCTGAGGGCGTTCAGTCCCTCCTCGGGGGAGGAAGCGATGGTGGCGTCGATGCCCAGGCTCCCGGATGACACCAGCTGCTCGAACTCCGCCAGCACGCGTGGGTCGTCGTCGATGAACAAAGCCTGGACACTCATTCCCCGCTCCTGGTACTGACTCGTCGATGGCCTCGGATGGCCGGGATGCTCTCCACTCTTATCGGCTCGGGAGGGCGGGGGTTTAGCCCGAGTCGGCGTCGACGAGACGAGGGACGAGACGAGCGAGGAGCGAGGAGCCGAAGAACCACGGCGTTGGCATCGACCCCGGATACGGGCCGGTCAGGGGTCGGCTTGGTGGCTCCTCGCCTCTCGCCCCTTGCTCCTCGCACCGGGGCTGGACGCCACGAATGGTGGCGGTCGCGCCGACCCTCGAGCGTTCCGCCGGTTTCTCAGCGAGCTGTAGGGGGCGTGGCGACGGCCTTCTTCGATCCGAAGCGCTCGATCGCCCACACGATGCCGAACCCGGCCGCCGCCAAGCCCAGCGCCGTAGCCAGGGATGAGCCGCCCTCGGGCCCGAGCAGACCCCGATCGTCGGTCTGCCACGGCCACAATGCCCGGAGCGATCCGACCATGAGGCCGATCAGAATGGCCATGGTGGTGTCGTGGTAGCGGCGCAGGGCGGCGCCGAGGACGATGGAGAAGGAACCGAGACCGATCACAGCTCCGCCGGCGAAGGTGGCAACGTATCCCAGGTCGCGCTCGTGGAGAGCCTCCAGGGTGGGTTCATACATGCCAAAGACCAACAGCAGGAAGGCTCCGCTCACGCCCGGCAGGATCATGGCGCAGATGGCGATCATGGCGGTCAGGAACACCTGGGTCGGCGACGGATCCGACACCGTCCCCGGCGGCAGACCCGACAGGACGAAGGCGGCGACGGCCGAGACGATGGCGGCGGCGAGGTGGAACCTGGTGCGCTCGGACATCCTCGACCAGGGAACGGCGATCGAGGCGCCCACCATCCCGAGGAACAGGGCCCGGGCCTGGGAGGGGTACTGCTCGAGCAGACCGGGCACGATGCCGGCGGCGATGATCAGCGCGGTTCCGATGCCGGCGAGCAGGGGGAGGATGAGCTTCCACTGCACCAGCCCGAAGTGCAGCTTGGCTCCTGGGATATCGAAGCGAACGATGGAGATGATGGCTCGGAACCCTTGACCGATCGAGTCCAGCAACTTGTCGTAGATCCCCACCACGAAGGCGATGGTGCCGCCACTGATCCCAGGGATGGAGTCCGCCACGCCCATCATGAGCCCATGGCCGACATGGGTGAGGGGACGGGCGCGTTCGCTGGGAATCTCGGTGGATGCCATGACCATCAAGTTACCCGGCCGCACGACGTTTCCCAGACGCATCGGCCGGGTTCAGGCCTGCCGACCTACCCGAATGCCGATACCCTGCGGCTTCGATGCGGTACCTGAACGACCTGACCCCCAGCCACGACCTGACCTACTCCGATGTGTTCCTGACGCCGGCGTTCAGCGACATGGCCTCGCGAATGGACGTCGACCTCACCACCCCGGACCGGGTGGGCACCACCATCCCGGTGGTGGTTGCCAACATGACGGCCGTCTCGGGTCGAAGGATGGCCGAGACCATCGCACGCCGCGGCGGCATCGCCATCTTCCCCCAGGATGCCCCGGCCGGTGCCATCGCCGACATGACCGCCTTCGTCAAGAGCCGCCACCTGGTGCTCGACACCGCCATAACGCTCAGCCCCACCGACACGATCAACAACGCCGTCGATCTCATCCACAAGCGCTCGCACGGTGCCGTCATCGTCGTCGACGAGGACCAGCGCCCGGTCGGTATCTACACCGAGTCCGACGGGTCCGGCTTCGATCGGTTCGCCCCGCTTGACGAGGTGATGCGACGCCACCCCATCACGCTTGCCGCCTCGTTGGCGGTCGAGGAGATGTTCCGTGAGCTTGCCGAGCGTCGGGTTCACATGGCTCCGGTGGTCGACGCCGAGGGGCGTCTCACCGGCGTGATCACCGAACAGAGCGCCCTGCGGTCCACGGTCTACACGCCGGCAATCGACTCCTCTGGTCGACTGCTCGTGGGGGCGGCAGTGGGTGTCAACGGCGATGTCTCCGCCGCCACCGCGGAGCTGGTGGGGGCCGGTGTGGACGTGATCGTGGTCGACACCGCCCACGGGCATCAGCAGAAGACCCTGGAGGCGTTGAGCACCGTTCGTCGGGTGGCACCCGACCACACGGTGGTGGCGGGCAACGTGGTCACCGCATCCGGGACCATCGACCTGATCGAGGCCGGAGCCGACATCGTGAAGGTGGGCGTGGGCCCGGGGGCGATGTGCACCACCCGCATGATGACCGGGGTGGGTCGGCCGCAGTTCTCAGCCGTCGTCGAGTGCGCCGCCGCTGCTCGGGCGCGTGGCAAGCACATCTGGGCCGACGGCGGTGTCCGCTACCCGCGCGACGTTGCTCTGGCTCTCGCCGGCGGTGCCGCCAGTGTCATGATCGGATCGTGGTTCGCCGGGACCTTCGAGTCGGCCGCCGACACCCTCCGCGACGCCTCTGGCCGCCTCTACAAGGAGAACTTCGGGATGGCGTCGAAACGAGCCGTCACCGGGCGCTCGCGATCGGAGTCGGCCTTCCAGCGCGCCCGCAAGGAGATGTTCGAGGAAGGCATCTCGTCGTCCCGCATGTACCTGTCGAGCTCGTCACCGGGTGTCGAGGACATCCTCGACCGCATCGTGATGGGCCTGCGCTCGGCCTGCACCTACGCCGGCGCCCGCACCATCGAGGAGTTCCACGCCAACGCCGTCATCGGCATGCAATCCACCAGCGGCTACAGCGAAGGCAAGCCGTTGGATGAGAGCTGGTAGCGAACGCAGAACGCAGAACGCCGAACGCCGAACGCCCAATCCAGCTTCTGGCGGTGCGTCGTTGCCTTCTGTCTTGTGCGTTCTGCCTTCTGCGTTCTGCGTTCTGCAGTGGTCGCCGTGACGCACTCACTCCGCCAAACTCACCCACGTCGCGTGATGAGGTACATCTCATCGTTGAACCACACCGCTCCGTGGCGGTCGATCACCTGGCGGGTCGCCTCGAGGTAGGTGCCGCTCGACATGGCGGTGGAGAGGCGGGCCTCGTCGATCTGGGCGACGTAGGCGGCGGCGGTGAAGGCGGCCACCAGCGTCGAGGTGCCGATGTGTTCGGTTTCGTCGGATGGCATGGTGTGCAGTCGGTAGCTGAACAGGGACTCCTCATCGCTCAGGTTCGGGAACTCGAGGGAGGAATCTCCGGGAGCGTTCAGTTGGCGTCGCGCTTCGGACAGGATCTCGGCCCTCCGGTGCGGGAAGGGACGCTCTTGGGGCCACACGCCACAGGTGATTTCGAGGCCGGGGTCGTTGCCGTAGGAGTGGATGCCGACCATGCGACCTCCGGGGGCGAGGGCGCGGGCCAACGGCACGAGCACATTGGCGACCTTGGTGGCCACCGGTGTGCGGGCTCGGTAGCTCTGCGCCGCCACGATCAGGTCGTACCGCCCATCCACCTTGCCCGGTTTGGGGATCATCGAACGAAGCAGGAATTCGCGGTCGCGGCGGTAGAGGACCACCACGGCCGGCCGAACGTATACAGGGTTGCCGCTCACCGGACTGGTCTTCACCTGCCAATCGTCGGTGAGGCCGGGCAGGATGCCCCGGATCTGCTCGGTGAAGTCGAGGCTGGTGTCACCGTCGAGGGGTACGTCACGCCAGATGAGGGTGGCCTGCCCGTCGGGCGGCTCCAACCCGGGCGCTTCGGAGAAACGCATGTTGGTGACGACGAACACCGTCTCGGGATGTTCCACCAGCCGATCGGGGAGTTTGGCCAGTGCCTGACGCACGTCCTCGATCGAGATCTCCTTGGCGACCACCAGCCATGGGATGTGGGGGAGATTGCGGTGCAACCGACGCATGAGGTGGCTGAGTACGGAGGCATCGCCCATTCCGGCATCGAACAGGCGCAGCCCGGGTGGAGTCACCTCGATCATGTCGGCCTGGTCGCCGAGGCGTTCTGCTACCCGCGCTTTCTCGTCGGTGGCGGTGACGAACATCGTGTATGCAGCCCGCGTGTCGAAGAATCGGGCGGATGGCTCGTGGTCTGGAATGGTGTTCATCTCCGCATCCTGTGGGGGAGGGTAGGCTGCCGACCGCAGGTAGGCGGTCGAAGGGGGCACGCACACCGCGGCCAGGGTGGTCGCCGTGCTGTGACCGTCGAGTCGGCCTACGGCATAGGAGGCGTAAGTGTCACCGTTCGATGGAGGGGCGAACATCGATCCTTCAGTGCTGCGCGCCCTGCTGCTCGATCAGGTCCGCAACGCCGTCATCGTCACCGATCTCACCGGCCGTGTGATCCTGTGGAACCGTTATGCCACCGAGATGTACGGGTGGACCGCCGACGAGGCGTTGGGCCGCCACATCGGTGAGTTGACGGTGAGTCCCGACCAGAACGCCCAGGCATCCGAGATCATGGATGTGGTGAGGTCCGGAGGAACCTGGGCTGGCGAGTTCACGGTGTCGCGCAAGGACGGATCCACGTTCCAGGCACACGTCTCGAACAGCCTGGTGAGTGATGGCTCGGGTGCTTCGGTGGGCGTGGTGGGGATCTCGGTCGATCTGACTCCCCTGCAACGGGCGGAGGCCGAAGCGCGACGTCAGGGCGAGCTGGCGACGCTGGTGCTCGACGCCCTTCCGACATCGGTCGTGATACTCGACGCCGACGGCTTGATCATCGCCGTGAACCGGGAGTGGGCGCGCTACGCCACCGAGAACGGAGCCGACCCGAAGGCCGTGGGCAAGGGCATCGACTACCTGGCTGTGTGTGCCAGCGATCCGGGGTCGCCCGCCGTGCGGGCCATCGAGACAGGGATCCACCGGATCCTGGCAGACGGTGGACAGTGGTCGATGGAGTATCCGTGCCCGGACGGCGACAGTGTCACTTGGTACTCATGTGAGGTGAGCGGCCTGCCTGGCGGCGGCTGTGTCGTGCTGCACCGCGACGTCTCGCAGCTCATCGCCGAACGTGCCGCCCTGCAACGATCTGCCGAGGAGAATCTCCGGCTCATCACCATGGTCTCGCACGAGGTGCGGACTCCGCTCACCGCCATCCTCGGTCTGTCCGAGGAGCTTCTCACCGGACGCGACCTCGATCTGGCCCAGATCACCGAGTTCCATCAGATCATCGCCGAGCAGGCGCGCGAGGTGGCCTCGCTGGTGGAGGATCTGTTGGTGGTCGCCCGCATCGACAATGACACTCTGATCGTTGCGCGCCAGGAGATCGAAGTCCTCGACGTGGTGACCTCGGTGCTCCGGCCGTTCCAACTCACGAATGGGCCGATCGGGATGTCGCTTCCGGCGGACCCGATCCACGCTTTGGGCGACAAGACCCGGCTTCGACAGGTGCTGCGGAACCTGGTCAACAACGCAGTCCGACACGGAGCCGCTCCCTTCGAGGTCGACGTCCACCTCGAAGGCGATCGCGTGGTCATCATCGTTGCCGACAGTGGGGCGGGTATCGACCCGGCCCACGTCGAGGCCGTGTTCCGACCGTTCGGTCGGCAACCCAGGATGGACAGCCCGGACTCAGTTGGCATCGGACTATCCGTGGCGCGGGCGCTCGTCGAGCGAATGGGAGGATTGCTCGGGTACGAGCGGGCAGGGCGGACCGAGTTCGTGGTGACCCTGGACGCCGTCCGTTGCTGACGGGTGCGACAGCCCCCTGGTCACGGCCGCTCGGGCCAGTGGTGTTTCGGGTAGCGGCCCGCCATCTCCTTGCGAACCTGTTGCCAGCTCCCTGTCCAGAAGCCCGCCAGATCCGTTGTCACCTGCACGGGACGCCCGGCCGGCGAGAGCAGTGTCACGACCACCGGTCGCCCGTCGACGGTGGGGGTGGTGGCGGTCCCGAAGAAGTCCTGGACCTTTCCCGCCACCGCCGGGGCCTCGGCGGAGTAGTCGATGCGGAGCCGTCGCCGGGTCTTGTCGAGGGTGAGCTCGGCGGGTGCCCTTCGTTCCAGTTCCGCTCTGGCCGCGTGGCCGAGACGACGCTCGAGGACCCGACCCAGGTCGATCACGGCGAGTTCGTCGAGGCCGGTGACGAATGTGAGTTCGGGGCCGAGCCAATCGGCGAGGGAGGCCACGAGTCCCCGATCGGAGAAGTCGGGCCAGCGCTCGTCGTGGCGGCGCAGAAACTCGACCCGCTGGCGGAGTGAGAGGGCGTGGTCGGTCCACTGGAGGAGCGTCGGCTTGGCGGAGACGCGCTCGAGCACGGCACGAACCGTGTCCGGTCCGGGCTCGGCCCGCTGCTCGGTCTCCTCGAGCACGATTCCTCCCAGGCGCGAGGACCAACGTGACACGAGTCGATTCCCCGACCAGATGAGGGTCGTGCCGATCTCGATCTCGGATGAGAAGCGTTCGAGAACGTCGGCGGTGTCGATCGCCGCCGCCAGCCGGATGCGCGAGTCCTTGCGTTTTCCGTCGAGGTCGGCGGCGACCAGGAACGACTCGGGTGCGAGCGGGTCGCTGGAGGAGACCCAGGCGGTCGTGCCGGTTCGCAGCTGGAACCGACCCGGCGTGCCCCGACGAATCGCCAGCCGGTCGGGGAAGGCCAGCGCCAGCAGTGATCCCGAACGGTCGGGATCGGCGTCGTCGATGTGTGCTCCCACGCGGCGGGCGAGGTCGGCAGCAGTGCGTCGCACGCGTTCGAGGCCTCGGCGATCGGCGGCGCCATGTGATGAGCGACCGGTCACCAACGACACGCGGAGTGCGATGTCGACGGGAAGCTCGTCGGATCGGCCGCGCATGGGGTCCCGATCCTCGAGAACGGAGGCCAAAACGCAGGCCAGCCCCGCATCGGCCCCGGAGGCGGTGATCATGTGAGCCAGGCGCGGATGGACGGGGAGGCGGGCCATCTTCTCCCCGAGGCCGGTGAGGCCGGGCCGGCCCTCCTCGATGGCACCGAGAACCGTGAGGAGCCTGGTCGCTTCTTCGAGACTCTTGGGAGCGGGCGGGTCGAGGAATGACAGCGTCGATGCGTCGAGCGCTCCCCACGCCCGGAGCTCGAGCACCACCCCTGCGAGGTCCACCTGGGTGATCTCGGGTGCGATGTGTGCCCGGCGGGTTGCGTGCTCCACCTTCGACCACAACCGGTAGGCGACACCGGGTCCGGTTCTTCCCGCCCGTCCGGCCCGCTGATCGGCGGAGGCACGGGAGATGGACACGGTCTGGAGGCGCGTCATGGCGGTGCGAACATCGAATCGGGGCGCCCGTGCCAGGCCGCTGTCGATCACGACCGACACTCCTGCCACCGTGAGGCTGGACTCGGCGATGTCGGTCGACAGCACCACCTTCCGACGGGTCGAGGGGGTTATGGCCGCGTCCTGGTCCGCTGCGGGCAGCGAACCGTGGAGTCGGTGGATCTCGGCGGCGGCACCGGCTTCGGTGAGCGCACGGGCCACCCGTTCTATCTCGCCCATTCCGGGGAGGAAGACGAGCAGATCGCCCACGTCGGCCTCCAACGCACGGAGCACGATGGCGGTGGCGTGGTCCTCGGTGCGGCCCGATCGCTTCGGGGGCACCCAACGCATCTCGACCGGGTGGCTCCGTGCCTCGGAGGAGATCACCGGGGCATCGAGCATCCCGGCGACGCGGTCGGCGTCGAGCGTCGCCGACATGACCACCACAGCCAGGTCGGGACGGATGCTGGCCCGGGTCTCGAGGGTGAAGGCCAGACCCAGGTCGGTTTGCAGGTTCCGCTCGTGGAACTCGTCGAAGATGATCAGACCCACACCGGGAAGCTCCGGGTCGCGTTGCAGCCTGCGGGTGAGGATGCCTTCGGTGACGACCTCGATACGCGTCTCCGGCCCCACCTGACGGTCATCCCGGGTGACGTAGCCGACCGTTTGCCCTACCTCTTCTCCAAGGAGCGACGCCATCCGACGGGCGGCCGCCCGGGTGGCGAGCCGCCGCGGTTCGAGCATCATGATGGTTCCCGTTGCGGGTATGCCGTTCTCGAGCAGCCGGAGAGGGACGACGGTCGTCTTCCCGGAGCCGGGAGGAGCCGACAGGACAGCAGACCCGGATGACCGGAGGGCCTGGCACAGCTCTGGGATCGACGCCTCGACGGGTAGATGCACGGTGGCGAGGGTATCGGGATCGGCGCGGTTCGCGAAGAAACCTGGCGTTGAGGGGCACGAGCCAGTACGGTTTCCGTGTGATCGATTCGTTCATGGGCAAATTGACGCTCCAGGACGGAACGATCGTGGGTGCCGTACTCAATTTGTCCGAGGACACGTTGAGTGTGGCGGCGGAGGGGATGACCGTCGGGACATGGCCGTTGAAATACTGCCGCGTGTCCAGGCTCAATGAATCTGAGTTCGTCATCACCATCGACGGTGAACCCACGACGTTCCTTCCCGTCGACGCGTTCCGGTTTGCCAAGGCCGCCGCCGAGCGGTTCTCGGCTTCGTCGCTCGCTGATCGCATCAACGTCATCCGCAGCATGCCGCTCGAACCGCAGGTGGTGGTTGTCGAGCCTCGCCAGCTGGCACCTACCGATCCACCCGTCGCCGCGGCCGGGCCCCGAGCTCCCCTCACCATCGCAGCTCTCGTTGTGGCGGCCGCTGCTCTGATCGCGTTAGCGGGTCGAAGCGAACTCGGACCAGCTCCCACCGTGGCGGCGGTATCGGTGCCGACAACGGTGGCGGCGATGACCGTCACCGGCCCCGAAGTCTTCACGTTGACTCCCGAAGTCTATCGCCAACGATGGAACGCCGTCTCGGCCCGTATGGCTCCCGGACTCGCCATCTCGACTCCGTTCAGTGCGGAGCAGTTCCGTGAACAGGTGACCGATCAGATTCTCTTCGACGGCAACACCGATGCCGACGGCACCGTCGAGAACATCAAGATCGCCATCACGGTCACCGGGAACGCCGACCAGGGCGTGTTGGCAGTGGAGGCGATACGGGTGGCATTGGCGGTGGCGCAACCGAACATGAGCACCGACGATGGGGTGGAGCTGCTTCGCAGGCTCGGGTTCGAGGCCTACCCGGACAAACTGGGCCTCAGCAGCGCCCGGCGGGAAGTGGCGGGCGACGGCATGTTGTTCGAACTCCGGTACGTCGACAGACCCGAGCAACTGCTGCTCTTCAGCCTGTCGGAGGATCCGAACGGCGGCTGATGCCCGGTGTTCGTGGCTCCAGGGCCTGCGCATCCCGATCCCAGACTCCTATCGCAGAGCCTTCGCTAGGGTTGCGCCAAGAGCAGTTCCACGAAGGGAGTGGATTGGCGGCGCCGACCGGCATCTTCGGAGTTGGTGTCCCTCCGGTCCATGGGTTGGGGAACGGCTCCGCTGTCACGGCCCTGGCCGTGGCGGTCGGCCGCGGAGTGGCGACGGGTCACCGTCGACGGGAAGGTTCAAATGGGTCGATCGGCGTATGGTGCTTGCACCGTGGATGTGGTGAGATGTCTCGACGCACCAGGGGGAAGCCGGTTCGAGCGCCAACGGTGGGAATTCGACCTCGAGGTCAAGGCCCAGCGCTCTGCCGCCGATGGTGTTTGTGAAGTCGGATGTGCACGTCGAAGGTAACGCATGATTGGGACGTTTCCGGGCAAACTTGCCCTTGTTGAGGGCGATGAGGTCGATGTCGACCTCGAGATCGCGGGCGGTCGTCTGCGTCTGACCACCGGTGTGTCCGAGATCGGCGCCTGGCCACTCGACGCCTGCCTGGTCACTGCCCTCCCAAGCGGCGCATACGAGCTCACCCTCGATGGAGAGCGTGTTGCATTCTCCCCTGACCACCCCGACGCCTTCTCGGCCGTAGTGGCTCGCATGACCCCGGTTGAGGCGCCTCCGCCGGCCGCCGGCTACGACCTCGAGGCCGCCCTCGATCAGGTTTTGGGTGGCAACGCCTCCTATCAGGTGCCGGGACTGGCCGAGGAGTCGGCGGCCGAGATCGCCGTCACACTCGAAGCCCTGTTCGCCACTGCCTACCCCGACTACGAGATCGATGAAGAAACGGACGACGAGGTGGTTACCGCCGTTTACGCCGACCTCTACGCCGCACCGGAGCCGGCGGTCGACCCCACCTCCGCACCCTCTCCCTCCCAGCCCGATCCCTCGCAGCCCGAAATCGACGAAGTCCTGGCGAGTGAACCCGACCCGGTGCCGGTGACCGACCCGATCACCGCGCCTCCTGCAGTCGCGGGCGACGCCGGCTTCGACCTGTGGTCCGGAGCGCCGACTGCACCTCCCGAGGCGGAGTCCGACCACCCCGCTGTCGCCCCGTCGTTCGATGTCTCCGGCTGGGTCGGTGAGGATCAGGATGTACCCGTGTGGACGCCGTCTCACGTCGCCGAGGCCGGCGTGGCCGGCGTGGCCGACGTGGACCCGATCGAGATCGAAACTCCACTGCCGGCCCGCTCGGAGTTGGGCGCCCGGTGGCGACCGGGAGCGGTCGAGGACGATGAGGACGTCGCTGCGACCGGGTTCGGCTCATCTGACCATGAGTACCAGGCCGATGAGCCTGAGGACGTGGATCTCACGGACTCATGGCGGGCCTCCCATCTGCTCGAAGGAACCGAGCAGGTACCGGAAGCGGTGGAGGCTTTGCTCGATCAGGACGTCGACCCCGACGACACCGTGGTCGATCACGAGAGCGACGACGTGCCCGACAATGAGGACATGCCCGGTGGGGGCCGGGCGCATCCCGCGCCCAATGGTCGCAACGGCGGTTTCGGAACAGGCGGCTCGCCGGGCGGCTGGCAGGACCGGCCTGCCCCGCGCAGCCCCGACTTCGGCGGCGACGGTGCCTACCCGGAGCGCGGCATCAGGCGCGGGTCCGAGTTCGACCTGGAAGGCGCCGCCGCCAGCGCCGGCTACTCCACGCCGGGCGACCAGGTCGAGATGGAAGACGTCGTGGAGCGCATCCCTGCACGGCGTGGGATGGGTGGGATCTTCTCGAAGTCGGCCGGGGAGCGGTTCTCGGCTGTGGCTGGGGCCATTCGGGATCAGCCGGAGCTCGACGAAGACGACGACTCCGTTTCTGTCGCCGATCAGATCCTGGCCTCCCAGGAACAGCTCCGGTCGGGGTCGAAAGTGGTCCGGTTCACCCCGGCACTCGTCAAGAGGATCACCATCGGATTGGTCATCTTCTCGATCGTGGCCGGGTTCGTCCTCATCACCCCGACCGTGATCGGTTTCCTGGTCGACCGGGTGCAGGCCGAAGCCGAGGTGGAGGTACCTGCAACCACCATCCCGGCCGGCGGCACCGTGGCGCCATCCACCACAGTGCCCGAGGACGAGACAACCACGGGCGGCATCGAGGTGGTGGACTCGCGTCCCGTCTTCGAACTCGACTCGGCCGGGTTCGTCGATCGCTGGAATGACACAGGTTCACGCGTGACCGACAGTCTGGTCATCGAAGACGCTCCGGCCGTTGGGGCGTTCGGCCTCGGGTTCACCCGCTACCTGGGATTGGAAGGCATGGTGGGCGACGGCGGCCTCATCGACTCGTACACAGTGGTCGTCGACCCGTTGGGCGATCCACAGGACGACCAACTCGGGATCCAGGCGTTCGGGGTGGCGATCAACGTCGCCGAGCCGGAAGCCACCGGGCCCGAGCTGAGTTCGATTCTCCTCGACATGGGGCTCGACGTGGGCAACCCGGTGGTCGAAGGTCTCGGCGGCTCCACCTCCCGCAACGGCGTGACCTACGCTCTGGAGTACGACGATCAGCGTCAACTGATCCGTCTGACGGTGTCCTCGGGTGATTCGGCGCTGCAACCGGAGACCTCGACACCCTGACGTTCCCGTCACCCGCTTCTGGGGTTGTCGATCTCGACCGCGGTGTCCTGGTCGACCACCACCGCAGTGCCGTTGACCCTGACCCTGAGCGGTTCTCCCACCACCTCGACCCGCGTGCTCGTCGTGGTGACGTCGACGGTGAGGCGGCGACCCTGGACCGCCAGTCGGAACCGCAGCCGTCCCCAGGTGGCGGGTAACCGCGGGTCGATGCTGATCGCGCCACCGTGGTCGCGGACTCCGGCGAACCCGAATACGAGCGCCATCCACACGCCGCCTGCGGATGCCATGTGCACGCCGTCGGTGGTGTTGCCCGCCAGATCGGCCAGGTCCATGAACAGCGCATGCTGGAAGTGGGCGGAGGCGGCCTCGTCGAAGCCGATCTCGGCCGCCATGATCGACTGGACGCATGCCGACAGGGACGAGTCGCCGGTGGTGATCGGGTCGTAGTACTCGAAGTTCGACCGTTTCAGTTCAGGCGAGAATTCGTCGCCCAACAGGAAATCGGCCAGGACAACGTCCGCCTGCTTGAGAACCTGGAACCGGTAGATCACGAGGGGATGAAAGTGGAGCAGCAGGGGGTACTGCGACGCCGGCGTGCCCTCGAAGTCCCAGGGTTCCTTGGTGAGGAAGTTCACGTCCTGGGGAGTGATCCCGAGATCCATGTCGTGCGGGATGAACATGGCGTCGCCCGCCAGTCTCCACGCCACCACCTCGTCTTCGGTCAGTCCGAGCAGCGAAGCGAGGCGTGCGCGGCGTTCGGGCACCTCCTGGCGCATCCGGTCGACCGCCTGGGCCGCAAACCGAAGATTCATACGTGCCATGGCGTTGGTGTAGGCGTTGTCGTCGACGAGGGCGGTGTACTCGTCGGGTCCCGTGACCCCGTGGATGTGGAAGCGGCCACTGCGGTAAAAGCCGAGATCGAACCACATTCGGGCGGTTTCGACCGCCAGTTCGACCCCGATGTCCCACAGCAGGTCGGTGTCGCCGGTCACCTCGACGTACTTGCGAAGGGCATAGACGATGTCAGCGTTGATGTGGTATTGCGCCGTCCCCGCCAGGAAGTAGGCGGAGGCCTCGTCACCGGTGATGGTCCTCCAGGGGAAGAGGGCGCCATGGAGTGCCATCTCGGAGGCTCGGTGGCGAGCAGCCGGAAGGAGCCCGTACCGGAACCTCAGGATCTCCGCCGCCAGCTTCGGTCGGGTGTAGGCGAGGAAGGGGAGCACGTAGATCTCGGTGTCCCAGAAGTAGTGGCCGTCGTACGCCTGCCCGGTGAGACCCTTGGCGGGGATGGACAGTCCGTCGAGGTTGGCCGACGCCTGAAGGAGCTGGAACAGAGTCCATCGGATGGCGCGTTGCACTTCGGCGCCGGCCTCCACTTCGATGTCGGCTTCCGCCCAGAACCGCTCCAGGGCGAGCCGTTGGGCGGCTGCGAGACCATCGAACCCGAGCCCTAGCGCGGCGTCGAGGTCGTCCTCGGCCCGGGCGCGTTCCATCGGGCCGGGCTCGGACTCGGACTGGACGTATACGGCGTGCTTGGTGAGGGTGATCGCCTCACCCGCCCGGGCGGTGGTGGCAAACTCGAATGCGAAGTCGTTGACGTCGCGGCGATGGGTGACCGTTGCCTCGGCGCCCTCGAGTTGGTGGTCGATGGCCACCACCAGCCCCATCCTCGAGCGGGCGGTGATCCACGACTGCACCATCCTCGGTCCATCCACCGTGGCAGCCCGAGGCTCGAACACGCGGTGGGGCAGGCTGGCCGAAAGACGTGGGTCATCCTCGGGCAAGTCCCGTCGGTTTGTGTCCTGGCGGTTCACCACACGGGAGGTCATCCGGAGGTCGCAATCCCGGTCGACTTCGATTCTGAACCAGAACGAGGCGGTGTCGGGGTGGGCCAGGGACACCAGCCGCCTGCTCCACACGGCGACGCCGATGCCCGAGGTCGTCGTCCACGAGGTCACTCTCTCCAGGATCCCGGTGCGGAAGTCGAGCCAACGGCGGAACCGGTGTGATGCCTCCGGTGCCAGCCGCTTCCCGTCGATCTCGATGTCCACGACGGTGGCGTCGGGCACGTTGACAATGGTCTGGCCCACCTTGGCGTAGCCATAGGCGTTCTCGGGATGCACGATCTGCCAGGTCTCGTGGAACCCGTTGATGAAGGTTCCGTGGGCGTGGGCGGGCTCGCCCTCGTCGAGCGTCGCCCTGATCCCCAACCGCCCATTCGACAGGGCGAAAATCGTCTCGGTGAGATAGCTGAAGCGGGGTGCGAACGCCTCCTCGGCCAGCACCCACGGGTCGTGCGGGTACAGGTCGGCGGGAAGGTCGGTGCGGTTTCGGACGATCAACGCGGGCCCGGGAGCATGTGGTCAGGCTAGGCGGAGATCGGGAGAGAGCGGGTGCCGACTATCGCGACCGGCAGGGCGGAGTCACGCCGCCGCAAGCACCTCGGCAACGATCGCCGCCGCCGGGATGAGCGTGGCCACCGGCTCTCCGGTCGCCCCGGAGATCACGGCCACCACCACGGTGTCGGCGGTCCGGTTGATCACCCACCCGCTGTAGGTGCGGAAGCTGTCGAACTCACGAACGATGATCGTTTCGGGCATGAGAGACCTGTCGGCCGAGCGCGGCGACAGTGAAGCGGTGAGGCTGGCTGCTTGCTGCTGGCTTCTGGCTTCTGGCTTCTGGCTACCTGCGACTTGCGACTTGCGACGTTCCTCCCTACCGGCCAGGAGCCAGCAGCCCTACTGCCCCTCGCTTCTCGCCCCTCACCTGCCCCAGCGAGAAGGCATCCTGCTGCTGACCTACCTTCCCGCCGCTTATCCTCTCGCTGATGCGCTTGCTCGTTGTCGAGGACGAAGTCGATCTAGCCGACGCGGTGGCTCGTGGGCTGCGGCGACGGGGGCATGCAGTCGATGTGGCCGGATCGGTGGTCGAGGCAGAGCTGCGGCTCACGGCCGGCGAGTATGACTTGGCCGTGCTCGACTGGAACCTTCCCGACGGGTCGGGGCTCGACATCGCCCGCCGGTTGTCTTCCGGCGACCTGGAGGTCCTGGGGCCGCTCCGGCCCCGGATACTCATGCTCACGGCCCGGGACTCCATCGAGGACCGCGTTGCCGGACTGGATGCGGGTGCCGACGACTACCTGGTCAAGCCGTTTGCCTTCGCAGAACTCGAGGCACGGGTGCGGGCGTTGCTGCGCCGTGACGACGACGCCCCCCCTGTGCTGGTGCTCGCCGACATCGAGCTCGACCCGGTGAAGTTCGTGGCTTCGCGGGCCGGGGTGGCGTTGTCGCTCACGGTGAAGGAGTTCGCCCTTCTCGAGTACTTCCTGCGCCATCCCGATGAGGTGTTGAGCCAGGAGACGCTGCTCGAGCACGTGTGGGACGAGATGGCCGACCCGTTCACCAACACGGTCCGGGTCACGATCTCGAACCTACGAAAGAAGCTCGGTGAGCCCCAGGTGATCGAAACGGTGGCTGGACGTGGTTACGTCGTGCGCTCACCCGGCTGAGGCTTGTTTACCCCCTCCTTACCGATCGCCGGATAGCGTTGGGGCGCCATGAATCTGCCTCCCGTCACCAAGTCGTTGCGGTTCCGCCTTTCCGGCATGACCTCCGGGGTGGTTTTCGGCGTGGGCGGCCTCATGCTCGGCCTCATCTACCTGGCGGTCCTCACCGAGATCCGCAGCCTCACGGAACGGGTGGTGGTGGGCGTTCCGGTGGGCGACTTCGTGCTCAAGCTCGGTGAGAACGAGTACCGGACGTTCGAGAGCTTCGTCCGGGAGGAGATCCTCAACCAGGTCGCCTTTATCATCCTGGTGGTCCTGATAGCGCTGTTCGTGGCGAGTCTGGTGGTGGGGTGGTTCGTGGCCGCCCGGGCCCTGGGGCCGGTCGACACCATCACGCAGGTGGCCCAGGAGATCGAGGCCACCGACCTGAGTCGCCGTATCGCCCTGGAAGGCCCCGACGACGAGCTGACACGAATGGCGGGAACGTTCGACTCGATGCTCGACCGGCTCGATCACGCCTTCCGGAGCCAGAAGGATTTCCTCGCCCAGACCTCCCACGACCTCAGGACGCCGCTGGCGATCATCCGATCGAACCTCGACGTCACCATGAGTGATCCGGACGTGAACGTTCAGGACTGGCGGGCAACCGGGGCGATCGCCCTCCGCGCCACCGAGCGGATGACGGCGATGATCGACGACCTGTTGGCGGCCGCCCGCATGGAAGCGGGAGCACCAACGCTGGTGAACGTCGACCTGGCCGTCCTGGTCCGGCAGTCCGCCGAGGATCTGGGTGCTCGCGCCTCCGAAGCCGGCGCCTCGCTCGCAGTCATGGCCCAACCCGCCCTGGTTCTCGGCGACCGAACCGCCCTCGGCCGGGCGGTCGGCAACCTGATCGACAATGCCGTCAATGTCTCCGAGCAGGGCGCCCAGGTCACCGTCGTCAGCGGCAGGGTCGAGGACTGGGGCTTCGTGGCCATCTTCGATCGCGGTCCCGGCGTGGATCCGGCCATCGTCCGTGGCGAGCGAGCCGTTCGTGGCCATCTCGGGCTGGCCATCGTGCGCGAGATCTGTCGTCTGCACGGTGGCGTGCTGGACGCGGTCAAGCGCAAGGGTGGGGGAGCGGTGGTTGCCATGTGGATTCCGCTGGGGGCGGGCACCGGATCCGACCATCCTCCCATGTCTGCTTTACCGGTGATTTAGCGATTGTCCGATACTGATGGGGATGGAATCGGATTCGTCCTCGAGTTGTTGACAGGGGAGTCATGTACCAGTCACCCATGTTGGAAGACACCACAGCCTCCCGTGAGCGTCCGAAGGGACGGGTGTTTCTGTCGTTGCTGGCGGCAATGGTGCTGTTCGTTTCGGGCGTGGGTATCGGCTGGGTGGTGTCCTCAGAGCCGCTGGTCGGTATCGAGCCGACCGCGATCGAGGTCGTCCCCACGTCGTCGACGACGGTGACCACGTTGGCTCCGGTGGTGATCGATCCGATCGACATCCCTGCCCCTCCGGTCGTCACCGCCCCTCCCATCGCAACGGGCGACGAACCGATCGCCGACATCGCCGCCGCGGTGCTGCCTTCGATGGTGCAGATCGAGGTGCTCGATGCCTCCGGGTTCCCGGCCGGCGTGGGTAGCGGTGTCATCTACGACCCGGATGGGATGATCCTGACCGCCGCCCATGTCGTCGATGGCGCAGCCTCTCTCCTCATCCGTCTCAACGACGGGACCGTGATCCCGGCTGAGGTGATTGGATCCGACAGCGGCAACGACATCGCCGTGTTGGAGGTCGATCGTGTCGACCTGCGGGCGGCGGCGCTCGCCGTGGGTGAACCGCTCCGCCCCGGCCAGCTGGCAATTGCGGTGGGAAGCCCGTGGGGTCTCGACGCCACCGTCACCTCGGGAATCGTCAGCGCCGTCGACCGTCCGCTCGACAACAACCAGGGCAAACTGGTGAACATGATCCAGACCGATGCCTCCATAAATCCGGGCAACTCCGGTGGAGCGCTGGTCGACCGGGTCGGTAGGGTGATCGGAATCAACGTCTCCATCTACTCGGAGTCCGGTGCCAACGACGGCGTGGGCTTCGCCGTCCCCATCGATCGTGCCTTCCGGGTCGCCACCACACTGGTGGAGGGCGGGCAGTTCGTCCCCGGCCTGCTGGGCATCAGCGGCGACGATGCCGGCGTGGGCGAGGTGCCCGGAGCCGTTGTGGGTGACATCACCCCGGGATCGGCCGCCCAGGAGGCCGGCCTGCGGGCCGGTGACGTCGTGGTGGCGGTGAACGACAAGTCGGTGACGGGCATCGCCGATCTCGCCGCCGAGATTCGGGGATTCCAGGCCGGCGAGTCGGTGACGCTCACCTTCATCCGCGGTGAAGAGACCCTTCAGGTGGAAGCGACGCTCGGCGCAGGCTGAGCAGCAGCCCGGCGTCAGCTACCGGCCCAGTGGTCGACCACCCGTTGCAAGGTCGAAATCGGCACCGAACCCGTTGACAGCACCGCATCGTGGAAGGACCTGATGTCGAACCGGTCGCCGAGCTTCGCCTCGGCGCCGGCTCGCATCCGCTCGATCTCGAGGCGTCCCATCATGTAGCCCAGAGCCTGCCCGGGGTGACCGATGTAACGGTCGATCTCGCCGACCACCTGGGTTTCGGTCATCGGGGAGTTGGCGAGCATGTAGTCGATGGCCTCCCGGCGTGACCAACCCAGCGCATGCATGCCGGTGTCCACCACCAGTCGGCAGGCGCGCATCGAGTCCGCCGAGAGCATCCCCACCCGGTCGAGTTCCGATGAGTAGAGGCCCATTTCGTCGGCCAGGCGCTCGGTGTACAGCCCCCATCCCTCGTTGTAGGCCGCCACGTAGTAGTCGGCGAGCAACGGGTGCAGGGTGGTGTCCTCCTGGGCGATGGCCAACTGGAGGTGATGGCCCGGCACCCCTTCGTGGTAGGTGACGGCCTCGAGCTGGAAGGTTCCCCACATCGACGGGTCGGCCGTGTTGAAGAAGAACCGGCCCGGCTTGGAGCCGTCGGCCGCCGGACGGGAGTAGAAGGCGAGGGCGCCCTGCTCGATGGCGTTGGCGGTGCAGGGGGCATGGGGCAATACCCCGAACCAGTCGGCCACGGCGGCGGTCGCCTTGGCGAGCGCTGCCGACGCATCGGCCACCAGGGTGTCGACGTCGGTGTAGTGCAGGGCCGGGTCGTTGCGGAGCGCCCGGTAGATGGCGGCGACGTCGTCCGTACCGATCAGCGGTCCTGCGATCGACCGGTACTCGTCATCGAGCCGTGCCACCTGCTCCAGCCCGATGCGGTGTACGTCCTCGGCCGACACGTCGATCGTTGTGTGCGCCCACACCAGCCGCTCGTAGTGGTCGCGGCCGCCGGCGAGATACGCCAGTCCCGGCCGGTCGTCAGGGCGAGCGATCGATGCGGTGTGTTCCCGGAGGACCGAGCTGAGCCGGTCGAGTGCGGACGCCACCACGGTGTCGAGCAGTCCGTGGACGGATCGCTCCCAGTCCTCGGTATCGAAAGCGTCGATCCCCGCGGGTGCCGGCTGTCGACCGAGCGGCCCCGACGACAACCGGCCGGCCAGGTGCCGGTCGACGGTGGCGATCGTCGAAGACACGAGATGGCCGATCGGGGCAACTTCGCTCGCCCGCAGCCGCTCGGTCCATTGCTCGACGAACAACGGGAGCGCTCGCAGCTTTTCGAGGTAGCGCTCGCCGTGTTCGGCGGTCACCAACGGATAGCGGGGCAGGAACGTGTAGATCTGAGGCACGATCCCGGTGGCATGGTTCACCCACTCCAGTTCCGGTTGCCAACGGAGCTGCGCCGCCTGCGACCGACCGGTGAACACGATCGTCTCGAGCAACAGCGCATCCTGTGGGTTCTCAGGCGCCAGCACCCCGGCGCGCTCGGAGAACGACTCGAGGCGTTCGAGCCTCTCGGCGAGCCCCGCATCCGACAGATCCGGCCAGCGCTCGAGATAGGTGAGGTCACCAGCCCACAAGGCCCAGTCGTGCTCCGTTTCCAGGCGGAACCCAACGAACTCGTCGGCGAGAGCGGTAGCGGGAATGGAAGGCGATGTCATCGACTGACGATACCGGGGCCTCGGGCCTCGGGCCTCGGGCCTCCGGCCTCGGGCTTCTGGCTTCCGTCCTCCGCCTTCCTCTGCCCTCCGCGTCTCGGCCCGTCGACCTTCCCATGCGCTAACCTCCGCCCCGGCCGCCGATTGCGGCCGACCGCCACGGCAGCGAAGTCCGGTGTGAACCCGGTGCTGTCCCGCAACTGTGAAGCCGCTTCGGCGGATGAGCCAGGTCGCCTTCCGTGGTGGTGACGAACAAACCTCGAGGTGAAGGTTCCGTTCGTCGGCACAGGGAGCTGCCGACCTACCCCTTCATCCTCCTGACACGGAGGATGTCATGAGAAAAACCGCTTGGGTGGCAGCGCTTGCCATCACCCTGGCTGCCTGTATGGGCTCGGCCGGCACCGACGCCACTGACACTGCCGACATCACTGACACCACCGATACCACGGTCGCCTCCACCGGCGCCACGACCGAGACCACTTCCGCCCCGACGACCGTCGTCGTGGCGGAGACGGAGTTCCCGGTGACCGTTTCCGCCAGCAACGGCGAGGTCACCATCGAGGAACGGCCGGAGACGATCGTCTCGATCTCTCCCAGCGGTACCGAGATGCTGTTCGCGGTCGGGGCGGGTGATCAGGTGGCGGCGGTCGACGAGTATTCCTACTTCCCGGCCGAGGCCCCCGTCACCGACCTGTCCGGCTTCACGCCCAACGTGGAGGCGATCGCAGCCTACGACCCCGATCTGGTGGTTCTGTCCGACGACATCGACGGCCTGGTGGGCGCACTCACCGGTCTGGGCATCCCCACCCTGCAGTTGGCCGGTTTCGAGGTCACATCGCTCGACGACGTCTACCGCCAGATCGAGACGGTCGGTATCGCCACCGGCCATGCCCGGCAGGCAGCCGAGACGACCGCCGACATGCGGGCCGAGGTCGAGAGCCTGCTCGCCGGGATCGACCAGGCCGACACGGGGCTCACGTACTACCACGAGCTCGACTCGACCTTCTACACGGTCACCTCCACCACCTTCATCGGGTATCTCTACTCGCTGTTCGGCTTGGAGAACATCGCCGACCCGGCCGATGCCGACGGTCAGGCGTTCGGATACCCGCAGCTGTCCGAGGAGTTCATCATCGAGGCCGATCCGGACTTCATCTTCATCACCGACTGCTGTGGAGATACCGCCGCAACGGTGGCGGAACGCCCCGGCTGGTCCGGGCTCTCGGCGGTTCGCAGTCAGTCGGTGGTGGTCTTCGACACCGACGTGTCATCACGGTGGGGGCCGCGCATCGTCGAGTTCCTGCGCGGCATCTCCCGGGCGATCGACGAGAAGAACCCGACGTGACCGCCCTCCGGCCTGTCGCCGCCCCCACCCGGATCCGCCCGTCATGGCTGCTGGCCGCCATCGGGCTGCTAGTCATGGTCATGGTGGCGTCGGCCGTGACGGGTCCGGCGGCGATCAGGCCGGGCGCGGCCATGTTGGCGGCTCTCGATCGGCTGCCGTGGGTGTCGATCGACAGCGGCCTCGACGAACGTCAGCTCGACATCCTGTGGCTGGTGCGCTTTCCCAGGGTGGTGCTCGGTGCCCTGGTCGGTGCCATGCTGTCGTTGGCCGGCGCATCCTTCCAGGGAGTGTTCCGCAACCCCCTCGCCGACCCGTACCTGTTGGGGGTGGCGGCGGGTGCCGGACTCGGGGCCACCATCGTCATCGTGTCGGGGGCATCCGGTTTCCTACCCGTTGCCGCCTTCGTGGGTGCGGTGGTGGGGGTGCTGATGACCTACGGGCTCGGTCGGACCGTACGTACCCGCTCGACCACCAGCCTCATCCTGGCGGGAGTGGCGGTGGCATCGTTCCTGACCGCCCTGCAGACCTACGTCCAGCAACGGAACGCCGAGACGGTGCGGGAGGTGTTCTCGTGGATCCTCGGGCGGTTGTCGACCGACGGGTGGAGCGAGGTGCTGCTCATCCTTCCTTACGTGACGGTGAGTGCCATCGTGATCCTCCTCCATCGTCGGCTGCTCGACGTGTTGGCACTGGGCGACGAGGAGGCGGCCGGACTGGGAGTGCCGATCACCAGGGTGCGGCTGGCGGTGGTGGCGGCCGCCACCCTCGGAACGGCGGCGGCGGTAGCGGTGGGAGGGTTGATCGGCTTCGTGGGCATCATCGTGCCCCACGCCGTCCGCCTGCTGGCCGGTTCCAGCTATCGGGTGGTGCTGCCGCTGGCGGCGATCGCCGGGGGAGCGTTCATGGTGGGTGCCGACCTGGTGGCCCGGACCGTGCTGAGCCCGGCGGAACTCCCGATCGGAGTGGTCACCGCATTCCTGGGGGCGCCGTTCTTCGTGCTGGTGCTGCGGACCACCCGGGGGGTCGTATGAGCACCGTGTCGATGCGTGGGGTGCAGGTGGCACTGGGCGGACGGACCGTGTTGGCCGGCGTCGACCTGGCGGTGTCCCGGGGTGAGTTCGTCGGAATCGTCGGACCCAACGGCGCCGGCAAGACCACCATCCTCAAGGCCATGGTGGGGGCGGTCCCCGCCACCGGACACGTCGAGATCGGCGGCCGGCCCCTCGCCACCATGGACCGAGCTGCCCGGGCTCGGCAGGTGGCGTTGCTCCCGCAGCGGCCGGAGGTACCCCACGAGATGCGGGTCATCGACTACGTCCTGTTGGGGCGTTCGCCCCATCTCGGCTACTTCTCGGTGGAGGGCCGGAGCGACCTCGAAGCTGCTGCCAACGCCATCGAGTCGCTCGACCTGACGGAGCTGTCCGGCCGGCGGTTGTCGGCCCTGTCAGGAGGCGAGCTGCAGCGGGCCGTTCTCGCCCGGGCGCTGGCTCAGGCGTCGCCGATCCTGCTGCTCGACGAGCCGACGGCGGCGTTGGACGTGGGCCATGCCCAGCAGGTCCTGGATCTGGTCGATGGCATCCGGCGGTCATGTGAGCTCACGGTGGTCGCCACCCTCCACGATCTGACGCTGGCGGCTCAGTTCTGTGACCGGCTCATCATGATCGCCAACGGTCGTATCGTGGCCGAAGGATCCCCGCGTTCGGTGCTCACCGAAGGCACCATCCGTGCACACTACGGGGCGGCAGTCCGGGTGCTCGACGACGGTCTGGGGGGCGTGGTCGTGATCCCCGTGCGCGATTCCCGACTTGGCGCCGAAGGTGCGAGCATGGCCGCCCTCCCATGACTGGACACCCATGAGCGCCGAAGACCGAGTCTCCACCCCACCAGTCGAACGACCCGACCCGGGCTCGGTTCGGGCGCCCTCGATCGTGATCGTCAACACCGGAGACGGTAAGGGCAAGTCGACGGCGGCGTTCGGGACGATGATCCGAGCGGTGGCGAGAGGCTGGCAGGTGTCGGTCATCCAGTACCTGAAGTCGGGCGATTGGAAGGTCGGCGAGGAGAAGATCGGACGCGATCTCGGAGTCGACTGGTGGGCGATCGGCGACGGTTTCACCTGGGACTCCACCGACATATCCGAGTCGCAGGCCATCGCCCAGGAGGCATGGCGCTTCGCGGCGGATGTGATCCGGTCGGGTGACTACGACCTGGTGCTCCTCGACGAGATCACCTATCCCATGAACTGGGGTTGGATCGATTCGGCCGAGGTGATCGAGACCATCCGCACCAGGCCCGAGAAGGTGAATGTGATCGTCACCGGTCGCGACGCCCCCGAGCCGCTCATCGACCTGGCCGACACCGTCACCGAGATGGTGAAGATCAAGCACGCCTACGACTCGGGTATCGCCGCGAAGAAGGGCATCGACTTCTGATGCTCACGCTGCTGACGGGCGGCGCCCGGAGCGGCAAGTCGTCGGCCGCGGTGCGTCTGGCCTCGGCGACGGCGGCGCCGGTCCACTATCTCGCCACCGCGCAGCCGGGAGATGCCGAGATGGCGCAACGGATCGCCCGCCATCGAGCCGACCGCCCGGCCGGGTGGATCACCGTCGAGGAACCCCTCCTCCTGGGCGAAGCCATCGATGCCATCAGCGGTGACGACACGTTG
>JBHJOH010000052.1:0-16843 GCA_050329955.1 Acidimicrobiia bacterium | reverse complement strand
CCCTTCGTGGCGGGGACCCCTTCCCCCACTCGCAAGCTCGAGAGGGACAAAGCTGTTCACGCCGCTCGTGGCGGTCCGTCGGGGGTTACGCGTGCTCCACGCTCAACGCTTCGTGGTCGATCAGCCACTCATGGTCGCCGCGGGTGAAGCGTTCCTGGTGTTCGGGGATGGGGGTGGCTCCGGTGCGCTCGGTGAGGAGGGCCAGCCAGGACTGGCGGTCGCTGAATCCGGCGTAGATCAGGTTGGCGTTGCGGACGGCGGCGGGGCGGCCGTCGAGGTAGGTTCCGCCGCCGTAGCGGGCGAGCACTTCGACGTCGTCGGCTTCTGCCAGGACGTCGGTCCACCAGCCGGCGGTGGTTCCCCAGGGGTCGACGGTGACGGGACCGGTCTGGCTGAGGGTGTTCACCACCCTGGTTCCGAGCCGGTGGGCCAGCCCGCCGGGGAGGGGGAGGTCGGTCCAGGCGTTCTCGCGGTCCATCACCAGGCTGCGGGCTCCGAGTATCACGGTGGTGCCGGCGTCGAGGGCTGCTTCCAGTGCGGCCACCCGCTCGGGGGTGGTGATCTGAAGACTGGGAGCGAGCACCAGTTCGAAGCCGGTGAGGTCATGGGTCGAGTCGACGATGGCCACGTCGAAGCCGAGCCGGCGGGCAGCGACATAGGCCTCGTGAAGGATCTTGCGGTGGGTGAGGCCAGTCCGATGGGGGTTGATGCCGAGCGCCCAGGCGTCCTTGTAGGAGTGGAGCAGGGCCACGGTTGGCTTCGGCGCAACATCTCCGGCGGCGTGGATCTCGGCCATGGTCGTTTTTAACTCGTCGACCACCCGGCGGGGCTCGCCATCGTGGCGCAGGATGCCCGAGTGGTACTGCTCCTGGCCGAAACGGGCGGCACGCCAACGGAAGTACAGGACGGCGTCGTAGCCGTGGAGCGCCGCCTGCCACAGCCACAGTCGGACCTGACCGTCAGGGACCTGCGGGTTCTCCGAAGTCCAGTTGACCGGACCCACCTGCTGTTCCATCACCCAGGCCTTTCCGCCGGGACCGGCGGCGTGGGCATGCAGGTCGAGCAAGTAGGCGGTGTCGAGCGGGGTGGCAACCCCGTGCGGATAGTTGTCCATCGAGGCGATGCCGCCGAGACGGGCCAGGGCGCGGGCGTCGACTGCCAGGTCCTCGCAGTACAGGTTGGTGGTGATTTCCACTCCGTCGGGGGTTCCCGCCCGAATGATGTCGAACTGGGCGGCGCAGAACCCGACGCTCTGGTCGGAGGCGAACTTGGCGTGGGCGAGCCGAATGGCCGGATGGTGCACGGTCATGGTGGGGACCGGCAGGCGGACGCTGTCGAACGTCGGATAGGTCTGCGACCAGAAGGCGGTGCCCCAGGCCCGGTTGAGCTCGTCGATGGTTCCGAACCGCCGCTCCAGCCAGGAGGCGAACGCTGCGTGGCACTCGTCGCACCAGCAGGTGGCCGAGTCGTGGTTTCCGGGCTCGTTGTCGACCTGCCAGCCGGTCACGAGCGGATTCGACCCGTAGCGGTCGACCAGGGTCGACACGATCCGGGCCGACTCCTCCCGGTAGGCGGCCGACGTGGTGCAGGTGTGCCGACGACTGCCGTAGGCGCGGCGGCGACCGTCAGGTCCCACCGCCACCACGTCGGGTCGCTCCAGCATGAGCCACACCGGCGGGGTGGCGCTGGGCGTGCCGAGCACCACCTCCATCCCCGCATCCCCGACCAACTCGATGATGCGGTCGACCACGTGCCATTCGAATCGCCCGCGTTCGGGCTCGATCGTCGACCAGGCGAATTCGCCTATCCGCACGAGGTCCAATCCCAGCTCGGCCATCATGGCGATGTCGACGGGCCAGCGACCCTCGGGCCACTGTTCCGGGTAGTAGCAGACGCCAAATCGCATGGAGACTCTCTGATCGTTGGTGGGCTGGATGCGGGTTCCGGGAGTGTACGTGCGTTCGCTTCGTGGGGAACACCTGTGGTTGATAGGGTTACCTCGCATGCCCTGGCTCGATGAACCTCTCGATACGAAGCGCCTGGTTCTGCGGGTCCCCACCGACGACGATCTGGAAGTGATCGTGCGCATGCTCACCGACCCGGCCGTGCGCGGGTATCTGGGTGGGCCGGTCCCCGAAGACCGGGCCCGGGCTGCCCTGTCGGGGCCCCTGGACGAGCGGTGGGGCTCCTTCCTGGTGACGCGGACGGATACCGGCGAAGTCGTGGGTTCCTGCCTGCTGGACCGCGAGCGGGGCGAGTTGGAGCTGTCCTATCAACTCCTCCCAGAGCATTGGGGTCACGGCTACGCCAGGGAGGCGGTCACCCGGGTGCTGACCTGGGCGTGGGCCAACACCGATGCTTCCCGCGTGATCGCCGTCACCCAGACTGCCAATGCCGCATCCATGCGTCTCCTCGAGGTCCTCGGCATGGATGTCGAGGAAGAGTTCGAGGAACACGGAGCGCTCCAGACGCGCTTCCAGGTGCACCGACCCTAGGTTCCGGCCGGAACCGAAAGACATCGCTCCCGATGTTCTTCCAACGCGCTCGAACCGGCCACCAATCGTTCTTTCGAACGAAAGTTCTTTGTTTCGGTTGACAACCAAACGAAAGCAACCGTAAGTTCTAGTATATGGGAGAGACGACAACGGTTCCGGCTGCACTTCGCCGGGAGCGCATGTTGACGATGATTCGCACTCGGGACTTCACCCGGGTCACCGATCTGTCCTCCACCTTCGGGATCTCGGAGGTCACCGTTCGATCCGACCTCGATCATCTGGAGCGACGCGGCAACGTCCGCCGGGTGCACGGCGGGGCCATCCCCGATGCCCGCCCACCGCGCCGTGAGCGCCCCTTCGAAGAGGTGGCCTCCACCGGAGCCGAGGAGAAGGAGGCGATCGGACGCCGCGCCGCCGCCCTCGTGAGCAGTGGCGACACCGTGATCATGGACGTCGGCACCACCACCACCGCCGTGTCCAGGGCGCTCATGGCCCGCCAGGAGCTCACCGACGTGGCGGTGGTGACCAACGGTCTCAACATCGCCCTCGAGTTCGAGGCGGCCATGCCCCGCTTCAGCGTGATCGTGACCGGCGGCACCGTCCGGCCACTCCAGCACTCGCTGGTCTCGCCCTTCGCCGGGCTGGTGCTCGACCAGCTCAACGCCGACATCCTCTTCCTCGGATGCAACGGCGTCCACACCGAGGCGGGCGTGACCAATGTGAACCTGCCCGAGGCCGAGATGAAACATCAGATGATGAAGGCCGCCCGGCGCACCATCGCCGTGGCCGACTCCTCGAAGGTCGGGGAGGTCAGCGTCGCCCGAATCTGCAACCTCGATGAGGTGGACCGCCTCATCACCGGGGCGACAGCGAACGCCGAGCTGCTCGAGCAACTCGAATCGGCCGGTCTCGAGATCGAGGCCGTCTGAGCAAAGACTTCCCGGGTGACCGGGAGGAACTCTTCCCGGCGATCCGGGAGGAACAACGGGAGAACAGGGAAACGGAAGGAGCCAACCCCGTGAGAACACGATGGACACTGCTCCTCGTCGCACTCGCCATGATCGTGGCGGCGTGCGGTGAGACCGGCACCGAAGACACAACAGCGGAGACCACGGCCGAAACGACGGCCGAGACCACCGCCGAGACGACCGCGACCACGGTCGCAGAGATGACCGAGACCACCGAGGCCATGGCCGAGGGAGTGACGCTTCGTTGGATGACCCGTCCCGACAACCCCGAAGAAGCCGCTCTGTACGGTTCGATCGGTGACGGGCTGGCCCTCGACGGCATCACGCTCGCCTACGAGCCCGGCGACAACGAGGGCTCCGGCTACCAGGACAAGCTCCTCACGGCGCTGTCGGCCGGTACCGCCCCCGACGTGTTCTGGATCCCCGGAACCGACGTCGCCCGCTTCGTGCAGGAAGGGGCCATCCTCGACCTGCGTGAATTCGCCGCCGCCGCCGGACACAACGACGCCGACTTCTACCCCGGCCCGATGGGACACCTGACCACCGATCCGGCCACCGGCCAGCCCGCCGACAACCTGTGGGGCCTCCCCCGCGACGTGTCGACCTTCGGGCTCTACGTCAACCTCGACCTGGTGGCCGAGGCCGGCGTGGACAACCCGCTCGAACTGGAAGCGGCCGGCGAGTGGACCTGGGACACCTTCAAGGAAGTGTCCGAGGGCATCGCCGCCATCGGTGGCGAGATCAGGGGCTACGGCCAGTCGAACTGGTGGGGCCCGAACGGCGCCTGGATCAACTCGGCGGGCGGCAACTTCTTCAGCGAGGATCGCGGCGCCTGTGCGCTCGACTCCGCCGAGGCAGCAGCCGGCCTGACCTTCGTGCGTGACCTCTACGCCGGCGGTTCGGCCATTCCCTTCGGCGAGGATCCGGAACCGGCATTCCGTGCCGGCACGGTCGGCATGTTCCAGAACGGTCGTTGGGCCACCCCCGGTATCCGTACCGTGGACTTCAACTGGGACGTGGTGGGTCTTCCCGAAGGTCCCGCCGGGCCGGGCAACTGGCTGTTCTGGGGCGCCTACGTGGTGAACGCCAACACGGCCAACCCCGAGGCTGCCTGGGAGCTCGTGGCCGCTCTGACCAGCACCGAGGTGCAGGCTCAGATCTCCGAGCTGGGTGCCAACATCCCCAGCCGGATCGGCCAGGATGCGCTCGACGCCTTCGTCGGCTTCACCCCGCCAGCCAACAACCAGGCGTTCCTCAACGGGTTGGCCAACAACCCGACCACCGAGGGACCGCTGTGGCTGGGCAGCTGGCCCGAGTTCGATGCGGTTCAGGGACCGGCGATCGGCGACGTCATCAGTGGCGCCCGTGCGATCGACGACTTCACCGCCAACATCTGCACCGAGGCCGCTTCGGCCTTCGAGGGCTGATCCAACAGGAACACTGGGGGTGGGACGGCGCACGCCGCCCCACCCCCGGGCTCCCACCCTTCGTCGAGAGGACGTCGAGATGACGGCAGGAAGCCTGGCCACCGACCCTCCATCCCTCGCCAGGTCGAGCACTCCGACCTGGTACCTACCCCTTGTCGTGTGGCGCGTGCTGGTCGCAGCCGGCCTCGCCTTCATCCTCGTGACCCAACGCGGTATCGCCATCGAAGGCACCAACCGCGTCATCCTGCTGGTGGGCATAGCCCTGGCGCTGGGCGGCGCCAGCGCGGCGGCCTGGTACACGGTGCAGCGCCGCCACCTCGGCCGGTTGCTCGGGTTCAGCACCGACCTGCTCACCGCCACCATCGTCGGCTTCATCGCACTCAACCGGATGGGGTTCTTCACCGGACTCGATTCCGTGGGTGCCCGCTTCAACCAGAACATCGGCTGGCTGGCCGTCATCGTCGTCGGCTGGCTCATCTCCGGCTGGTCCGAGCGAGGCGGACTGAGTCGGCCGGCTCTGCAGAAGGTGGGCCGCTACATCATGGCCGCCGGGGCCGTGGTGATGGTGCTGTCGATGGGTTTCGTCGGGGCTCTCCCCACTGTGGCGTCGCGACTCTTCGACCCCACCATCGCACCCGTCCTCCTGGTGGCCGTCGCTGCCGCCGCCTTTGCCCGCATCCAGTTCACCGACCGGGCCGCCGAGGTGTTCGGGACCAACCACAGTCAGGCCGAAAGCCTCGATGGTTTGCTCTTCATCGCCCCGAACGCCCTCGGCTTCCTCGCCTTCTTCGCCGGCCCGCTCGTCTTCTCGCTCTTCATCAGCTTCACCGAGTGGAGCGGCCTGCAACCGGCCGAGTTCGTCGGACTCCAGAACTACCGGGACCTCCTGAGCGACTCACTGTTCCTGACGTCGTTGCGCAACATCCTGGTGTTCGGGTTGGTGGCGGTGCCGCTCACCGTGCTCCCCGCCCTGTTCCTGGCCGCGCTTCTGAACTCGAAGCTGCCCGGCATCAGGGTGTTCCGGGCCATCTACTTCCTCCCCTCGATCGCAGGGGTGGTTGGTGTGACCCTGATCTGGAAGCAGCTGTTCAACGCCACGGTCGGCTACCTGAACTACTTCATCGCCGAAGTCACCGCCGTCGTCAACGGCATCTTCGGCAGCGGGTTCGTGGCGGCCCAACCGCTGTGGATCTCATCGCCCAACGTGGCGATGATCTCGGTGATCATCCTGTTCGTGTGGCAGCGGATCGGGTTCGACACGGTGCTGTTCCTGGCCGGCATGCAGGGCATCGACCGCTCGCTGTACGAGGCGGCCGACATCGACGGCGCAAACGCCTGGACCCGCTTCCGCCACATCACGGTTCCGCTCCTCAAGCCGACCACGTTCTTCGTGGTGGCAACCGACATCATCCTGGCGTTGCAGGTCTTCAACGAGCCGTTCATCCTCCAGTCGCCGTCTTCGCCTGCCGGACCGGGCAACTCGACGTTGACTCCGGTGATCTACCTGTACCAGCAGGCCTTCCAGCAGTTCGAGATCGGGTACGGATCGGCGGTCGCCTGGGCGTTGTTCATCCTGATCTTCGGAATCACCATCATCTACTTCCGCCGTCAGGGCGAGGACGGATTCCTGAAAGCATGACCACTACCGCACGCACCACACCATCCATCCCGCCGGCGGACCAGCTCAGAAGGGACCGGCGTTCGAAGCAGGCCCGCACCGTCTTCGGCGTCGGCGGCGCCTACACGGTCCTGATCGTGTTCGCCGCCGGCATGCTGTTCCCCTTCATCTACATGGTCGCCACCGCCGTCAAGACGCCGGAGGACACCTTCCGGTTCCCTCCCAAGATCCTGCCGCGTGCCGCCGTCACCACCCTGGTCGACGGCGTGGAGGAACCCCTGTTCACGCTGCCCGTCGACGGCACCCCCACCAACGTCATCCTGGCCGAGGAGGGCGTTCAGGCCGGACTGTTCGTCGACCCCGACAACCCGACCGACACCGTGGCGTGGCCGCTCGACCGGGCCACCGACACCGGACGTACCGCCACCTTGGAAGGAGAGACGGTTCCCGTCTACTCGATCCCGTTGGGCTCGGAGACCAGGGAGCTTGCGCTGCAACGTGGCACCTCGGTGGGCCGGTTCGTGGGCGTCGACGACCCCACCCAGGAGACATTTGCGGTGGTGAGGGTCGCCGAACAGGAGAACCTGGCCGAAGGCGTGGTACCGCAGTGGGAGAACTTCAGCGAGATCATCGCCCTCCGCGACGTCGACCGCGCCCTCACCAACACCATCCTGGTGACGATCCTGGTTGTCGCCGGCACGCTGTTCACGTCGATCATGGGCGGGTACGCCTTCTCGCGGCTCAAGTTCAGAGGACGCGACGCCCTCTTCCTCGGGTACATCGGGTCGATCATGATCCCGTTCACGGTGCTGATCATCCCGCTGTTCCGGCTCATGGTGTCACTGGGATGGGTGAACACATTGGGATCGCTGGTGTGGCCGTTCCTGTTCAACGCCTACGGCACCTTCCTGATGCGCCAGTTCTTCCTGTCCATCCCCAAGGATCTCGAGGAGGCTGCCTTCATCGACGGCGCCAAGCGTTGGAAGATCCTGTGGGGCATCTTCGTGCCGCTGTCGTGGCCGGCCATCGCCACGCTCGCCACCTTCATGTTCCTGTACGCCTGGAACTCGTTCATCTGGCCGCTGGTCTCGATCAACGGCGCCAACACCGACGACTTCGTATTCACCATCGCCCTCTCCACCCTCGGTGGGCAGGCCGGGGAAGGACCGAACCTGCTGTTCGCCGCCATCGTCCTGTCGGTGACGGTGCCGTTCCTGGTGTTCGCTTTCGCCCAGCGCTACTTCGTCGAGAACGTGGCCTCGTCCGGGATCAAATGAATGATCGAGGGCGCACATCGCCGTCACAACCCGTTGACCGACGAGTGGGTGCTGGTCTCGGCCGGGCGCACCAAGCGCCCCTGGCAGGGCGCCGTCGACCGCGTTGCCAGCGACGAGCTTCCGGGCCACGACCCGGCCTGTTACCTGTGCCCGGGCAACACCCGGGCCAACGGTGAGCACAACCCCCGGTACCCGTCGACGTACGTGTTCACCAATGACTTCGCCGCCCTCCGACCCGACGTGATGGAAGCCCGAATCGACGACGGGCTGCTGAGGGCCCACACCGAATCGGGCACCTGCCGGGTGATCTGCTTCGATCCCCGCCACGACATCACGCTGGCACGGATGACCCCGTCCTCGGTGCGCGGCGTCGTCGAGTTGTGGGCCGCTCAGAGCGAGGAACTGGGTCGCTCCTACCGCTGGGTGCAGGTCTTCGAGAACCGGGGCGAGATGATGGGCGCCTCCAACCCGCACCCCCACGGCCAGATCTGGGCGGGGACCGCCCTCCCCGTGACTCCGGCCCGGGAGGACGCCACCCAGCGCGCCCACCGCCAACGCCATGGCTCACCCCTGCTCCTCGACTACGTCGAACAGGAGAAGGGCGGGGATCGAATCGTGGTCGAGAACGACGACTGGATGGCGGTGGTGCCGTTCTGGGCGGTGTGGCCATTCGAGGTGCTGTTGGTGCCGCGCCGCCCCGTGGCCCGGCTCGGCGCCCTCGACGAGGCCCAGCGCTCGTCGTTGTCGTCGATCCTTCCCCAGCTGCTCACCCGCTACGACAACCTTTTCGAGCATCCGTTCCCGTACTCGATGGGCTGGCATGGTGCCCCCTTCGACGACGCCGACCCCGCCCCCTGGCAGCTGCACGCCCACTTCTATCCGCCGCTGCTGCGGTCGGCGACGGTGCGCAAACACATGGTGGGCTACGAGCTGCTGGCCGAGGCGCAACGGGACCTGACGCCCGAGGACGCCGCCGGCCGTCTCAGGGAACTGCCGAGCCACCACTACCGCACGACCTGACCGCACCCGGCCCGAACACACGACCCGAAAGCGCATCATGAGCACCGACCACCACCTGACCCCCGATCAGCTCGCCTTCTACGACGAGAACGGGTATCTGCTCCTTCGCAACCACATCCCCGGGAACATGCTGGAGCGTCTCTCCGACGCAGCCCACTCCTGGATCTCCCTGGGTTCGGGCGCCGACCCCGCCAACCCCGGCGACTTCCAGTTCGCCATGCGCGACGGACACTCCACCATGTGGCGGGTGGACTACGTCCACGACAAGGGCCGGGCCGAATCTCTGGCGCTGCTCGGCAGTCCCCAGGTGCTGGGCGTGGCCGAGAGCATGTGCGGCCCCAACTTCGTACCCACCTACGAGTCGCTCGTGTTCAAGCAGGAGGGCGACGGTGCCGCCGTCGCCTGGCATCAGGACGCCGTCCACCCACGGAAGTGGCGCATCTTCAACTTCGACCTCTACCTCGACGAGTCGCTGTCGGGAGCCGGAGCGTTGTGGGTGGTGCCCGGGTCGCACCTCTCCAAGCACGACGTGTGCGCCGTGGCCGACGACCACGGCTGGAACGTGCCAGGAGCGGTCGAGGTCGAGATGGGTCCCGGTGACGTCCTCCTCCACGACGTGATGATCCTGCACGGCTCGCCCGCCACCGAAGGCAACGCCCTGCGTCGCACCATCTACTACGAGTTCCGTGCCGCCGAGGAGATCCTGGCGGACGGCCCCTGGGACCGCACCTGGATCGACCAACGCATCCGCCTCATCCCGCTGGGCATCCAGGCCCACTCCGCCATGTTCCCGCAGACGGCTCCCTTCCAATGGAAGGTCGCCGACGAGTTCCGCCCCGAGATGTCCACCGACATCGAAGCCGAGCTCCGCGTGGCCCACCTCACCCACATGAACGGCTCGTGGTGCAGTGCCGGAGACGCCGGGGCGGCTTGAGATAGGAGCCGGAAGCCGGAAGCCGGAGGCCAAGCCTGAAGCGCTTGACGAGCGGTGGCCCAATTCGGCCGCCGTCTCAGCGCTCCTCATCAATCCGCCAGTCACCCAGCCCGTTCGGGCTTCCTGCTTCCGGCCTCCTGCCTCCTGCATTCTCCTTGCCGGCCCGCACTCCCGTTCTGACTAATCTGACGTCCGGTGCTGGCTCTCCCTCACGTGGCTTCCGGAAAGGTTCGCGAGATCTACGCGGTGGACTCCGACCACCTGCTCTTCGTGGCCACCGACCGCATCTCGGCCTATGACGTGATCCTGCAACCCCTCATCCCCGACAAGGGGCGGGTGCTGACCGGGTTGTCGCTCTTCTTCTTCGACCTGCTCGACGTGCCCAACCACCTGGCGACCACCGACCTGTCGGGTATCGCCGAGCTGACCGCGAGCGACCGCCTGGAGTTGGCGGGCCGTTCGATGGTGGTGCGTCGGGCGGAGGTGCTCCCGATGGAATGTGTGGTGCGGGGTTACCTGTACGGCTCGTCGTGGCGTGAGTACGCCGCTGGCGGGGGGCCCACCACCGAACATCTGCCGTCGGGCCTGGTGATGGGCGATCTCCTCGACCAGCCGGTGTTCACCCCCGCCACCAAGGCCGTCACCGGCCACGACCTCAACATCACCGAGGCAGAGGCCCGCAGCCTCGTCGGTGACCAGCTGTACGAGCAGTCGCGTGCGATGTCGATCCACATCTACACCCGGGCCCGCGCCCACGCCGCCGCCCGCGGGGTGATCCTGGCCGACACCAAGTTCGAGTTCGGCATCATCGACGGCGCCCTCACGCTGGTCGACGAGGTCCTCACCCCCGACTCGTCCCGCTACTGGCCCGCCGACCAGTGGACGCCGGGACAGGAGATGCCCAGCTTCGACAAGCAGTACGTGCGGAGTTGGCTCGACTCCACCGGCTGGGACCACGCGCCACCCGCCCCGGTACTGCCGGCCGAGGTGGTTGCCGGGACCCGGCAGCGCTATGTCGAGGCCTACGAGCTGATCACGTCAACGAGTTTCGCCCACTACCTGGAGGGAAGCAGATGAAGGTGACCGTCAACATCACGCGGAGGCCGGAGATCTCCGACCCGCAGGGAAGCACCGTGCGGCGGGCGCTGGCCGATCTCGGCCACAGCGGCGTCAACGCGGTCCGCATCGATCGGACCATCCACCTCGACGTCGACGGTGACGACCCCGAGCAGGTGCGTTCCGCCGTCACCACCATGTGCGAGCAGCTCCTGGCCAATCCGGTGCTCGAGGACTACGAAGTGGTGATCGGATGAGGGCCGGCGTAGTCGTCTTCCCCGGTTCCAACTGTGAGCACGACGCAGTCCACGCCCTGCGCAGCCTCGGCGCCGAAGCCGAGCTCGTGTGGCATCGTGACACCGACCTGAGCGGGCTGGACGGGATCATCATCCCGGGCGGTTTCGCTCACGGTGACTACCTCCGCACCGGCGCCATCGCCCGCTTCTCGCCGGTGATGGCCGAGGTCGGCCGCATGGCCGACGCCGGCGCCCCGGTGGTGGGGATCTGCAACGGGTTCCAGGTGCTGTGCGAAGCGGGCATGCTGCCCGGTGCGCTCATCGCCAACCGCGATCTGGCGTTCATCTGCCGGTTCGTCGACGTCGAGGTGGTCGACACCGACACGGTGCTCACCGCCTCGGCCATGCCCGGCCAACGTCTCCGCATCCCGCTCAACTCCTATGAGGGCAACTTCGTGGATCCGAGCGGGACAGCCCGGGTGGTGGTCCGCTACGTCGACGACCCCAACGGAGCCCAGGATCGGGCCGCCGCCGTCGCCAACACCGCCGGCAACGTGGTGGGGATCATGCCCCACCCGGAACGGGCCATCGAGGACGTGCTCGGGTCGTCCGACGGGATCGTGCTGCTCGACGGCTTCGTGGCCTCGATGGCGAAGCGGGTCGCCCATGTCTGATCTGGCACCCGAAGAGGACGCCTTCGTCCCCGAGGCCGACCACAACACTCGCGCCGTGCACCGGTTGCTCGGCATGACCGACGACGAATACGGCAACGTGTGCGACATTCTGGGACGCGAGCCGCGCACCGCCGAGCTCGCCATGTACTCGGTGATGTGGTCGGAACACTGCTCGTACAAGTCGTCGCGCGTTCACCTGCGACGGTTCCCCACCGAAGCCCCCTGGGTGGTGGTGGGCCCCGGCGAGAACGCCGGTGTGGTCGACATCGGCGATGGCTGGCTGGCCGCACTCCGCATCGAGAGCCACAACCATCCCAGCTTCGTGGAGCCGTACCAGGGTGCCGCCACCGGGGTCGGCGGGATCCTCCGCGACGTCTTCACCATGGGCGCCCGCCCGATCGCCCTGTGGGATCAGATCCGCTTCGGCCCGCTCGACCAGCCCAAGAACCGCTATCTGTTCAACGGGGTGGTGGCCGGGATCGCCGGGTACGGCAACGCGGTGGGTGTGCCCACCGTGGGCGGTGAGGTGAGCTTCGCCGAGTGCTACTCGGGCAATCCGCTCGTCAACGTCATGTGCCTGGGTGTGCTCCAACACGAGCAGCTGGTGCTGGGCACCGCCGGATCGGACGGCTCGATCGCGGTCCTGCTCGGCAACGCCACCGGCCGCGACGGTATCGGTGGAGCTTCGGTGCTGGCGTCTGCCTCCTTCGACGAGGAGTCGGGGGCCAAACGGCCTTCGGTGCAGGTGGGTGACCCCTTCGAGGAGAAGAAGCTGATCGAGGCCTGCCTCGAGCTGTACCAGAAGGGCCTGGTGGTGGGTGTCCAGGATCTGGGGGCGGCCGGATTGTCGTGCGCCACCTCCGAGCCTGCCGCCCGGGCCGGAATGGGGATGGACTTCGACCTGTCGAAGGTTCACACCCGCGAATCGGGGATGACCGCGCCCGAGCTGCTCATGTCGGAGTCCCAGGAGCGGATGATGGCCTTCGTCGAACCGACCAAGGTGGACGAGGTGTTGGCGGTGGCCGCTCATTGGGAGATCGACGCCACGGTGGTCGGCACCGTCAAGGAGGGTGGGACGCTCCGGGTGTTCCACGACGGCGAGCTGGTGGCCGAGGTGCCGGCGGCGTCGCTGTCGGAAGCCGCCCCGCTCTACCACCGCCCGTTGGGGGAACCGCACTGGATGGAGGACATGTGGGCCAAGACCCTCACCTTCATGACCCGGCCCGGCATCGCCGAATCCCTGGTCAAGCTGCTCGACGATCCGTCCCTGGCCTCCAAGGCGTGGGCGTATGAACAGTACGACCACATGCTGTTCCTGAACACCGTGGTCCCGCCCGGCAACGACGGAAGCCTGCTGAGGGTGCAGGGCACCGAAAAGGCGCTGGCGGTCTCAACCGACGGCAATGGTCGACTGTGCTACCTCGACCCCCGTCGTGGCTCGGCCCGACTCGTGTACGAGGCGGCGCTCAACGTCGCCATGACCGGCGCCCACCCGTTGGCGGTGGTCGACAACCTCAACTTCGGCAACCCCGAGAAGCCCGAGGTGATGTGGCAGTTCCGGGAATCGATCGAAGGCATCTCTGAGGCATGCGAGTCGCTGGGCATCCCGGTGGTGGGCGGCAACGTCAGCTTCTACAACGAGACCGACGGCCTCGACATCTACCCCACGCCCATCGTCGGCCTGCTCGGCATGGTGGAGCCGATGCCCTCGAACCCGCCCCGCCTCGACCGCGTCGCCGAAGGCATGACGCTGTGGTCGTTCGGCCCCACCTGGGCGATCAACCTGGCCGGGTCGGCGTTCGAACAGGTCACCTTCGGCCACGTTGGTGGTCGCCCCAGTGCCCCCGACCCGACCATGGCCAAGGCCGCCATCACCATGGCGACCCGGCTGGTCAACGAACTCGCCGTGCCGGCCCTCCACGACATCAGCGACGGGGGTCTCGCCCTCGCCGTCGCCGAGATGGCCATCGCCGGCAACGTGGGAGCCCGAGTCTCGTTCACCGACTGGCGCCACCTGTTCTGCGAAGACCCCCACCGCTTCCTCGCCGCCATCCCGCCCGAACTGGCCGGCCAGGTCGCCGCCATCGCCCAGGAAGTCGGCATCCCCGCCTCCCAGATCGGAACCTTCGAAGGCACCGAAATCGCCTTCGAACAAGGCGGCATCAGAGCAGCCGTAGCCCTCGAGACCGCGAAAGAGACCTACGCGAACGCGATTCCGAGGCGGATGAAGTAGGAGTTACCGGTCTACCAGAGCTACCAGCCAGAAAGCGCGTTCCTGCGTGTTGCGTGTTGCGTCGGACGTCGGACGTTCCCAGCCAGCAGCCAGCAGCCGCCCACTATCCTCGACCATCCATGCCACAAACTATCGGAATCTTGACCGCGGGCGGAGACTCGCCCGGCCTCAATGCAGCCATCCGAGCGGTGGGGAAGGCGGCGCAGCGAACGTACGGGATGCATGTCATCGGATTCCGTGACGGGTTCCTCGGCCTGATGCAGGATCGGTTCGTCCGGTTGGACGACGACGCCCTGTCGGGGATCCTCACCAAGGGCGGGACGGTCCTCGGCACCAGCCGGATCAAGGTGCACCGGGTCGACATGGGGGAGCACGAGCGCATCGACATGCGTCCGATGATTCAGCGGGTCGTCGAGCAGCACGACCTCACGGCGCTGGTGTGCCTGGGCGGCGGGGGGACGATGAAGAACGCCCTTCGTCTCCACAAGGTCGGCATTCCGGTCATCACACTCCCGAAGACGATCGACAACGACGTGTTCGGCACTGACGTCACCTTCGGGTTCGACACCGCGCTGGGGATCGCAACCGAGGCGATCGACCGGCTCCACTCCACCGCCCACTCGCACCACCGGATCATGATTGCCGAGGTGATGGGCCACAACACCGGCTGGCTCACCCTGGGCTCGGGCCTGGCGGGCGGTGCGGACGCCATTCTCATCCCCGAGATCGGCTACTCGGTGCAGTCGATCGCCGATTCGATTCTGCAACGCAAGGCGGGCGGTTCACCGTTTTCGATCGTGGCAGTGGCAGAGGGGGCCATGTCCGATGATGTCCGCGGCCACCACGACGAGTTGAAGGCGATCACGGAGGGCGACGACGACGACGCGGCCGATCGGGCCCAGGAGACGCTCGACGCACTCCACCTGGGGCAACGCCGCTCCACCGAGGAGCTGGCCGATTCGCTCGAGTCTCTCACGGGGCTGGAAGCCCGGGTGACGATCCTCGGCCACGTGCAACGGGGTGGAACGCCCTCCCCTGCCGACCGGGTGTTGGCGACACAGTTGGGAACGGCAGCCGCCGATGCGGTGGCAGCGGGAACTCGGGGTGTGATGATCGCCTCGCGCGACGGCGTGGCGGTGCAGGTTCCCCTGGAAGAGGTCGCCGGCAACCGCAAGACGGTGCCGACCGACCACCCATGGGTGGTGTCGGCGCGACGGTTGGGTATCTGTCTGGGAGACTGACAGGCGACGGCGGGCCTCGGAAAGGGCGGGGTCAGGCCGCCGAACGGGCGGAGATGGAGGGACTGTGATGATCGAGAGCAAGGCATTGCGCGGCGCGCTGGCGGAGGCCTTGGCGGGTGACACCTCGTTTCGCCCGAGCGAAGAGGACCTGGAGGCGGTGGCCGCCTGCGGTGAGACCATCGTGTACCGCCCCGGTGACATGCTCTACGCCCAGGGCGACGAGCCGCGCTACTGCCATCTGGTGGTGAGGGGCGTGGCGGAGCTCTATCGGACCACCGATCGCGAGAGGGTCATCCTGAGGGTGGAGTCGGGCAGTTTCGCGGGCGACATCGCGGTCGTGCTGGGTGTGCCGTATCTGTCGTCGGCCCGCTCGGTCACCTACGCCGAGATCCACTGGTTCGAACGGGAACGACTCCTCGAAGTGTTCGCCGCCCGCCCTGCGGTGACGCTCGGTTGGCTGCGCTCGGCAATGGTGAACCTGGCAGCTGCCCACGATCGCCTCGACGTGGTCCTCGGTCGTACCGCCCGCCAGCAGGTGGCCGGTGCTCTCATCAGCGCCTCCGACGAGAACGGCCGCGTCGAGATCTCCCAGTCGTGTCTGGCATCGTTGCTGGGGGTGGGCCGGCAGACCATCAACCGGGCACTGGCGGACCTGATGGCGCAGGGTCTCGTCCGGACGGGCTACCGCTACATCGACATCCTCGACAACGATGGGCTCTCCGCTCTGTTCGAAGGAGTAGACCTTTCGACCCATTGACCGGTTCAGGGTTGGCTCCGTATCGTGTTGTCACCGGTCGATCGCCAGGGAGTGGGGACTTCTACGGGATGCGGCACGGTTCACGATCCAATGACACTCTGAGCATTGGATCGCGCCCGCTCTGAACCTCGCACACCTCCGGCTACCGCGATGTGGCTGATCCGAGGAACCGCTTGCAACACCATCGAGCCCCGGGCATGGCCCGGGGCTCGACCGATTCCGAAGACCCGCCGGCTCAGCCGGCGGCGTGGTGGGCGGCGATGGTGGCGGCCGACAGCACCTTGTTGTAAACGGCCACCTCGTCGATGGTCCCGGCGAACCGGAACCCGTTGCCACCATTCGACGAGTCATGGAACCTGGTGCCATCGTTCATCGCACCGATCCCGTTCGCAGCGGCCGCCTGATGCAATGTGCCCACCCCCGTCACCGTGCCGATCGAAGCTCCGTTGAGGAAGCCCTCGATGCGACCATTCGGCTGGTCGTACACCAACACCAGGTGATACGTGGTGTCCGCTGAGATCGGAGCCGACACGAACGCCGGACCCGACGCCCACGGTGTATCCGCCGAAGCATCATTCGCCGTGTTCCACGCACCCACGTACGCCCGGCCACCACTCACATACATGTTCAAACCGCGCGACGTCCCGCCCTGGTCGTAGATGACCTGCTTGGCTGAGGTGTCGGTGACAGAGAACCACGCCTCCACTGTCTGCGCTGTCCGAGTCCGGAGATTCAGGAACGTCGAGTTGGGCACGGTCACCACGTCATCGACACCATCGAAGCGGACCGCCGTGTCCGACCCGGCCACCAGACCGGCCCAGCCCAGCGTCACCCCACCGGCGTAGGTGCCATTGATCCCATTCACCAACTCAACCGCCACCGTCCCCGACGACTCACCCAAACGCCA
>JBHJOH010000051.1:0-17472 GCA_050329955.1 Acidimicrobiia bacterium | reverse complement strand
AGATACTCGGCGTAGGCGCGACGGGCGTTGCCGTGGGGGTCCTGGTAGTAGGTGTCGGGGTCGACGGTCAGGCGGTTGGGCAGGGGTTGGACGTGGGGGCGGGTGGCGGCGAAGGTCTTGATCACGTCGGCGTGGGGTTTGGGGGTGCCGTCGGGTCTGACGAGTCCGAAGTGGCGTTCGTGTTTGGCGCCGTGGGGGTCGCAGGGGGGGCGGTCCCAGAGCTCTTCGGCGTAGTCGGCGAAGCACCACAACATGGCGCCGGTCGATCCGGCAGCGACCAGTCGGGGCAGGACCTGTCCCACGTAGTCGGCGAAGGTGTGCTCGCCTGCCATGAACTGGGATCGGGCATCGCCGCCGTAGGACTCCACTCCCACGTCTCGGATGCTCCGGGGACGGTGCATCCGCCCCACTCCTCGGCGAGGGTGGGTTTGCCCGAGAGCGCCGAGGTGAGCTCACAGAGGAAGGGCACGAAGTCGGCGTCGAGGGGATCTTTCGCCCATGGCACGTACATTGGGTAGCCGTGCATCACCCCCACGTCGGTCTCGGCGAACACATCGTCCACCCGGAAGCCGTTGTCCTCGAACAGCGAGGCGGTGTGGAGGCCACAGGTCACCGGGGTGTGGTCGTCGATCTCGCCGATCATCTCGCGCATGCTCCGCACCCAGGCCCGCCCCGCTCCGGCGCTGGGAGGATGGGCGAACAGGTCGGGCTCGTTGCCCAGGTTCCACATCCACACGGCGTCGTGGTCGCGGTACGACCCCACCACGGTGCGGACGAGCAGCCGGGAGGCAGCGATCACCTCGGGGTCGGTGTACATGTTCCGGTACGAGCCCTGGACCACGTCGCCGCCGCTCACCACCTGGCGGACGTGGGGCGAGGGATGTGATCCGACGGGGTCGAGCATCCAGCGGGGCGCCCAGTTCGGGCCGCTCATGTGACCGGTGAAGAAGGTGACGTCGAGGCCGAGGCCGCGGGAGGCGGCGGCGTCGCACACCACCCCCAAATCTCGGAGCCGGTTTCGATCGACCGCTGAGGCGGTCGGCTGCCAGTCGTCCCACAGCAGGAAGATGCGGACCACGTCCATGCCCAGGTCGGCGATCAGGTCGAATTCGTCACGCACCTCCCAGGCATCGAAGGAGTCCCACCAGTACATCGCCTTCCGGCGCGGCCAGTAGTTGACGCCCAGCACGAATCGATCATCCACCCGACACCCCCACGATTGAGCGTTGCGCGGCGATGAACTCCCGGTACCACCGGCCGCTTGCCTTGATGGTGCGATCCAGGGTGTCGGGGTCAACCCTCACCAGACCGTACTTCTTGGAGTAGCCACGGGCCCACTCGACTTTGTCGAGCAGCGACCACACCATGTAGCCCCCACGTCGACGCCCCCGTCGATGGCGGTGGCCACCGCCTCGATGTGGTCTTCGAGGAACCGGATGCGTTCCCGTCGTCGACCGAGCCGTCGTCACCGACCTCATCGGGCAACGCTACGCCGTTCTCACAGATGATGATCGGGATGGGCGGGTACTCCGAGGCGATGCGCTCCAGCATCCAGGTGAGGCCGTGGGGCTCGCAGGCCCAGTCCATCTCGTTGCGCGGCCCGGGCGGAGTGGCCAGCACCGCCTCGTGAGCAATCGGCCATGCTGCAGGCGCGGAACTACCGGGACATGGCCGAATCTGTTGACGTCGTAGTAGTTCACCCCGAGGTAGTCGCTCTTCACGAACCCGGCGGCCAGTTCGGCCGGGTCGATGAGATGGGTGATGCCCAACCTGTCGTGTTCGGCGAGGATCGGCGGGGGGATCGTGCCCAGCAGCACAGCGTCGGCGAAGAGCCGATTGTGAACGGCGTCAGCTGCCGAGGCCGCCTCCCGATCGCGCTCCGATTCGGGGTCGGCCGGCCAGGCGCGAATCAGGTTGATCCGCGACCGCCCAGGTCGGCGCCCCCCTCGATCTGACAGGCCGAGGTGGCGACACCCCACAGGAAGTCGGCGGGGAACCGCCCGCTCACTTCTGCACCCCCGACAGGTCGATCCCCTTCAGGAACACCCGCTGGGCGAAGAAGAAGATGACCAGGGGCAGGGCGATGGCGATGACCGCCCCCGACTGGATCAGATGGGGCTGGGAGCCGTACAGCAAGTTGAACACCTGCAGACCAACCGAGATCGGCTGCAGATCGCGCCGGGTCGACAGGTAGATCATCGGCTCGAAGAAGTCGTTCCAGGCGAAGAAGAAATGGAACAGACACACCGCCACGATGGCGGGCCGCATCTGGGGAAGCAGCACCGACCACAGGGTGCGGAACGAGCCGGCTCCGTCGATGGTGGCGGCCTCGTCGAGTTCCTTGGGGATGGTCAGGAAGTACTGACGGAGCAGGAACACGTTGAAGGTGTTCGAGAAGAAGTGGCGGACGATCAACGGGAGGAACGTCCCCCTTTCTCGGCGTCAACTACTACACCCGCTTGGTGGTGTCGGCCGCCGGTGATGCCCGTCCCGCCGGAGTCCCCGTCACCTCGATGAACGAGGAGGTCTATCCCGACGGCCTCACCCAGATCCTCACCTGGATCGTCGAGGAGTACCCGCCGATCGAGCTGTACGTCACTGAGAACGGTGCCGCCTTCAGCCTCGGAGAGGACCCCGCCCACGACCGCGAGCGGCGGTACTTCCTCGCCGCCCACTTCCGTGCCGCCCACCACGCCCTCGAAGCCGGCGTCCCACTGGGCGGCTTCTTCGTGTGGTCATTGCTCGACAACTTCGAATGGGCCAAGGGCTATCAGGACCGCTTCGGCATCGTCGGCGTCGGCTTCGAGAGCCAGCGCAGGTACCTCCGGACGAGCGCCCGCTGGTACCGCGACGTCCGGGCGCACAACGGCCTCGAGCGGTAGCGGGAGCCCTACCCGTCGTTGAGGAACTTCTCGATCTCCTCGACCAGTCGCTCGGCGGGATCCACGTCCTCGTCGCCGGTGAGCGACTCGGCCTCCAACCCGTCGATGTACTCCTTGAGGTCCGAGTCCTGCACCGCCTGGTCGACCTGATCCCGGAAGTCCACCGCGTCCACCATCAGGTCCGAGGTGTCGAGCGTGATCTCGCAGATCTCCAACGCCTTGTCCAGCAACGCCAGACCACCGGGTGGATACTCCTGGTTCGACAGATAGTGCGGCACCGCCGCCCACACGCTGACCACCGAGAACGCCTGCTCGGACAACGCCTGGTTGAGCACCCCGATGATGCCGGTTGGTCCCTCGTACTCCGACGGGAACAACTGGTGCTCCTCCAACAGATCCAGATTGCTCGCCACCCCGATGAGCGGCACCGGCAGCGTGTGCGGCACCTGACCGATGAATGCCCCCATCGTCACCACCTCGGACACGCCGACAGAGGCGAACACCTGCCCGACCTCACGGCAGAACCGCTTCCAGCGGGCACTCGGCTCATCGCCCGTCAACACCACGATGTCGCGGTCCGCACCCGGAACCGTCAGGGCATACAGCGAGATGTCCGGCCAATCGATCTGGCGCGTTCCCCCATCGCCGATCTCGACATGAGGCCGCCGCACCTGGAAGTCGAAGAACTCGTCGGCATCGATGCGGGCGAACCGGAACCCGGCCAACAGATCCACCAGATGATCGACGGCCATCGACGACGCTCCCCCGGCATCGCCCCAGCCCTCGAAGGCCACCAGCGCCACCGGGTTCCTCAACACCGGCCGCTCTTCCCAGATCACGGAATCCATGCGGCACAGGCTACAGCCGATCGGGCAGAAGCCTCCAGAGAGAGGAGAAGCTGCCAGCTAATGGCTGCCGGCTTCCCGCCGATCCGAAGAGAGAGAGACTCGGCTGCTGGCTCGGAACGTCCGACGTCCGACGCAACACGCAACACGCTCGTACGCGTTTCCCCGGAGGGCCGTTCACCGTTCACTGTTGACCGTGATCACCGTCGGAACGGGGCAACCGGGCCACCCGCCAACCTCCACACCCCCGGCCAAGCACGCGAAGAACGCAAGACCAGCACCGGCGGGGGGTCGAAGGGGGGTCGTCCCCCCTGGGCATCACAGTGCTCGGTCGAGGAAGCCAATCGTTCGGCTCCAGGCAAGTTCGGTGGCTTGCTCGTGGAAGCGGGCTGGGTCATCGCTGCGGTAGAACTCGGAACCGGCGCGGCGGTAGGTTTCGAAGGTGGCGTCGATGCCGACTTCCCGGAGCCGCATCTCGAGTTGGTAGGCGGTGTGGGGAGAGGCGCGGTCGTCGAAGGCACCGTAGTGGCCCAGGAAGGCGGTGTGGGGGGCGGTGAAGTCGGGGGTGACACCCGACCATGGGCTGGTGGGGCCGTAGGCGACGCAGGCCCGGAGGGATGGCTCGGATGCGGCGACCCACATGGCCAGTCCTCCGCCGACGCCGAATCCGACCACGCCCACCCGACCGGAGCTGCCGGGTAGCGAACGGAGCATCTGAACGGCGCCGGAGAGAATGCGGGCGGTTTCGTCTTCTTCGAGGGTGTCGATCTTCTTGTCGGCGTCGGCGATATTGCCGTGGCCGGTGGGATCCACCAGGCCGACCGCCGCCGCCACGAACCCTGCTTCGGCGAGCCGGTCGGCGACGGCGCGGGCGTGATGGTCGAATCCCCACCGGTCGTGGATGACGAGGACGGCGCGGCCCGGGGCGTCGGGGCGGGCGACGTGCATGGGCACGGTGCGGTCGTCGACTCTCAACTCGAGCGGGCCACCCACCACTGGCGCCGTGATGTTCGACCAGGTGGGTCGGGCGGTGGGGTGTTCGGGGGCGGGCCGCAGTCGACGCCCTGCTCGCCCTTCCCCGGCGGCGAACCGCTCGGCGCCCTCTCGGGCGGTGTCCATGACGCGCGAGCCGTAGCGTCGTTCGACCGCCAGGCCCTGTTCGATGGGAAGATCGGCGCCTTCCAGGACGGCACGGCGGTCGGAACGCACGGTCTCCTGGGGGAACCCGGCGATGGTACGGCCGATACGCATGGCAGCTTCCAGGGCGCTGCCGTCGGCGACGACCAGGTTGGAGAGGCCGATGGCGTAGGCCTCTTCGGCGTCGACGACGCGGCCGGTGAGGATCATCTCCATGGCCACGCCGTGGCCGACGATGCGGGGGAGCCGCTGGGTTCCGCCGTCGACCAGCGGAACACCGAATCGACGCTCGAAGCACCCGAACATGGCAGAGCGGCCGGTGACGCGGATGTCACACCACAGGGCCATCTCGAGTCCGCCTGCCACACAGAATCCCTCGACGGCGGCGATGGTCGGCTTGGAGACTTCGAGACGGGTGAATCCGAGGTACCCCTCGGGACGGTCGACCAGATCGAAGGCCTTCAGGTCGGCTCCTGCCGAGAACGTTCCCCCGGCCCCGTACAGCACGGCGACGTCGGCAGCGGCATCGGCATCGAAGCGGCGCCATGCGTCGAGCAGCGCCTCGGCTGTCGCCAGGTCGACGGAGTTGCGTCGTTCCGGACGGTCGATGGTGATCACCGCCACCCGATCCATGATGTCGTACCGAACCGTCACCAGTCCTCCCTCACCGTCGAGGATAGGGGGAAGCCCCCTCACTCTTCGGTCGCACCCCTTCGGAACGCCGTTGCAGCCCTCCCGGTAGGATGCCACCCCTGTTCCAGTTGTCCATAAGTCGAGGTCTCATGTTGGTCGTGCAGTCGGTCCACCTGATCGCAGCCGCGGTCTGGGTCGGGGGTCTCATCACGCTGGGAGCGGTGGTGGCCGCCCTGCGGTCACAGGGGGTGGAACGCAGCGTGCTGCAAGCCGTTGCCCGCCAGTTCGGTCGCCTGTCGTGGACGGCAATGGGGGTGGCGGTGCTCAGCGGTGGCTGGATGGCGATCGACTTCATCGACCGCCCGGCCCTGGCCGTCAAGATGGGTCTGGTCGCCCTCGCCGCCGGCCTGGCCGGATGGCACCAGTTCGCCGGCAGCCACCAGACCCCGAAGATGGGCGGCATCCTGCAAGCACTCACCCTCGCCACCAGCCTGGGAATCGTGGCGGCGGCGGTGGCGATCTGAGAGAGAAGCCACTTTTTCAGGGGCAAGTAGCTACTGGCTACTGGCCAGAACGCGTGTCGTGCTGCGTCGGACGTTCCAAGCCAGAAGCCAGAAGCCAGAAGCCAACGAATGTGGGCCCCGCCATCGACGGGGCCCACATTCGTTGAACTACTTGCGCTTGTGGCGGTTGGCTTTCAGGCGCTTGCGGTACTTGTGCTTCGACATCTTCTTGCGACGCTTCTTGATCAGCGACCCCATACGAATACCTCAATGATCGATCCGGAGAGATGCACAGGATGGCCGGTATCCGGCGGGGGGTCAAACTGCGCCGGTGGTGGCGACCTCGGGGGTGAGCACGTAGCCGTCGCCGGCCATGCGTTCGTTCATGGCGGTGGCGACCGCCGGGACGTGCTCGGCGGGGCACATCGCCAGCACCGAAGGGCCCGCACCCGACCAGCAGGCGTGGAAGGCTCCGGCGGAGAGGGCAGCCGAGATGAGCCCGGCGCTGTCGGGGCGGAGCTGGCCCCTGGGGGCTTCGTGGAGTTCGTCGCCTCCGGCGGAGCGCAACACTTCGCCGTCGCCGGTCATGATGCCCGCCACCAGTGCAGCGGTGCGAGCTATGGAGCGGACCACCATGTCCATCGGGTAGGCGCTGGGTAGTACCTGGCGAGCCTCCTTGGTTGCGAATGGCCGGGACGGGACGGCCACCACCAGTCGCAGCATCGGATTCCAGGGAAGCCGGTGCACGCCAGGCCCCGCTGCCAACACGAGTCCGCCGTAGACGGCGGCGGCGGCGTTGTCGGGATGGCCTTCGAGTTCGGCGACCAGCTCGAAGAGCCGCTCCACCGAATGCTCCTCTCCCACCGCCCTCCATGCGGCCAGCGCCCCGGCGGCGAACGCCGCAGATGACGACCCGAGTCCCCGACCGAGCGGGATCTGGTTGTCGACCTTCAACGAGAGCGGTCGGTCAAATCCGACGGCGCAGCGGGCGGCGATGAGGACGGCGTCGTCGGCGCCGGGGCCGGGGGCGTCACTGCCCAGGTGCTGAACCGACCATCCATCGGCAGTGACCGCATCCACCCTGCATCTCAGCTCTACCGCCACCGCCATGGCATCGAAGGCGGGGCCCAGGTTCGCCGAGGAGGCTGGGGCGGAAGCGTGGGCCACGTCAGCCGCCCACCGGACAGGTACACGAACACATGGGCGGGCAGTCTACGGGACCGACGGCCGCTGACCGCCGGTCATCTCAGACGTCGAGCTCCCGGGTCTCGTCCCGGGCCACGGTGCCGCCGATGGTGATCGCCGCCGGTGTCCAGTCGAGATGGATCGTGGAGGGGGCACCGATCTCGTCGCCCTGGTGAATCCGAAGCGAGCCGTGGCTCTCGCCCCGGGCGGCCAGGACGGTGGCGAGGGCGACAGCGGCGCTCCCGGTGGCCGGATCCTCGACAATGCCCATCCCCGGGGCGAAGAACCGTGCCTTGACGACGTCGCCGTGGCGGGCCCACAGGTACACGTCACCCGGGAGCTGTGGGGGCTGCACCGCGGCGACCACGTCGGGAGACGGGGCCTCGATCACGTGATAGTCGATCGGCATCGACACCGTCACCGCGTCCGTGGGGTTGACCCATTCGGTGAGCTCGATGGTGCATGCCCGAACCGGGCGTTCGGCCCGGGGGGCTGTGATGGCGACCCGATCGCCGGTGATGGTGATGGCGCAGCGGCCGACCGTGCAGTCGATGGCGTCGACCCCGCCGGGTCCGAGCATGTTCAGCACCCAGGCGGCTCCCACCAGCGGGTGGCCGGCGAAGGGCAGCTCGGCGGCGGGGGTGAAGATGCGGGTGCGGGGTACCCCACCGTCACGCCAGTCGACGAAGACCGTCTCGGAGAAGCCGAGGTCGGCCGCCACCCCGGCCATCACCCGGTCGGACAGCCCGGAGACGTCGGTCACCACCCCCAGGTTGTTGCCGCCGGTGGTTCCCCGGGTGAAGACCCTCAGCACGTAACAGTGACGCATGGGAAGACGCTACCGTTTGTTCCGTGTTCGAGATCCTTGGCCTCGATTCCCTGTTCGCCGAGATGACCCTCGGTCTCGGCCTGGCGTTGATCGGCGGGAACCTGTTCGCCTGGTGGAAACACCGCAAGGGTGAGCGTCCCGAGGGCGCCGAAGGCGAGTTCCGGACCGGGCGAGTGGTGTTCCTGAGCCTGGTGGGCGTGCTGATGTCCACCTGGGGCGCGCTGTCGATCTTTGCCGACCCCGTCTGAACCGGGATCGGGCGGCGTCAGCCGAACAGTCCCTCGATCTCACCGTCGAGCTTGGATCGGAACCCGGCCACGGTGGCCTGCACGAAGCGGGGCAGCAGCTCGGGTGTGGGACATTCGGCAAAGAATCCTGACAGCCGTGCGCCGTGTTCATCGCGGTAGAACAACTCGTCGGCGATGAGCGCCCACGCCGCGCTGCGACCGGCCTGGTGATCCTCTTCCTCGGCGAGTCGGTCCCCCACGGTGATCACGGTGGCGGCCAGGTTGCGAATGGTCGATTCGGTCATCTCGACGATCGAGTCGAGTGAGTAGGCGACCGACTGACGGAAGGTGGTGGCGCACGCCTCGAATCCTCCGGCGGCATCGGGACAACCCATCTCCCGGGATCGGGTCGCCACCAGATCGAGCATCCAGGCCAGTGAGACGGCCTCGGCGTAGGTGATCTGGTGTTCGGTGATGGTGGGGTGTTCTGCCATGTTTGGTTCCTTCCGAGCACTCCCGTCGGCACGGCCGGCCCGCGGTCAAGACCCGGAGTACCGGATGTGACTTGCTCCGGCCGCACGAGTCCGCATCTCCCCCGGCATGGCTCCGGCGGGGGTTCCCGGGATGGCGCCCCCGGGTACATTGAGCGGGTGCCCCGGCCGAAGACGACGAGCTCGCTACGAGCCATCGCCGGCTTGCTCACCGCCGCTGTGATGGTGGCCGCCGCGTCGGCGGTGGCGGCCGAGCAGGTTCCCGGAGGCTCGTTCACCGATGATGACGGCAGCGTCCACGAGGGCGCCATCGAAGCGGTGGCCGCCGAGGGCATCACCCTGGGGTGCAACCCGCCCGGCAACTACCGGTTCTGCCCGCACGACCCGATCACGCGGGGCCAGATGGCGGCCTTTCTGGTCCGGGCCCTCGACCTCGGCGCCGGAGGGGCCGATCAGTTCGGCGACGTCGGCGACTCCCCGTTCGCGGCCGACATCGGGGCGCTGGCCGCCTCCGGGGTGACGAAGGGGTGCAACCCGCCCGTCAACGATCGGTTCTGCCCGGACGATGCGGTGGCGCGTGGTCAGATGGCGGCGTTCCTGGTGCGGGCCTTCGGCCTTCCACCCTCACCCGAAGGCGCCTTCAACGACGACGACGGCTCGGTGTTCGAGGACGACATCGATGCTCTCGCCGCCTCCGGGGTCACCCGGGGCTGCAGCACCAGCGGGTTCTGCCCCGAAGACCCGGTCACTCGGGCCGAGATGGCGTCGTTCCTGGCCCGGGCTCTCGGTCTGAGTGTCACAACGCCGCTGCCGGCCACCACCGCCCACGTCGTGTCGATCACCGACGGCGACACCATCCGGGTGCTGGTCGACGGTGTGAACGAGCCGCTCCGGTTGATCGGGATCGACACCGCCGAGACCGGGGAACCGTGTGCGGCGGAAGCGACCGAGACGTTGGAGGCGTTGGTGGAGCGTGGAACCGTGCGGCTCCAGATCGACGTGTCCGACCGGGACCGCTTCGGCCGTCTCCTCAGGTATGTGTTCGACGCCGAGGGGGTGATGGTGAACGAGGAGATGGTGCGGCGAGGGTGGGCCGAGGCGGTGGAGTTCCCACCCGACACCGCCTACGCATCGGTGCTCGAAGTTGCCGAAGCCGCCGCCCGGTCGGCCGGTCTGGGCCTGTGGAGCGGAGACTGTTCCGCCCCGGGCGACGGCGGTACCACCACCACGACCAGTCCCCCACCACCCGACGGTGGTTGCGACCCCTCCTATCCAACCGTGTGCATCCCGCCACCACCGCCCGACCTGAACTGCGATGACGTCCCCTACGACGACTTCGCGGTTCTGGAACCCGACCCCCACGGCTTCGACGGAAACAACGACGGGGTTGGGTGTCAAACCTGATGACTGGGCCCGGACGACGGATCCCCGCCGGCAGCTCGGAACGCGACGGTCGCGGGTCAGGCGCTTGACGTGCTGTCGCTGGGAGTTAAACCGCAGGCCGATGGAACTGGGCGACGCTCTCCGCCTGCTGGGTTTGATCCTCGCCCTGCCCGGCATCTTCTCGGTGCGGCACCGCGGGGGTATGGCAATCCCTCGTGGCGACGTTTGGGAGCGATGCGAGGAAATGGGCGACCGGGGCCTGCACGGCGACACCCTGTCGTTGGTGCCGAACGCGGGACGCTTGAACCGCGAGATGGCGCTGTACCTGGCCGTGCCCCCGGGCATGCTCCTCCTGGCGGCCGGACTGTGGATCGATGGCGACCCCGCTCTCCTGATGGTGGTGATCGCACTACTGACAGCACCATTGGTCATCGCCGAGGTGAACAAGTCTCGCAAGCGGAAGGCTGCTCCAACCGTCTTGTCTATCGATGCCGACACCATCATCTGCCACCGAACCGGTACATCGATCGCGGTGTCGAAACTCGTGAGGGTCACCCGCGAGCGGCCTCAGCTGAGTCGGGTTCAGAGTCTGTACTTCCTTGCACCAGGTGCCTCGATCACCTTGGAGCTGGCGCGGGTCCAGCTGCCGGGCCGGCCCCGAACGACCCACGACGACGTCATCACGGCCGTGGTGGATGCGCTCCCGAAGCGGACGGTGTCGTCCGCGAGCTGATCTGGTAACCAGGCCGGTTCGTGGTTGGCGTTCGCGCTGAGTCGGTCGCCGGGATGGTCGCGGGTACCCGGGAGGTTCAGACGACACCTGTGGTCCGCATCTTCTGGTCAGCATCTTCCCGAGACCTGGTTCCAGCTGTCCGAGCCTTTCCCATGGTCGTGATGGGCATCGCACTGGACGCGGCGGTGTTGCCGGGCCACACCCGCTGTCAGAAGCTGACGTCTCGAAGTCTGCGGCCGATCCGGCGACGAAGATCACGCAACCACTTCTCCGGCATCGGCAGTGTGGACCCGTCGACCTGAACCAACCACGAGGACACCATCTCATCGACGGTTTCCAGCAGTCGCTCGGTCACCCGACTCGGCACTCCCATGTCTTCCCCGAGAGCCAACCAGTGCTTCCGGGTCACCGAGTCGGACAGGTGGTCCTTCACCGCCGGATGGAACCTGTGATCTCCCTCGTACGGCCACGTGTGGAGCACGTCGTAGACCGGAGTCGGCATCCACAGCCCGGTCGTGGGGTCCTGTCCGACCGAGAGGTTCTTGGCGTGGAGATCGTTGTTCCCGATCACGTAGGAGTAGATGACCTGGTGGAGCAGGTCGCGTGCCGCGACCTTCGGCGCGGCGCAGATCTCGGCCAGCGCTCCGACCACGTCTCGGGCATCCGGGTCGTACTTCTCGCCCGGATAGATGCCGAGGACCTGGGTGCCGTCCTCCTGGGCATGTCGCACGACATGACCGTTGCGGACCGATCGGTCGAAACGGGCCACCGCCAGTGCCGGGACACCGGCGCTGTCCTCGACCAGCTCGGCGCAGGCCGCCACGAGTCCACATCGGTCGGCAAGTCGGAGAAACGTCAGCTCGTTCTCCAGTACAGCCCGCCAGGAGTCCGAAGGCGAGAACTTGAGGATGGTGAAGGAAGCGACGCTGTGGACGAGAGAGCGCGACTGAAAGGAGAGCTTCGGCTGAACGCCCGGGACCGTCGATCGTTCGAGCACGTTCTCTGGAATGGCGCACAGGTCGGAGAAGACCAGGTCCCTGAACACCACGTCATCGCCAACCACCGTGGCTGGAACCCCGTGAGCCGCCGGCACCACCTGGACGTCGCCGATGGTGTCGGCACCGATCATCGCCAACAACCCCAGCTCGTCTTCTTCGGCAACGTGGAGCGCCCGAGCGAGATCCCGCAGTCGGGTCGGACCTTCGGGGAGCAGCCCTGCGAAGAACGGCGGCAAACGGGTGCCCGTCCACGGCTCGGACCCCACCGGCAAGGTGAATGCGACCGCTGGCCCGGAGTATGCGGGGAGGTAGGAGAAGGACACCGTCTGACCGACTCTCCACAGCTGACCGGCGTGGACCCCCGCCTTGTACACGTCGGCAGCAACTGCGGCGGCGGTCGGGATCAGGCTCAACTCGACATCCTGCGATCATCTGCCGCTGGCATTGCCACGATCTGGAGCCCGAGGACGTCCGCCACGGACGCATAGATGTGGAAGCCGGATGCACTCCCGGCCTCGGCCTCCGAAACGGTCCGCTGGGTCGTCCCTGCCAGCTCCGCCACCTCGGTCTGGGTCAGACCGAGCATCCTCCGGCGCTGCCGAAGCACCTTCCCCAGGTCGCGAGCGTATGTCCCTTTACTCATACGGGAGCCCGCTGCGATGTAACTCGACGTATTCTCGACGACCTCATGTCCGTATGATCATAGAGCGTCCCAGCTGTGTCGTCGAGGAACTCTGTGAACGCTCCTATGTCCATATGAACATCCAGGAACGTTCCACGAGCGTTACCGGCCGGGTCTCATCCCATTCGAGCCTTCGATAGGCTGGTCGCTCGAGCGCATCTCCGTATGCTGAGGTCTCACCGTGAGAATCACTGTCGACATCGATTCGAAGCTGCCGATGGTGTGCGCCCGGTCGGGCACCGAAGCCGAGGTCGTCGTGGTCCACGAGTTGATCAGCTCGCCATCCTGGTCGTGGTTGGCGTTCGCGCTGGGTCCGGCCGCCGGGATCTTGGCACAGCTCGCAACCTCTGAGGCGCGACGAGTCCGGATCCCAGCCTCACAACGCCTCGCTCGCCGCTACTTCCTCGCCGCCCGGATCACCGCGCTGTCGCTGATCGTGCCGATCTTCATCGTGGCGGTCTCCCCGGTCGCAGCGGCTGCACTCCTCATCGCGCTGTTCGGAATTCGCGTGCTGGCGCTTCGCGCGCTGTGGGTGACCCCCCAGCTCTGTGGAAACCGCATCTCGATAACGGGCGTCCACGAGGGGTTCGCCGATGCGGTCGCAGATCTCGCTCAGAAGTCACCGGCCAACGCGAGTGGCTCGAGCTGATCATGAGGAGCGCCTCGCCGTGGTTCCGAGACGTCGAGGTTGCGCGCGCCGACGGCCCGCAATCGCCTCCGAGACCTGGTCCGGCCGGAGTCCCCACTACAACTCTGGAGCCATCCCCTCAGGTGCGGCCGCCTCACAGGACGCGGTATCCTTCTACCTGTTGACAACCCGCGGGTGTAGTTCAATGGCAGAACACGAGCTTCCCATGCTCGATACGAGGGTTCGATTCCCTTCACCCGCTCCATCCATCCTCGCCATCCCGGCGATCTGAGCGTCGCGCGTTTCCTGGTTCGCTCATCGGATAATTCCTGCCCATGACCGAGCTCCGCACCGAGCCCGTACCGACACCGCGCCGTTCGCCCGCCGTCATACGGTGGTGGCGTTGCTGGGATCGATCACGGTCTGTCAGCTCGCCGGGCTGCTCGGGCTCGCCTTCACCGACCGGGCGGCCGACTCCTGGTACGACCGGTTGGAGAAGCCGGCGTTCAACCCGCCCGATTGGGTGTTCGGACCGGCGTGGACCTTGCTGTACGCCCTGATCGGCGTGGCGTTGTGGTTGATACTGCGACACCGACCGAGCCCGGAACGAACCACTGCGCTCGCCCTGTTCGCTCTCCAGTTGGCGCTCAACGCGGCGTGGACGCCGATCTTCTTCGGCGCTCAGGATCCGACCGCGGCACTCGTCGAGATCGTCGTGCTGGTGTTCGTGCTGGCGGTCACGGTCGTGTCGGTGTGGCGTGTCGACCGACGAGCAGCGTGGCTGATGCTGCCGTATCTGGCGTGGGTCACGTTCGCCACCGTTCTCAACGGCTCGGTCGTGGCGCTCAACTGATCCGGTCGACCACGTTGGTCTTGCCCACCATGTCGTAGACCGATCGACGGGTGCGATCGCTGAAGATGAGCACCAGCGACGCCACCTGAACGATGATCGACAGGTTGCTGACGAGGTTGGCCATGGTGAGACTGACGAGCAGCAGAACCTGGCTCAAGAGGGCGATGGCGAGCGTGGGCAGGTAACGCACGAACGCAGTCATCCACCCCGGCGGAGTTCCCCCGTCGCTCTGTCGGATGATCTCGATCTTCATGAGGTGCTTGCCGGGGGTCGCCCCCCACAGCGCCACTGCCGCCACGTTGTAGGCGAAGGCGAAGACGGCGATCACCAGCACCCAGCCACCGGTCAGGGCGATGTCGGGCACCGCCACCCCGGCCGCCACCGCATCCCAGTCGACATCCCGCAGACCGGCGAGCAACGCCGGTATGGCGAACAGCGCCAGGATGATGCCGTCGATGATGGCCGCACCGATCCGCTTGCCGGGGTCGGCGATGCGACGTCCGTGCACCAACGGCCGTTCGACCGTCATCGGCCGGGGCCCGCCCACCCATTCGACACCATTCCAGAACCGGTGCGTGCCGGGCGGGTCGCCCTCTGCCGGATACCATCCGGGTGCTGGTCCGTCGCTCATGGGCCGACAGGATGGCGGGTTCCGGGTTCGGACACAAGCCATCGGCTCGATCGGTACCATGCCGCCGGTTCGACCAGCGGAGCAGGTGTGATCTTCTCGGACCGCAGCATCAGAGAGGCCCTCGACAACGGGCGCATCGAGATCGACCCCCTCGAGGAGTCCTTCATACAGCCGTCGAGCGTCGACCTCCGCGTCGACTCCGCCTTCCGGGTGTTCGAGAACCACAAGTACCCCCACATCGACCCCCGCGAGCCGCAGGAGGACCTCACCAAGCTGATCGAGGTCGCCCAGGGCGAACCGTTCATCCTGCACCCCGGGGAGTTCGTACTGGGATCGACGTTCGAACGGGTCCGACTGGGCATCGATGTGGTGGCCAGGCTGGAAGGCAAGTCCAGCCTGGGCCGCCTCGGGCTGCTGATCCATTCCACGGCCGGCTTCGTCGACCCTGGATTCGATGGCTACCTAACGCTCGAGTTGTCGAACGTGGCCAACCTGCCCATCGCCATCTATCCGGGCATGAAGATCGGCCAGATCAGCTTCTATCAGATGACCACCGCCGCCGACCATCCGTACGGGTCGGGCGAGGCCGGGTCGAAGTATCAGGGTCAGCGCGGGCCTACGGCCAGCCGCTCGCACGTCGATTTCACCCGCTGAGGGCGCCGGGTGGGCGCCACCTTTTTTTCTCCGACTTCTCAACTCTCGACGGGGAATGCCGATAAGAGAAGTACAACCAAAAACGTGAACCACCTACCACCTCTCTCGGAGTCCCCCCTTCCTCCGAACCTCTCTCTCCCCGCCCGGTAGGTGGAACACAGAACGAGCGGCCTCCGGGCCGCTCGTTCGCGTTTCAGGCGCAGGCCACGCACACGCTGGTGGCGGGGCGGTACTCGAGCCGTTCCTCGGCGATGACACCGCCACATCGATCGCAGGTCCCGTAGCTTCCGTCGGCCAACTTGGCGAGGGCCCGGTCGATGTCCTCGATCGAGGCGAAGATCGAACGGGCGGTGGCGGTGGTGGCCAGCCGTTCCACCGCCTCCGAGGTTCCGTCGCCGATCCGTTTCCCGAACGACACGCTGGCACCCTCCTCGGGCGGCTCGGTCAGGCGATCGAGTTCGGCGGTCAGTTCCAGTCTGCGGGCACCCAGGCGCGCGACGATGTCGTCAGTGGGGTCCATCGATGCAGGCTAACGGCACTCGGGGTCAACCACCGGAGGATCGGCTCGACACACACCGTCCTCCATGGTGCCCGAATCGCTCGGGACCGGCACAGCGCCCAGTTCACGCACCCCACGGGTCGCTGAGGTCCACGGCGAGTCCGGCGAAGTCGATCGTGTTGCGTGTGGCGAGCACGGCACCGTGGCTACGGCAGATGGCGGCGATCTGGGCGTCCGCCATGCTGATCGGCCGTTCCCTCTGTTGGCGGGTCACGACGATGTCGGCGTAGTGCTCGGCCGCCACGTCGTCGAACGCCAGGACACGGCCGGCAAGCTCAATCGCGACCATGTCGTGGAACGCCTGGGAAAGGCTCGCCCTGCGGTCGCCGACGGGTAGACGGGCGATGTCGTAGAGCAGCTCGGCGAGCGTCACGGCAGTCGTGAAGAGCTCGCCCTCGATCTGGGAGTCGACCCACGTCACCACGGGAGGATGTGGCGCATTTCGCATCAACTCCGAGATGACGTTCGTATCGAGAACGATCACCTGTCGAGCTCCGGCACCGGCGGGAGCTCGACGCGCTCAACCACCTCCCCGTCGAAGCCACCGAGTTCCGCGAATCGCTGGTGGATCCGAGTGCCGACTTGTCCTGGCTCGAGCGGGGTGGCTACCGCCGCCTTCAGGATGGCACGCGCTTCAGCCTCCATCGACCGTCCATGCCTCGCCGCTCGGATTCTGAGCTCATTTCGGACCGCGTCGTCGAGATCTCGGATAGTGAGAGTCGCCATGTCATCACCTCAAGGGTCCAGCAAACAATGCTGTCAATGCTAGCAATGCACGCAGCACGACGGAACCGAGTGAGACCGGGGACGCTGGCCGGGCTAGTCCCGGCCCAGATCCGAGAAGCGGGTGTATTCGGGCATGAACGTCATCTCGACTGTGCCGGTGGAGCCGGCACGGTGCTTGGCGACGATCACCTCGGCCACTCCCTTCCGGTCGGAGTGCTCGTTGTAGTACTCGTCGCGGTAGATGAACATGACGATGTCGGCGTCCTGTTCGAGCGACCCCGACTCGCGCAGGTCACCCAGACGGGGCCGTTTGTCTTCCCGCTGCTCCAGGTTTCGGTTGAGCTGGGAGACGGCCAGGATCGGGATCTCCAGTTCCCGGGCCAGGTTCTTGAGCGACCGCGAGATCTCGGCGATCTCCTGCTGGCGGTTCTCCTTGGACCCGCCGTGCATGAGCTGGATGTAGTCGACCACCACCATCTCGAGACCGTGAATCCGCTTGAGGCGACGGCACTTGGCGCGGATGTCGGTGACGGTCACCACCGGTGAGTCATCGACGAAGACCGGGGCGTTGTAGAGCTTGCCGGCCGCATCGGTGAGGCGCGGCCATGAGGCCTCCCCGATCTGGCCGGTACGGACCTTCATCGAGTCGATGCGGGCAACCGAGCACAACATGCGCTGAGCCACCTCTTCCTTCGACATCTCGAGCGAGAAGATGGCAACCGGCATACCCCGCAGCGCCACATTGGTGGCGATATTCATTGTCAAAGCACTGTTGTGCACCACGATGTCGTCGGCAACGAAGTTGTGATGGATCGGCACCTCGATGTCGTATGTGCGCTCTTCGCCGGCAGCCTCGATCGTGACGATCGGGTCGAACAACAGCTCGGAGCTCG
>JBHJOH010000050.1:0-62358 GCA_050329955.1 Acidimicrobiia bacterium | reverse complement strand
CGGTTGCCGTCGGCGTCGTACACCAGCACCAGGTGGTACCTGGTGTTGACGCTCACCGGTGCGGAGACGAAGGCAGGGCCACCGCTCCAGGGGGTGTCCGCCGAGGGGTCGTTGATGGTGTTCCATCCCCCCACGTACACCCGACCGGAACGGAGGTACATCGACAAGCCACGCGACGTGCCGCCCTGGTCGTAGAGGACCCGTCGCCCGTCGACGTCATCGGCGACGAACCACAACTCCACCGTCTGGGCCCGTCGGATGGCCAGGTTCGTGACCAGCGAGTCAGGAAGCCAGACACGATCGTCGACGCCGTCGAAGGAGACAGCGGTGTTCGCCCCGGACACCAGACCCGGCACGCCGAGCGTGGGGCCACCCAGATAGGTTCCGTCGACGAGACCGATACGGTCGTCGGCGAGGCTCCCGCCGCTCTCACCCAGTCGCCAGTAGGCGTCGGCGCCGTCGGCGATGACGCCCGCCTCATAGGACGGCACGGTCACGGTGATCGAGTTGGTTGCCGTGTTCGACCGGCCGTCGATGGCCCTGGCCAGGATCGTCACGCTCTGACCGACCAGCGACGACACGTCGACCGGGCCGACATAACGTCCCACCCCGGGCTCCCAGGGGAGCGGCGTCCAGTTGGCGCCGGCATCGAGCGATGCTTCGACGGTGAGGGTCCCGAGCGGTGCCACCGTATCGACGGCGGTGACCGAAACCGGCACCACTCCCGAGACCGTGGCTCCCTGCAACGGGGCAACGATGTTGACAACGGGCGCGGTGTTGTCGACTGTGATCGAACGGGTCGCCGTGACCCGGTTACCCCCCGAGTCGGTGACGCGCGCCGAGATGGTTCGGGGGCCGTCGCCCAACGGAGAGGTCGAGATCACCAGGCGGTGCTCGCCCGAGCCGGCATCGAACACCGCCGGCGCCCAGCTCGTTCCTCCATTGGTCGATACGTCGACGCTCAACGACGACGAATCGTCCTCGACATCTGCTGCGGTCAGGGCAACTGTCACCGATCCCGACACCAACGCTCCGCTGCCCGGAGCCTGGAAGGAGATGGTCGGAGCGGTATCGGCCAATCCGCTCCCGGAGCGGTGGTGCGCCACGATGCGCGCCGTCGGCAGCGCCTCGGAGTACACGGCCACCTCGTCGATCACACCGTCGAAGAAGAACCCCTGGCCGCCGGTGAGCGAGTCGTGGAAACGCGCCCCCTCTCGCATGGCGCCGATGGCGTTGTCGGCAGTGGCGGTGTGCAACGTGCCGATGCCCGCAACCGTGCCGATCGACACCCCGTCGAGGAATCCCTGCAACCGGTTGGCGTCGGCGTCGTAGACCATCGCCAGGTGGTGGATCACACCGGCTTCGACCGGCGTCGACACGAAGGCCGGGCCGGACGCCCACGGTGTGTCGGCGGAGGCGTCGTTGGCGGTGTTCCACGCTCCGACGTACACCCGGCCCTGGAACAGGTACATCGACATGCCACGCGAGGTGCCGCCCGTCTCGAACAGGACCTGGCGGTTGGTGACTGCGTCGGCCTGGAACCACAGTTCCACCGTCTGGGCACGGCGCGTGAAGGTGTTCAACAGGTTGGAGTCGGGCAGGATCACCACGTCGTTGGTGCCGTCGAAGGACACGGCCGTGCCACCCGAGGCGATCAGACCCGGGACGCCGAGCACCGGTCCGCCGCTGTAGGTCCCGTTCACGGATCCGATGGCGTCGTCGGCGACGGTGCCGGAGCTCTCGTCGAGCCTCCAGTACACGTCGGCACCGTCACCCACGACGAGTTCGTCGTAGTCGGTCACATTGTCCACCACCACCGGCACCGTGGCCGAACCCGCCAGGTCGTCGCTGTCGGTGCTCCGGACCGTGATCGAGGTCGGTCCTTCCGGCAGGGTCGAGACGTCGACCGTGCCGACGAAGCGGCCCAGATCGGCGTCGTAGCTCATCGGGTTCCATGCTGCCGACCCGGTTATGCTGACCTCGGCGATCAGGTCGGTGACCGCATCGATGGCGTCCACTGCCGTCGCCGTCACCGCCACGGTCCCTGCGACCCGTTCATCGGGGGCCGGGGCGGTGATGGTCACCACCGGCGGGCCGAGGTTCTGCACGTTGAAGGGCACGGGTGCCGACGTGGTGACATGACCGTCGCTGTCGGTCGATCGGGCGAGGAGCGTCGCCGGGCCTTCCGGGAGCGAAGCCAGCGCCAGGGTTGCCTCGAATCGATCGTCGACGGCGTCGTAGATGGTTGGCGACCAGGTGGCGCCGCCGTCGACTGAAAGCTCCACCACGAGAGCAGAGGCCAGATCAACGAGGTCCTCGGAAGCCACCGACACCGCCATCGACCCCGCCGCAACAGTCTCAGCCAGGGGGGCGACCACTTCGATCCCGGGGGCGGCCGAAGCCACCGTGACATCGTCGAAGGCCACCCCGGTGAAGCGGTTCGTGAGCCGCCGGGTCTGGGATCCCACGAACCCGGCGATCGTGAGCGTGTGGGTCCCGGCCGCCAGCATGCCGATCTCGACGGTGGAGGTGCGCAAGGCGGTCACCCCGAACTCCGGGACCTGGTCGACGTAGTCCTGACCGTTGGTGCCGTAGCGAACGCCGTTCACCAACAGCACGGTCTGGAGGACGTTGGCGTTGCCGGCCCCGAACATCTGATGGTCGAGACGAACCTCGACCGGGGTCGGCTCCTCGAGAACAAAGGTCTGCTCATAGCCAGCCGACTGATCGACGAGCGTGACGCCCGCGTCGATGGAGCCGCCCACCCGGATCAGGATGCCGGCGTCGTCGCGGGGCATGCCGGTGGGTGTGAAGACTCCGAACGAGCGTCCGGTGTTTGGTCCGTCGAGGACGTTGTCGACGAAGGTGAAGCCTCCGAACCGGTCGCCGAGCAGCCACTTCTCGAAGTCCTCGTCGAGGAACCGGGCGAACCCACCCGGCGCCGGTGCCACCGTGATGCCGCTGGAGGCCCCGGAAGCCGGGCCGGTGTTGCCGGCATGGTCGACCGCCGCCACCCGGTAGGCGTGCGTCCCGGAAGGCTGGCGGGGAAGTGTGATGGTGGTGCGCGGCGCCTTGGCGACCGCCGTCCCATTGCGGGTGACCAGGTAGTAGGCGACGGCCCGGTTATCGGTGGCCGCCGACCAGTTCAACGTCACGCTGTCGCCGCTGACCGCGCCCGTCGGCACCCCGGCGGTGCCGGGTGGCGTGGTGTCCCGCGGCGGGTTGGTCGGAGCAGGCATGCCGGTTGGTGTCCGCCCTTCCTCGGGACAGTGTCTCGCCAAGCCGTTCACGTAGGGGTCACCGCTCACTCGGCGATTGAGATCTCCGCCGATCCACAGGCAGCCGTCCGGAGCGCCGTGGATCGCCCACGGGCCCGCCGACAGCTGGTAATCCAGCCAATCGTTGGGGAAGGTGTCGATGAAGGCGCCGGTGGCGGCGTCGAGCGCCACGGTTCCGCGCACCTCTCCCTTGAACACCCGGGTGGCCTGGTCGTCGTCGTAGATGAACAGCCGGCAGTGGCATCCGGCGTAGACGCGGTCACCCACCACCTCGATGGTCTGGAAGTCCCCGCCGCCGACCTCGGTGACGACGCGGTTGACGATCCCGAAGGTGTCAGCGTCGAGCACCGTGAGGATGTGCTGGCTCCCACCCACGAACAGGAGGTCGCCGACGACCTCGACGGCCCACGTCTCACGGAACGGCGAGTTCCACGGGAAGGCGGGCATACCAGGGACGGTGGCTCCGGTGGTGGTGTCCACCGTGAAGAAGTTGCCGGAGTTGGGAGCGGCGTTGACCGCGGTGAAGGTACCGGACAGGTAGACGCGATTGCGGGATGTGTCCACCGCCACCGCGGCGGCGTCGCCACCCGTGATGTCGGGACGCCAGTTCGGATCGACGTTGCCACTACTGAGCGACATCCTGGCGGCCCTGTTGAAGGACAGGCGGGCTTCGGCGGCGGTGGTCACGTTGGTGAACACGCCTACCGCGTACACCCAACTCCCCGCGACCTCCAGGTCCCGGACGATCGCAGGGCCAGCGGAGAAGAAGCGCTGCACGTGTGCCGTCCAGTTGGCGTCGACCTCTCCGGTGGCGGGGTCCAGCGCCACCAGACCTCCGGTGAGCGGCTCGTCGTTGACCGAGGCGAACTCACCTCCCACGAACAGCCGCGAACCGTCCGGCGATGCCTCCAGCGCGTAGACCGCCCCGTCGAGGCGGGGGCGCCACCAATCGAGGAAGTCGCCGGTCTCGGCGTCGAGCGCCATCAGGAACGGCTGGTCCTGTCCTACGCCGAACCGGGTGGGAACCGCCTCCCCGAACCGGCCACCGACATACAGGATGCCACCGATCTGTTCGATGGCGAACACCTCGGCGTCGATGTCGGTGATGGCCGAGCCGACGATGCCGCGCACACCCCAGGAGGGCGTGACCGACGGCGAGATCTCGAAGAAGGGGCCGCCGATCTGCACTTCTGCCAGTTCGAGGGCGCCGGTCCCGTTGAGCTGGACCCGCACATACTGGCCGGTCCGGTCGACGGTGAGCAGCACGCTGTCGGGCACCGGCCCGGTGATGACATACTCGGAGACCCCGGGCTGGGCGCGGGTGACGGCGGGGTCGGTCGATGTGAACGGTGCGTCCGAGACGAACACCGAGGCGTTCACCAGGGTGTCGGTACAGCAGCCATCCTTGCGGTCCCACACCTTGATGCGGGGAATCGTCTGCACCGAACCGAGATCGGCCTGCCACCACGGGTTCGCCGAGTTGGTGGTGGCGGCGATGGAGCCTTCGGCCAGGAATCCGGCCACGCGGCCGTCGATCGCCTTCTCAGGCCCGGTGGCCGCCGAGGCGGTGGAGGACTGGGTCACAGACGCCGTCGTCCCCAGATCGGGTGGGAGCACCTGGTCGAAGGCGGCCGCCGGAGCGGCCGTGGCCATCATCACCACGACGAGCACCCCGGCCAATGTCCGGCGTCGCGTCCGATCGATCCTCGTCACATTTCCTCCGTCTCAGCCTGCTTGGTGATGTGTGGCAACCGTGGCGGCGTCCAGCGCTCGCCGATAGATGGCGACCTCGTCGATGACGCCGCCGAAGAAGAAGCCGTTGCCGTTGACGGCACCGGTGTGGAACCTCACTGCATTGAACGCCGACCCGATCGATCCGTCGGAACCGTGGGCGTAGAGCAGCCCAACCCCGGAGACACGACCGACCTCGACACCGTCGAGGTACACGACCAGGGCGCCGGAGGGCTGGTCGAGCACCACCACGGCATGATGGCGAGCTCCGACCGTGACCGGCGCCGACACGAACGCCGGCCCCGACACCCACGGGGTGTCGGTCGACGGGTCGTTGGCGGTGTTCCATGCACCGCCGTAGAACCGTCCCCCGTCGAGGTACATCGACAGTCCCCGGGTCACACCGCCCTGCTCGAACAGCACCTGCCGTCGGGTGACATCGGTTGCCTCGAACCACAGCTCCACCGAATGGGTGGCACGCGGCGGTCCCAGATTGATGAGGTTGGTGTTGGGGATCGCCACACGATCGTTCACACCGTCGAAGCGGGCGGCGGTGTCAGGGCCCGCCACCAGTCCCGCCCATCCAAGGGTGACACCACCCGTGTAGCTGCCGGTGGCGGTGCCGGCCGAGTCGGCCGCAGCCGTGCCCCCGGACTCGCCGAGCCTCCACCACGCGGTCGGGTTGTCGGCGGCCACCACCGGCCCGTAGTCACCTTCGGCGACGTTGGAGACGGACACGGACACATCGGTGGTCGCAACACCGCCGTCGCCATCGGCCACGCGGCCAGTCAGTATGAGGGCGCCGTCGGCGAGTGCCGTGGTGTCGAGATCGAAGCCATGAACGCCCGAATCGTCGTCGTAGACGGCGGGCACCCAGGTGGCACCCCCATCGGCCGACACCTCCACGGTGAGGCTCGCCGGGGCCGTCTCTGCGTCGGCCGCCAGCAGGCGCACGGCCACCGTGCCCGACACGACCGATCCTGCAGCGGGCTCCTGGAAGGCGACTGTGGGCGACGCGTTCACCGCTTCGCCGACGCCGGCGGCATGGTGAGCAGCCACCCGGGAGGCGCTGAGTGCAGCGTTGTAGATCGCCACCTCGTCGATGGTGCCGTCGAAGGAGAAGCCGGCCCCGCCGAACGGGCCGGCCACGAACCTGGTCCCGTCGTTCATGGCGCCGATCCCGGTGTCGGCGGCGTGGTTGTAGAGCTGCCCGATCCCTGTGACCGTTCCGACCAGAACGCCATCGAGGTATCCGCGGAGCGCGTCGGCGTCAGCGTCGTAGACGAGCACGGCGTGGTACGTCACGCCGGCGCTGATCGGTGTCGACACGAAGGCAGGCCCCGATGCCCACGGGGTGTCGGCTGACGGGTCATTGACGGTGTTCCAGCCCCCGAAGTACAGGCTTCCGCCTTCGACGTACATGTTGAGGCCGCGCGAGGTGCCACCCTGTTCCACGATGACGGCGCGGTTGGTGGTGGTGTCGGCACGGAACCACGCCTCGATCGTCTCCTGCCGGCGGTTCCGAAGGTTGATGAGGCCGGAGTCGGGAATGCGGACCACATCGTTGACCCCGTCGAACGAGGCCGCCGTGTTGCCGGCCACCAGGCCGGGAACCCCGAGTGTGACCCCGTTCGCATACGTCCCGACCACCGAGCCGGCCGAGTCGAGCGCCGACGTGCCCGCCGACTCTCCCAGCCGCCAGTACGCCACCGGCGTGTCGGAGAGCACCACGGCGTCATAGGCGGCCGCCGGTGGTGGATCGACGACGGCCGACGAACCCACATCGCTGAAGACGCCACCGGCCACCGGGACGAATCGCCACGTGTACGACTCCGCGAACAGCTCCAACTCGAGTATCCCGTGCTCGGTGAACTGTCTCGTCACCGAGTTGGGGGAGGCGGGGCGAACCTCGCTACGCAGCGTCACGCCGCCGCTCCCGACGATGAACTGGCGCATGCCATGAAGTTCGTCCGGTTGCCCGGCGCCGTTCAAGGGACGGTACCGCTCGTAGTGGTGCTCGTGCCCGGCGAGCAGGATGTCGGCGCCGTACTCGTGGACGGCGTTGACGAGTGGGGCGACGTTCAGGTGGTCGGTGTACTGGTTCGACGTCCAGCGAGGGTGGTGCAGCGCCACGATCAGGTTCTTGTGGCCGTTGGCAGCCAGGTCCCCGCGCAACCATTGTTCCTGAGGTGACCCGGCCGCACACCCGTTGGCGGTTCCACCGGCGGCGATCTGGCTGCAGTTGGAGTTGAGCATGATGGCGTGCCAGTGCTCGTCGATGGCGAACGAGTAGTACCCGAGAGCCCGATCGCCCGCCGCGCCCTCGAAATAGTCGAAGTAGGGACCGGCTCCGGGCTGGTCGTACTCGTGGTTGCCGAGGATCGGATAGGTGTACGCCTTGTGCCGCCCCCACGAGTCGTCGTAGCACTGGAACTGCTCGGCCGTACCGTTGGGGTAGGCGGCGTCTCCGAGCATGAGCACGATCCCGGGCCGCTCCGCAAAGACGGTGTCAATGGCGTCGGACGTCAGCTCGTCCCAGATGTTGTTGCACAGGGCGATATCGCCGGCGGTGGCGACCAGCGTCCCCTCCTCGTCGGGGGGCGGCGGCACGTCGGACTTCACCACCGACATCGAGAGGTCGAAGGAGATGTCCGAGCTCGAGACGCTGTTGTTGTGGACCTCGACCGCCACGACGTTGGTCCCCTCGACCAGCAGTGACGACTCGACCGAGATGGCGTGGTAAACCGATTCGGCGGCGCCGTTCACGACCGAGGGGGCGAGGGTGGAAAACGAGATGGCCCCCGCCGGCATGTTGGTACGGGCCGCCTCGATACCGTTGATGTAGATGACGGCGCCGTCGTCGCGGAGGATCCCGACGTCGACCGAGCCGACCGAGGCCACATCGGTGATGGTGACGGCCTTGCGGAAATAGGTGGTGATGCCGTTGTTGGCGGTGACGGTTGCCTCGTCCCCGTCACCGAAACCGAGCTGACCCGGGCCCTCGCTCCAGGCCGCGTCGTCGTACCCGGGCTCGCGCCAAGCCGTGCCCAGATCGGTACCCGAGTCGTCGTAGCGCCACGTCGAGCCGGCCGCCATCACCACCTCGGTGGTGTCGGCTGCAGCCATCCGCGGCGGCCACGCCAGCGTTGCGATCATTCCCACCGTCAGCGCCACCACTACGGCACGCCGAGGGGTTGCCCACTCCTGCCCCATTGACCCCTCCATTCCCGACCGGCAGCGTATCAGCAACGCCACAGCGTGGGAATGAACAATTTGCGACAGCGAGCACACCGCCCGCCAGACCACCGACCGGCCGGAACCCAACTGGGGTCAGAATCGACCGCCTGGCGGTCGATTCTGACCCCAGTTCGGGACGGGAGCCGACCGGCAGGGCCGTCACCACACACATGGGATGAAGCGACGACGCACCCGGGCGGCGTACTCGGGATAGTCCGGGTACATGAGGGTGAGCGCCCGCTCCTCCAACCCAGCCTTCACCGTGAGCAGCCCGGCCAGAACGGCCAGGACCGGGAGTGGCCACCACGTCTGCAGCGTGATCGACGTCCCGATCCCACCCAGGAACAGACCTCCGTAGATCGGATGGCGGACGAGTCCGAACACGCCGCGATCGGACAGGGCACCACCCGGTCGAGGGTCGGGGAGCGCCGAGAGCTGGGTGCCCAGCCCCAGCACCGCACCAACCACGAGCAGGCCCCCGACCAGGGCGATGGCGATGCCCACCGCCGCCGCCCAGATCACCGGGCTGGTGTCGGCCGTGCTCACCGCCACCACCGCCAACACCACGAACAGGGTGAACTGCCCGGCCACCAGCGCCTGGCCGCGCCATCCCAGCCTCGGGTGTCCTTCGACCCAGTCCCCCTCCCAGCGGAACACACCTCCCGCCGCCAGATCCTGTCGGGCCTGCTGGGCGGTGATACCGGCAGCGACGGCCGTGTTGGGGGCGATCTCGCAGACCGGGTCCAGCACGAAGCGGCGGTCCCTGGCGCGGGGATGAGGGATGGTCAGATCGGGCTCGTCGACGGTCACGGCGCCGTAGGCGACGATATCGAGATCGAGCGAGCGCGGCCCCCACCGGACATGGCGGATGCGATCAGCCGACTTCTCGATCGCCAGCAACGCCTCCAGCAGCGGTCTCGGTTCGAGATCGGTGTCGAGCACCACGGCGGCGTTGAGGTACCGACCCTGGTCGGGACCTCCGACCGGCTCGGTCTCGTACAGCGATGAGACCGAGATCACCGTACCCAACTCCTCCAGACCCGCCACCGCCAAACGCAGCAGCCCCAGACGATCACCGAGATTCGATCCGAGGGCGATGACAGCCCGCGTCACCGATGCCTCGAAATCGATACCGCCACATCCCCGAACGGGAATTTGATGGGGGCGGAGGGCTTGTGAACGGTGACATCGACCGCCTCACACCGGGGATCCGTGAGCACCAGATCGGCGATGCGCTGGGCAACCCGCTCGATCAGATCCCAGCGCTCCCCGGCTACCAGTGCGCTCACCCGGCTCGCCAGCGTGCCGTAGTCGACCGTGGCATCGAGACGATCGGACTCACAGGCTTCGGAGAGGTCGACATGCACCCTGAGGTCGATCACGAACACCTGGCCGGCTGCCTCCTCGTGGTCCAAAACCCCGTGCCGGGCGAAGACCCGTAAACCGGTGATGGCGATCGTATCGGTCACGAAGACGCCGGAGGCTCCGGGATGAGCGAACGCCCTTCCGGTCCCAGGGCGCGGCCCAGGATCTCCTGGATGACGGCGGTGGCGATGATGCGGTCCTTGAGGAGCCCCGAGTAGATCAGGTACCCGCCGAGCATCCCGGCCAACTCGTCGTCGATCGTCTCCTTGTGGACCAGCACCCGGGCATGCGGGTCGCGGAGGGCGGCGTCGAGGGCCCGATAGAGGCGGGCGGGATCTCCCCGCTCGACATCGGGACCGATCGGCACCGACACCGTCTCGATCCCAGCGGCGGCATAGGCCTGGACGTTCTGGTTGCCCGGCAACAGGTTCACCACCGTGGCGATACGCGCCTCACGGACCAGCCAGTTGATCTCTTCCTCGCGTCGCACCCTCCGATGCTGGAATCCGTTCCCCCCGATCCGTTCGGATACAGCGAGACGATCGGAGATGATCCACGTGAATCCTTTGGGCTTGAGTCCGGTGATCATGTCATGCCTGGGTGACGGCGGAGAACGCGAGATTCAACGATAGCCCAGGCGAGTGCCGCCGCTTCCCTCGAACGGGCCGGATCGTGGACCCGAAACACCATCGCTCCCCGGTCGACGCCCAGCGCGGTGGTCACTGCGGTCGCCCCGTCGCGCAGCTCCGGCTCCTCGATGCCGAGAATCCTGCCGAGAAAGCTCTTGCGGGACGCTCCGAGCATCACCGGGTACCCGAGTGCGACCAGCCGGTCGAGCCGGTCGAGCAACGCCAGGTTGTGCTCGACGGTCTTGCCGAATCCGATCCCGGGATCGACACAGATCGATGATGACGCCACCCCGTCCAGCACGCACAGGGCCGCTCGAGCGGCGAGATGGTCGCACACCTCTGTCACCACATCGTCGTAGTGGGGGTCCAGCTGCATGGTGCGGGGGCTGCCCTGCATGTGCATGATGACGACTCCCACACCGGTGTCGGCCGCCACCCGGCGCATGGCGGGGTTCACGAAGCCGGTGACGTCGTTGATGATCCGGGCTCCGGCCTCGACCGCCGCTCTCGCCACCTCGGGTTTCATGGTGTCGACCGACACCACCACCCCGGTCCGGGACACCTGCTCGATGATGGGCGCCACCCGGGAGATCTCGACGTCGGCCGAGACCGGGTCGGCGCCGGGCCGGGTGGACTCACCACCGATGTCGATGATCTCGGCCCCGTCGGCGACCAAACGGGCGGCCCGCTCGAGGGCGCTGTCGATACCGAAAAACGCTCCGCCATCGGAGAACGAGTCGGGGGTCACGTTGAGCACCCCCATGATCACCGGATGGTCCAGCTCGATGGAGCGATCGGCCAGGCGCCATGCGCTCACGTCCTCACCCCCCCGGACGTCAGTGGGAACGGGTCGGCTCGCTCTGATGCGCCGCGGCGATGCCCCCATTCGGCGGTGCCACTTCGGTCGGACGCTGGATTCTGAGGGCACCACCGTTGGCGTGCTCCCACTTGGGCACGTCGTGGAAGATCTCGGCGACCTCGTCCCGGCCGAGCGTCTCGCGCTCCATCAGCTCGTCGACCAGTCGGTGCAGGGCCTCGATGTGGGAGTTGATGATCTGACGGGCCTCTTCGTGGGCGGCATTGATCAACGCCCGCACCTCTTCGTCGATCCACGAAGCCACCTCGTCGGAGTAGTCGGCCTGTCGGGAGTAGTCCCGCCCCAGGAACACTTCACCGCCACCATGGCCGTACTTCATCGGGCCGAGACGGTCGCTCATTCCGAACTCCATGACCATGCGGCGGGCCAGCCGGGTGGCCTTCTCGATGTCGTTGGATGCACCGGTGGACGGGTCACCGAACACGATCTCCTCGGCGGTGCGCCCACCGAGGGCGTAGGCGAGCTCATCCACCATTTCGGAGCGGCGCTTGTAGTAGCGGTCCTCGGTGGGCAGCGCCAGGGTGTATCCGCCGGCCCGCCCGCGGGGGATGATGGTGACCTTGTGGATCGGGTCGAGATGCGGCATGGCGAACCCGACCAGTGCGTGACCTCCCTCGTGGTAGGCGGTCAGCTTCTTCTCCTGTTCGGACATGACCCGGGTCTTGCGCTCCGGACCGGCCATGACACGATCGATCGCCTCCTCCAGCTCCGACATGCCGATCTTGGTCTTACGGCGCCGGGCGGTGAGGAGGGCAGCCTCGTTGATCAGGTTGGCGAGGTCGGCACCCGTGAAACCGGGCGTCCGCCGCGCCAACAACGCCAGCTCGACATCGGAGTCGAACGGCTTGCCGCGGGCGTGCACCGAGAGGATCCCTTCACGGCCCTTGATGTCCGGCGCATCGATGATGATCTGCCGATCGAAGCGGCCCGGGCGCAGCAGGGCCGGGTCGAGGATGTCGGGGCGGTTCGTGGCCGCCATCACGATCACGCCGGTGTTGCCCTCGAAGCCGTCGAGTTCCACCAGCAGCTGGTTGAGCGTCTGCTCGCGCTCGTCGTGGCCACCACCGAGGCCGGCGCCACGGTGACGCCCGACGGCGTCGATCTCGTCGATGAAGACGATGGCGGGCGCCGTCTGCTTCGCCTGGTCGAAGAGGTCGCGGACGCGGCTGGCTCCCACGCCGACGAACATCTCCACGAAGTCCGACCCGGAGATGGAAAGGAACGGCACCCCTGCCTCCCCGGCGATGGCACGGGCCAGCAGGGTCTTGCCGGTCCCCGGAGGCCCGAACAGAAGCACGCCCTTGGGGATCTTGGCGCCCAACGCCCGGTACTTGTCAGGGCTGGAAAGGAAGTCCTTGATCTCCTCCAGCTCCTCGATGGCCTCGTCGATGCCTGCCACGTCCTTGAACGTGACCTTGGGCTGATCCTTGTTGACTGTCTTGGCCTTGGCCTTGCCGAACTGCATGACCCGGTTTCCCGACCCCTGCATCTGCATGAAGATGAAGATCATGAAGCCGATCAGGAAAAGCCACGGCAGGAACCCGATCAGGATCTCGAAGAACGATGGCGGCTCGGTGTCGTTCTCCACCTCGATCCCCGAGGCGATCACCCGCTGGGTGATGTCGTCCTCGTACTCGGGTGGGTACTGAGCGATGAAGTCGAAAGCACTCTCCGCTGCGTCGGAGTCCACCATGCGACCCTGGACCCGGTCGCTCCGTTCCAGGATCACCACGGATTCGATGTTGCCCTCGTCGAGACGGCTCTCGAACTCGGAAAGCGAAATCTCCGCCGGCGCCGCGATCTGGTCGAACCACTGCTGGGCGACCACCGCCAGAACCACGAACACGAGGCCATAGATCAGCAGGGTGCGAAACGTGCGGTTCAAGGTTTGTCTCTACTTGGGTTCAGGGCATCGCCATGAGGCGATCGGCGTCGAGTTGAAGGCGGAGTGCCGTGCCCGGACGCAACCGAGACGAAGACCTCCTCCGTTTGAACATGGTACGGCGAGCTGAACGCAAAGGAAACCTCGGAGCGCACCCGGGTGGCGGCAGCTCAATCCAACTCGCCTTCCAGCACACCCACGTACGGGAGGTTCCGGTACTTCCCGGCGTAGTCCAGACCGTACCCGATCACGAACTCGGGGCCGATCTCGAAGCACGGGTACTTCACCTCGATGGGGACACGTTGGATGCCGCGTTTCACCAGCAGCGAGGCTATCTCGATCGATGCCGGTTTCCGCACCCGCAGCGATTTCATCAGGTAGTTGAGTGTCAGTCCCGAGTCGATGATGTCCTCGACGATGAGCACATGACGATCGGCGATCTCCTGATCGAGGTCCTTGAGGATCCGAACCACGCCCGATGTCTGGGTGGAAGCGCCGTACGAACTCACCGCCATGAAGTCGAACTCGACGTTCAGGCCGATGTGGCGTGACAGATCGGCCATCACCATGAACGCACCCTTGAGGACGCCCACGACCAGCAGATCCTTGTCGCGGTAATCCTCGGTGATCCGGGCACCGATCTCGGTGAGTTTCGCCTCGATCTCCTCCGCAGAGATCAGCGTTCGTATCGTTGCCACTGGGCTTCCTCCATCGCGACGGCGCAAAGGTAGCTGCCTTCGGGCTCCACGGCCCAACCCGCCCGCCTCACACCTGGGATCCACACCACCTTATCGCCCGCCACGACCACCGGATGCGAGCCTCTGGCCTCGACGGGGACGCCCGCCTCGGCCAGGGCATCCGTCACCCGCTTGTGGCCTCGGACCAGCGGGATCAGGTCATCACGGGTAGCCGCCCGTACCGTCAGATGGGAAACGCCCGGTGCGGGCATCACAAGAGCGAGCGACGAGAGCGGTATGACCGCCGGCCGCGGCCCCACCGTCACATCGATCCGGATCCCACCCCATGAGCCGCTACCCGGAACGGGGATCGAGCACGACGCGGGCGGCTCGGCCGGCCCGGGCACCGACAGCACCAACCACGGGCCGGACCGTCGGGCGGACACCCCTCCGGCTCCGGCCGAGCCCGGCCGACCACCCGCCACGGCCAGTACATCCGCCGCGACCGCCGCCGACGGCGGGTACGGAGGCTCCAACTCGACGAAGGCGGCCCGGATCGCCCGAGCTGCCACAGCCGGCGGAACCGCCAACATCGCCCCAATCGCCAGCCGCACCTCCCCGGGGCGTCGCTCGAAAGGAAGCGAGCGCGCCACCTCCTCGAGCACGGCTACGTCATCGGCGATCAACCTCGCCATCCGAACCAACGACTCGGCGGGAGCGGTCCCGAACGTCCCCTCCATGGCCGGGATCAGCGAGGTGCGAATCCGGTTGCGCAAGTGATACGGCGCCAGGTTCTCGGGGTCATCCCGCCAGGCGAGACCAGCCAGAGTGGCCAGTTCCCGAGTGCTGCTGCGGGTCAACCCCAGCAGGGGCCGCACGAATGGGTGACGGATGGCCGGGATGCCGGCCAGGCCGTCGAGCCCCGTCCCCCGCACCAGCCGCATCAGCAGCGTCTCGACCTGATCATCGCGGGTGTGACCGGTGACGACCCACTCCCCCGAGCGAGCGGCGGCCTCCAACGCCCCCAGCCGCGCCCGACGGGCCTGCAGCTCCATCGATGCGCCCGCCGGGACCTCGACCCGCACCATATCGAAATCGATCTCGAGGCGATCGGCCACCCCGGCGGCCGCGCCGGCCAGCATGTCGGAGTGGGCGAGACCATGGTGGACGTGGACCGCTCTGGTCGGCCGGTTCGAGGCCTGCGACACCCAGGCGGCCGCAGCCGAATCGGCACCCCCCGACAGCGCCACTACCACCGGACCGCTCGGGACCGCCGCCATCGCCGTCATCGCCGGCTCGGCCAGCCGGCTCAGCCGACGCGTCTCAGCCACCGTGTCGGATCCTCGACCTCGGCGAGATCGGGCAGCGCCCCGGGCCCCGCCCAGGCGGCGTCGAGTGCATGCCATCCGGCCTGGCGCTCGACCGCCATCACGAACCGTTCGCCCGTCTCGTACTGCCGCATCTTCATCTCGAGACCGGTGAGACGGAAGAACAGTGCGGTCTTCTGGTCCGCCCTCCGTGCCTTGAGCAGGGCGGACATGCGCCGCTGCCCCGGCAGAAGCCGTTCACCGAGCCGGTCCATCACAACGTGGCCGTGACCCTCCAGCAGGCTCATCAGAGCCTGCACACGGTCGAGCGCCTCACGCTGACCGGGGGTGGCGAACACGCCGAGCAATCCCCGTTCGTCGATCATCGGACGACCGCCACGACGCGCCGAGCGCAGCTCCCCCACCAGCCGCGACAGACGGCGCTCATCGGGCACCGAAGACTCGACCAACTCCTTGACCAGACCCATGAAGTACGGGCGCATCCACGGGACACCGACGAACTGGGCCCGATGGGCCGCCTCGTGGAGGGCGATCCACATGCGGAACTCGGACGGACGGAACTGCTGGGCCCGCTCCATCTGCAGGACGTTGGCGCCGACGAAGGCGATCGAATCGGCGTCACCACCGCTCGGCACCACCAGTTCGTACTGACCGAGCACCCGCCGAGCCAGAAAGCCGAGCATGGCGCCGGTCTCGGCCGCCATCAGACGTCGGGCCACATCACGGGCGGTGTCGTCATCAACCACTCCGATCCGGTCGGCCAGGCGGTGCTCGGCCGGTTCGATCAATTCGGAGAACGAGCCGAGGTTGCGCGCCACCCACTCACGGCGGTCGACGATGATGACATCGGGGCGACCCGGCACCACCAACCCGGTCTCGGCAGCAACCATGTCGTTGGCGGATGCGACGATGGCGGGCATCTCCGAAGCCAGATGGTCGGAGTGATAGGAATCCGCCAGCCCGTAGGTGCGGGCGACGACACCAGCCACCCGGCCGGCGAACGGCCAGGGGCTCTCGTCGGTCACTCGACCGTCTTGTAGCGGGTCCGGACCACCTTGAGGAAGTACTGCACCACCGTGCCGAACGTGAGCAGCCCTGCGATCACGATCGAGGCCGGAATGAGGTATCGGATGGTCCATGGCTGAAGGACCTCGGGCTCGGGCTCGTCCACCAGCACCACCGCAGGTGGCTTGGGCGCCGGACCGGACTCGCCGGCGACCGTGGTCTCGGTTGTCGACGCCTGCTCGGGGGTCTCCTCGACCGCCAGCCCCGGAAGGGCGAGCACGACGAGCATTCCGACGAGAACGGCGAGTGACAGGAGACGAGTTCTGCGCATGGGAGAAAACAGAGTAGCCGCTGCCCCGAAGGTGATGGTCGTCGCCGGGTCTGACCAGCTGGTCCTCACCCCTCGATCGACTGGGAACGGATCACGAGTTGGATCCGCTGGATCACCTCGACCGGGACATCCTCACGGAGCCTCGTCCGGACCGCGATCTTGAGGCGCTCCTCGAACGTGAAGACATCATCGCAGGGTGGACACTGGACCAGGTGGACACGAATCCGCTCGGCGATCAGATCGTCGTCGAGTTCGCCATCGAGGTAGGTGTAGAGATGGGCGAGCGCTTCGTCGCAGTGATCAGACATCGGTGACCTCGTCGGGGAGCAATCCTCTGCTCCGTGCGAATTCCCACAACGCCTTCTGGAGCGCCTTTCTTCCCCGATGCAGCCGTGACATCACCGTCCCGATCGGGATGTCCAGGATGTCGGCGATCTCCTTGTACGAGAAACCCTCGAGATCGGCCAGCAGCACCGGGATCCGGAAGGTTTCTGGAAGATCCTCCACCGCCCGCTTGATGTCGGCCTCGACCAGTCCCTCGAGCACCAGATCCTCGACGCTGCGAGCCGCACCCGCCGAATGCTCCGAGCCGATGCGTCGGTACAGGTACAGGTCCTCGACCTCACCGAGATCGGTCTCGTGTGGGCGACGGGCATCCCGGCGGTACTTGTTGATGAAGGTGTTGGTCAGGATCCGGTACAGCCACGCCTTGAGATTGGTGCCCTGCTCGAAGGTGCCGTACGCCCGGTACGCCTTCAGAAACGTCTCCTGGACGAGATCCTCGGCATCGGCGGCATTGCGGGTCATACGCATGGCCGCAGTGAACAACTGCGGCGCGTACTCCATCGCGTCCCGTTCGAAAGTCGCCTGATCTGCCACCGATGGGACGGTAGCAAGCCCGCCGCCGAGAACGTATCCCGGTTCACCCCTGGGCTGGAGCCGCTACCCTGTCGCCACCGTCGCCGGGGTAGCTCAGGGGTAGAGCAACGCACTCGTAATGCGTAGGTCGGGGGTTCAAATCCCCCCCTCGGCTCGAGACAGCTGGAAGCTGCCAGCTGCCAGCTGCCAGCTAGAACGCTCTCTCTCCTCCGTGTTGCGTGTTGCGTCGGACGTCCTGAAGCTCGTAGCTCGTAGCTCGTAGCTCGTAACTCGTAACTCGCTCCCGCTACCAGCCAGAACGCGTGCTCTGTTGCGTGTTGCGTCGGACGTCCTGAAGCTGGCAGCTGGCAGCTCTAGTCTTCGATCGCGATGTCGGCGAACAGATCCGCCAGCAGTAGCTGGGGGCGCAGGTTCATCTCGAGGTCGCTGATGGCGTCCATCACCCGTTCGGCTCGTTGCACGGCCAGGGCGGGCGAGACGCGGGTGAGGGTGGCGACCGGGACATCCCGGTTTTTCATGGGGCCGCCCAACTGGACGGCGGCGGCGTCGAGATACCAGGAGGCGATCAGCTCGAGACCGGTCACGAGCAGCGCCTGGCGGGCGCGCCTGCGCGCCTTCTCGGACTCTTCCTTGCCAAGGTCGGTGCCTACCCGCTCGATGAGCGGATCGACCGACGCCAGCATCTCGCCCGCCAGGTTGAACGCCTCACCGGGTCGGTCGGTGGCGCGCAGCGGCACCGACAGCCAAGTGGTGCGAAAGGTCGCGGTGGCAGGACTGGAGAGGAGCGCCAGTGCCAGACCGGGACGCCCTCCCGCCAACCGGGTCAGGGTCTCCGCCTGCCCGTGGTCGAGGCCGTGACCGAGCAGCGCCCGGGTCAGCGGTTCGTCACCCACCCGGCCGAAGTGCACCGTGCGACATCGGCTCCCGACGGTGGCCGGAAGCTGATCCTCAGACTCGGCGATCAGCAGGAAGACCGTGGTGGGACTGGGCTCCTCGAGGGTCTTGAGCAGGGCGTTGGCGGCCTGGTCGGTCATCGTCCCCGCCTCTTCGAGCACGAACACCTTGCGACTGGCTTCGACCGGCTTGAGCGAGGCCTGTTGGATGGTCGAACGGGCCTGGTCCACCCCGAGGCTCTGGCGTCCCTCGGGTTCGACCAGGATCAGGTCGGGGTGGTTGCCGTTGACGACCCTTCGACACGAACGGCACTCCTCGATCGTGGGGTGTGCCCCGCCCGTCGGACACAGCAGCAGGGTTGCGAAGCGGCGGGCAACGGTTGCCTTGCCGACGCCGGCAGCCCCGACGAACAGATAGGCATTGGCCGCCGACGGGGCTTCCCTATCCAGGAGTTCCACCACTCGCTCATGGCCGATGACGTCGCTGAACACACTCATTGCGATGTCATGCTGGCAGCAAGAGCGAGCACCCGGGCCGCCACGTCCTCGATGCCTCCGGATGGATCGACCAGCACCACCCGCTCCGGGTCGGCAGTAGCGAGCCGGTGGTAGGCATCGGACACCGCCTGTTGGAACGCCAGACCGGCCCCACCGATGCGGTCCTCGCCGTGCTGTCGTCGCAGACCGACCTCGGCGTCCACGTCGATGACGGCCACCAGATCGGGGAGGACACCCCCCAGCACCGTCTCGTTGAGGGATCGCACCGGTTCGATACCCAGGCCCCGAGCCGCCCCCTGGTAGGCGAGCGACGAGTAATAGGTGCGGTCCGAGATCACCCATGCCCCCCGCGCCAGGGCCGGTGCGATCACCTCGGCTGCGAGCTGTGCCCGCTGGGCGGCGAACAGGGCGGCCTCGGCCCACGGCACCATGTCGTCGGAGTGCAGCAGCAGGCGGCGAATCTCCTCACCCAGCCCGGTGCCGCCCGGTTCCCTCACGAGCACCACCTCGAAATCCTGGGCGGACAATGTGGTCGCCATGGCGGCTGCAACACTCGTCTTGCCCGACCCGTCCACCCCTTCGAGACCGACGTAGACGCTCACTTGGGGCGCCGATCTCCACGGAACCACCCGATGGCGCTGCCGGCGTCGTGAAGGGTGCGGTAGGTCTCTTCGTCGATGGGCCCGCCCCGAAGCTGGGACCGTACCGACCACATCGTTGCTCCGCCCGAGGCGAAGATGAAGGCACCGCTCAACACGATCACCAGACGGACACCGCTGCCCAGGAATCCCGGCAACACACCCTGGAGGGCGGCGGCGCCCACCGAGGCCAACCCGAACGCGATCAGCAGCGCCAGACGGGCCGAGGCGAACAAGGCAGCGAAGGTCCGACCCCTGATGTCGTCGGTGACCACGGAGTGAAGCTCCGTGAACCCGGTGACATAGGCGACCCCGGTGCCGAAACCCGCCACCAGCACCCATCCGGCTGCCCCCCACACGGTGGAGGCAAGTCCGGTGGCCACGATCGCCAGTCCGGTCATCAGGAGCGACACCGCGAACACCGGCTCGCGCCGTTGGATCGTCTTGCCCAAGAACGTCATGGCACCCATTCCCAGGCCGGCACCGATTCCGAGTGCGGTCACCACGATCCCATAGCCCGAGTCCGAGCCCTGCAACACCTGCTCGGAAAACGGCTGGCCGAGCACGAAGAGGGCGCCACCGCCGAACAGACCGGCCGCCATTCCGGACACCAGCCGGCGCACGGTCGGGTACGAACCGACGAACCGGAATCCGTCGAACATGTCCCGCATGGGAGCCCTCACGTCCATCCACCCGCGGGCGACCCGCTCCCGGGCGATCTCGAGTTTGGGTATCCGCGTCGTGAGGACCACGAATCCCGACACGACGAACGTGATGGCATCGAACACGAACGCCGCCGCCACCCCCGGGTTGTCGACGGCATCTGGGAGGTACCGCTCGCCGTATGCCGCCAGCAGCGCGAACAGCGCCGAGCCGAGTGGTGCAGTGCCGTAACTGGCGATCAGGTTGAGCCCGTTGGCCGCCATCAGGTGCCGTTCCGGGATCAACTGCGGCATGACCGACTCACGAGCCGGCTGACGGATCAGCGACAGCGTCTCGATGAAGAACGTGAGGATGAAGAGATCGCGATAGGTGTCCACGAACACCAGCAGGAACACGAGGATGGCCCGTCCGAAGTCGGCGATGATCATCGTCCTCTTGCGGTCCCACCGGTCGGCCAGGACGCCCGCCAGCACACCGATCAGCAGGCCGGGGAGGATGCGGGCGACCAGTGCCACCAGGATGCCCACGGTGGCGGCCGCCCCACCACCCGAGATGCGCGCCGCCAGTGCGAACGTTGCGAACAACGTCGCCCAATCCCCCAGGCTCGAGATGAGTTGTGACCACCAGAGCCGGGCGAAGGGCCCCCTCCGGACCAGGTCACGACCGGTGATGCGTTCGATCGACAGGTCCACCTCGCAAATCTACTCCCGATTGACGAGATATCGGGCCCTCGGCGGTAGCCCGGCGGAGCGCTGGACCGGTCTCCGAGTGGCCGGATCGGGCCGCCCTGAAGAGGATGCACCTTGACACCACTCCCACAGGTGGCGTAGCTTGCCGGTCCGTGCCTGGACCTCTCGTCATCGTCGAATCACCCACCAAGGCCAAATCGATCGGCCAGCTCCTGCGTGCCCTGGACCCCACCATCAAGGTCGAGGCGTCGATGGGTCACGTCCGGGATCTGCCGGGGAGTTCCAAGGAGCTGCCCGAGAAATTCAAGAAAGAACCCTGGGCGTATCTGGCGGTCGACGTCGAGCACGGCTTCCAGCCGGTGTACATCCCCTCCACCCGCAGCAAGGCCCAGATCAAGAAGTTGAAGGAGCTGCTGGCGGACTCCGACGAGCTGTACCTGGCGACGGACGAGGACCGCGAAGGCGAAGCCATCGCCTGGCATCTCCTGGAGGTACTCAAGCCCAAGGTGCCGGTGAAGCGCATGGTGTTCCACGAGATCACCGACGCCGCCATCAAGGACGCCTTCGCCCATCCCCGTGATGTCGACGACCGCCTGGTCGACGCCCAGGAGACCCGCCGCATCCTCGATCGGCTGGTCGGATACGACGTCTCCCGGGTGTTGTGGATGAAGGTGGCTCCCCGCCTGTCCGCCGGCCGGGTGCAATCGGTGGCGGTGCGCATCGTGGTCGAACGCGAGCGGGAACGGATGGCGTTCCGCTCCGCCGGATACTGGGACATCGAGGGGACCTTCTCGACCACCGGAGCCGACGCCGACCAGTTCACCGGTTCTCTGGTGGCCGTCGACGGCGCCCGGGTCGCCTCGGGCCGCGACTACTCCTCCCTCGGCGTGCTGGAAACCGCCGGCGCCGTCGCCCTCGACCGATCCGCTGCCGAAGGACTGGTGGCCGCCCTCGACGGTGCCGCCTTCTCGGTCAGATCCACCGAGACCAAGCCGTACACCCGCAAGCCTTACGGTCCCTTCCGCACCTCGACGTTGCAGCAGGAGGCGGGCCGCAAACTCCGGTTCTCGTCGGCCCGAACCATGCAGGTGGCGCAGCGTCTCTACGAGAACGGCTACATCACCTACATGCGAACCGACTCGACCTCGCTGTCGGAGTCGGCGGTCATCACCGCCCGTGACGCCATCCGCAAGCTCTACGGCGACGACTACGTCCCCGCCACACCCCGCAGCTACGCCAAGGCCAAGAACGCCCAGGAAGCGCATGAGGCGATCAGACCGGCCGGCGAAACCTGGCGTACTCCCGCCCAGGTCGAGAAAGAGCTCGGGTCGGAATCCGCCGACGCCGCCCGCCTCTACGACCTGATCTGGAAGCGCACCCTGTCATCGCAGATGCCCGATGCGCGCGGGGAGTCCGTCTCGGTGCGCTTTGGCGCCACCGCCTCCGATGCCCGCGACGCCGATTTCGCCACGTCCGGTCGGGTCCTGCACTTCCCCGGGTTCCTCAAGGTCTACGTCGAATCCACCGACGACCCCGACGACGACACCGACGACTCCGAGCGTCGACTCCCGGCACTGACAGAAGGTGACGACCTGGCCGCCCAACGGTTGGTTGCCACCGGGCACGAGACCAAACCCCCCCGGCGCTACACCGAGGCTTCACTCGTCCAGCGCCTGGAAGAGCTGCGGGTCGGTCGACCCTCCACCTACGCCTCGATCATCGGTGTCATCCTCGACCGTCACTACGTGTGGAAGAAGAGCGGCGCCCTGGTTCCCTCGTTCGTGGCGTTCTCGGTGGTCACCCTCCTCGAGCAGCACTTCCCCGACCTGGTCGACTACGCCTTCACCGCCCGGATGGAAGACGACCTCGACCGCATCGCCTACGGCGAGGAAGAGCGCACGCCCTGGCTCACCCGCTTCTACCTGGGCGAGGCCGGCCTCAAACAGACCATCGAGCGCAACCTCGGCGAGATCGACGCCCGCGCCATCAACTCCATCCCCATCGGCACCGACGACCAGGGACGCGAGATCGTCGTTCGGGTCGGCAAGTTCGGGCCGTACCTGGAACGGGGCGAAGACAAGGGCTCCATCCCCGACGACCTCCCCCCCGACGAGCTCAGCGTCGAACGCGCCACCGAGCTGATCGACGACCAGTCCAAAGGCGACAAGATCCTCGGCACCGACCCCGACACCGGTTTGGTCATCCTCGCCCGCGTGGGGCGCTTCGGTCCCTACGTCCAGCTGGGCGAACAGGAGGAGGGCTCCAAGGAGAAGCCCCGCCGAGCCAGCCTCCTCAAGGGCATGGTCATCGACCAGCTCGGCATCGACGACGCCCTCAAACTCCTCTCGCTCCCCCGCGTCGTCGGCCACGACGAGAACGGCGCCGAGATTCAAGCCCTCAACGGCAAGTACGGCCCCTACATCAAACGCGGCGACGACTCCCGCAGCCTCGAATCCGAAGACCAGCTCTTCACCGTCACCGAGGCCGACGCCCTCGTTCTCCTCGCCCAGCCACCCCGCCGCCGCGGCCAGGCCAAGGCCGCCGGACCCGTGCGTGAACTGGGCGAAGACCCCGTCTCCAAGAAGCCCGTCACCGTCCGCTCCGGGCGATTCGGCCCTTACGTCACCGACGGCGACGTCAACGCCTCCCTCCGCAAGGGCGACGAGCCCGAGACCATCTCCGTCGAACGCGCCGCCGAGCTCCTCGCCGACCGCCGCGAACGCCTCGGCAAGTAGCTCGCCCTGGCGGGCTCGCCTGGCGGCTCGCCGTATTCGCTCGCCCCAGAGGGGCTCGGGCGAGCAGGGGCCATGCGGGGAACCACCCTCAAGTTGGTTGGTCGGGGGCGCCGATGCTGCGGTTAGAAGTGCTGTGTTGGTGAGTGGGAACGGGGTGACGATGTCCCTGGCGACGAGGTCGAGATCGCGTGTGTTGGGTGCGTGGGTCGCCGTCGGATTGATGATGTCTGCGGTTCCGGTTGGTGCGACACCGACGAAGACCGATGTGCAGGTCATCGTGCAGGCGGAGGCGGACCGGGTGGCCGAGGTGCGGCAACGGGTGGAGGCTCTCGGTGGGAGCGTCATCACCGAGCTTCCCATCATCGACGGTTTCTCGGCGACGATCGGCTCCGATGTGGTGGAGTTGCTGGAAGCGGCCGATGGGGTTCGCCACATCACGCCGGATACCCGGATCGAGCTGGCGAGCGCTGCCGGGTCGGCGTCGGGGGTGCCGATGTCGGTGCTCACGGGTCGCGTGCTGGATGTGGATGCGGTGTGGCGCCGTGGCATCACCGGCGAGGGTGTGGGCGTTGCCCTGATCGACTCGGGGGTGACTCCGGTCGGCGGTCTCGATGCCGACGGCAAGATCCTGAACGGGCCTGACCTGTCGTTCGACGGAGAATTCGACAACCTGCGCCATCTGGACATGTACGGCCATGGAACCCATCTGGCGGGGATCATCGCCGGCTCCGATCCGGCTATGCCCGCCCGTCCCACCGACCGTTGGCTGCGGTCCAATTTCGCCGGGATCGCCCCCGGTGCCCACATCGTGAACGTGAAGGTTGCCGATGCCACCGGTACCGCCGACGTCTCCCAGGTGATCGCCGGGATCCAGTGGGTTATCGAGCACAAGGACGATGGTCCTGCCGACATCCGGGTGCTGACGCTGGCGTTCGGGACCGACAGCACCCAGGACTACCGGATCGATCCTCTGGCCCATGCCGCCGAGTCGGCTTGGCACGCCGGGATCGTGGTGGTGGTGGCGGCCGGCAACGATGGTCGACGCTCACCGCTACGTGACCCGGCCAACGACCCGTTCGTGATCGCGGTGGGCGCCACCGATCCGAGGGGTACCGCACGCCTCTCCGACGACCGGGTGATGGACTTTTCGAACTGCGGGACCAGCCAGCGGCCGGTCGACATCCTCGCACCGGGTCGGTCGGTGTCGAGCCTGCGGGTGGCGGGCTCGTTCATCGACGACCAGTTCCCCGACGCAGCCGACGGTGATCGCTTCTTCCGCGGGACCGGTACCTCACAGGCGGCTGCGGTGGCGGCGGGAGCGGTGGCTCTCATGCTGGACAACCGCCCCGACATGACCCCCGACCAGGTGAAGGCCGCCTTGCTGCGCACCGCCGGTGATGTCCGATCGGCACCAGGCCACTGCGCCGACGCCGGGGCGCTCGACCTGCACCGGGCGGTGGCGGCCCGCCCTCGAGCCGCCACCCAGGACTGGGATCGTTCCGACGGGTCGGGATCGATCGAGGCGTCCCGTGGGTCGTACCACGTGTACCGCGATGGCGAGCCCCTGACCGGCGAGGTCGACGTGTCCGGAGGCACCTGGTCCGGAGGCACCTGGAGCGGAGGCACCTGGTCCGGAGGCACCTGGTCCGGAGGCACCTGGAGCGGAGGCACCTGGAGCGGAGGCACCTGGAGCGGAGGCACCTGGTCGGTCGCCGGCTGGAGCTGACCTTGGCCCGCCCCCACCGCATCTCCGGCTTCAACAGAGTCTGGGTGCTCACCGCGCTCGTCATCCCGGGCGCGGTGTTCAGCGCTCTGGCGGTGTGGGAAATCGGGGCGCCCCAGCCGCCGGTCCAGCTCCACTGGCTTCTCTTCGCCGGCCTCTTCTATCTGGCCGAAATCACCGTCGTCCACATCAAGTTCCGTCGGGACGCCCACTCGTTCTCGATGAGCGAGATGCCGCTGGTGTTGGCCATCTTCTTCCTGCCACCTCCCCTCATCCTCGCCGCCCAACTGGTCGGCAGCGCCATCGCGCTCGGGCTGACCCGGCGGCAACGCCCGGTCAAGCTCGTCTTCAACCTGGCCCAGCTCAGCCTGCAGACCTCGGTGATGATCGGGGTCTTCTGGATGATCGTGGGCTCGTCGGACCCGCTGGGGCCGAGGGGCTGGCTGGCGGTGTCGGCCGGTATCGCCGCCACCCTCGTCACCTCGAACGTTCTCATATCGGCGGCAATCCGCATGTCCGGGGGCTCGCTGACCGAGGCCGAGCGGCGCACCATGTACGCCCTCACGGTCGGTGCCGGGTTCATGAACGCCGCCCTCGGACTGGTCGCCGCCACCGTGCTGTGGGCACGCCCACAGGCCGCCTGGATCGCGGCGGTGCCGTCGGCGGTGTTGTTCTTCGCCTATCGGGCCTATCTCGCCCAGAGGCTCGAGCGGGAACGCCTCCAGTCGCTGTACGAGGTGAGCGGGGAGCTCCACCGACTGCCCAGGATCGAGGATGCGCTGGCCGCGGCGGTGGATCGGGCGAGGACCATGTTCGACGCCGAATCGGCCCGCATCGTGCTCCATCCGGACGGGGTGGACGCACCCGGCCTCCTCACCATCTCGCAGGTGGATCGCGAGACCGAGGTGATGGTGCCGTCCCCCGCCGCCGACGACGAGATCCGGGCGGTCGCGAGCGACGGTCAAGGCCATCTGGTTCGCACCGGGGGCAGGGTGGTCGGCATGATCGTCCCGATCGCCTCGCCGGGAAGCGGCACGTTGGAGGTGATGAGCCCTCTCAGCGACATCGGCAGCTTCGGCGAACGCGACCTGCAGCTGCTGGCCACGCTCGCCGGCCACGTCGGGGTGTCGCTCGAGAACGGCCGGCTCGAAGAGTCACTGGCCAAACTCACCGAGCTGAAGGACCAGCTGCGCCATCAGGCCCTCCACGACGCCCTCACCGGACTGGCCAATCGCAGTCTGCTGCTCGAACGCCTGGTGGCCGTCACCTCCTCCCCCGCCGCACCGGCGTCGGTGCTCTTCCTCGACCTCGACGACTTCAAAACGGTCAACGACGGGCACGGACACGAAACCGGCGACCGTCTCCTCATCCATGTGGCCCGCCGGCTGGAGTCGTGCTGTCGTCCCGGCGACACGGTGGCCCGATTGGGAGGAGACGAGTTCGCACTGCTGCTGGTGGACATGACTTCGCCCGACGACGCCGTGGCGGTCGCCAAACGGATCATCGCCACCCTCGCCCGCCCCTTCGACCTCGACGGGGTGCCGATCGAAACCCACGCCAGCATCGGAGTGGCGATGATCGAGCCGGGATCCCAGCCCGACGACGTACTCAAGGAAGCCGACGAGGCCATGTATGTCGCCAAGGGCGAGGGCAAGGGCACCTACCGGGTGCACAGCCCCGGACTGCGTTCCACCCACAGTCGCGAGCTGGGGGCGGTCACCGAGCTACGCGCCGCCATCAGGGACGGCCAGCTCGAGCTGCACCACCAGCCCATCCTCGAACTCTCCAGCGGGCGCATCGTCGGGGTCGAGGCACTGGTCCGGTGGCGGCACCCGGTTAGGGGACTGATCGGTCCAGACGACTTCGTGCCACTGGCCGAACGCCGCCAGGTGATCGCCGAGATCGGCGACTGGGTGCTCCGCAACGCCGCCGACACCCTCCAGCGGTTGCACCGGTCGTTCCCCCAGGCAACACCCACCATGTCGATCAACCTGTCGGCGACCGAGCTGTCCCGAACCGGCCTGGTGCGAACGGTGCTCGACGTGCTGGCAGCCCGCAACCTCGACCCGGCACTGCTCCAGATCGAGATCACCGAAGGCGCCATCATGTCCGGCGGGACCGAAGTGCTCGACGAGCTCCGCCGTCACGGCGTCCGGGTGGCGATCGACGACTTCGGGACCGGCTACTCCTCCCTCGCCTACCTCGACCGACTCCCCGTTGACACCATCAAACTCGCCCGATCGTTCGTCGAACGGGTCGGCGACCCCCGCGTGCACCGGCTGGTCGAGTTGATGCTCGGCATCAGCAACACCATGGGATTCACCACCATCGCCGAGGGCATCGAAACCAGCGACCAGCTCTCCGCCCTGGAACGACTGGGCTGTGACCTCGGCCAGGGCTACCACCTCGCCACGCCCCTCCCCGAACCTCAGCTCATGGAACTGCTCGCCTCCGAACGCACACCGGCGAGGTTGCGATTGGCGTGAGATGACGTCCGACGTAACACGCAACACGCAGTCGAGCTTCACGTTCTGCGCACTGGGATCGCGCATCAGGGAATAGCATTGTCCCCCACGCAGTGGGGGAAGGGGCCCCCGCGACGGAGGAGCGGGGTAGGGGGGTTGAGAGCCCGCGAGATGAACTCGCACGCGTCCGGAACGCGTGATCATGCTCGCGAGGGAGAGGCCCCCCCTACCCCGCTCGTTCCTCACGGGGGCCCCTTCCCCCTCTCGCAAGCTCGAGGGGGACAAGGCTTTTCACGGCGCTGTCGCTGGCAGCTCTCGTTATCGAGCTTCGCCCGAGTCTTCGTCGACGATCAACGATGTCACGTCGACGGCTTCGAAGGCCGAGCCGGGGATTTCCTTGAGCTGGCGGAGCATGTCGTTGTCCCAGCGCTCGTCAGGGGCGCCGGAGACGTACCAGTCGGAGCCGTTGTCGGCGACGATCAGGCCGTAGCGTTTGAAGGCGGTCAGGATCACCTGGATCTGCGGGGAGAAGTCGGAGATGTCATAGTCGGCGCGCATCCGGAAGCGCTGGCCCATGGGTGGGAGTGACGTGTCGGTGTTCGACGATGCGAAGTGGCGGGCGGGCCAGACGTAGGCGCGCTGGGTTTGGGAGACGGTGAAACGGATGGCGTGGGCGATCTCACCGGCGGCCACCTCGTCGTAGCGGACCAGGCCCGGGTAGATGGGCAGGCCGGCGGCATCGGCCGAGGTCCATCCGGCCGGGCGGAGCTGGTTCGAGGTCAGGTCGTAGCGGGCGGCCGAGTCGGCGGTCCAGGAGCCATTGTCCTGTGGGAATGCCCGGTACAGCTCGTAGAGCATGCAGTCGGCGCTGTCGAGCACCAGCACGTGGCGGTCGCCGTCACCGTCGGGGCCGCCTTCGACCGGGGCGTCGGCGGGCACCGGATAGGGGCCGGGGTCGCTCTCATCGCCGTAGGCGGTGAACACGATCGGGACGTCGGGCTGCTCATCTTCCACCACCACGAACGGGATTCCGATGGGACCGTCGGATCCGGGCGGCCACACCCCCGAACCGAAGTCGGGGTGCATGGTGGTTCCGGCGCCGATCGAGGCGATGTAGTCGGCGGAACGGGGGTGAACGGGGAGATCGTCAACGGGGGTGTTCCAGATGTTGTCGGCCGGGAGGATCGGACAGCGCGCGGGAGGGGCGATGGCCGTGAGTCCCTCGGCCCGACCCAGGAACGAGGCCATCTGGTCGCGCCTGACCGGATCGTCGCCGCAGAAAGCGTCGTTGTCGGGTGGATTGCAGCCGACCGTCACGCCGGCCTGGGCGAGGATCTCGATGTCGTTCTCGAACACCGACCCGTCGTCATCGGTGAACGGGTTGGCGTCGGTGGATCCGGTGTATCCGTAGGCCCTGACCAGAAAGGCCGCCATCTGACCGCGGGTCACCACGTCGTCGGGGCAGAACCGGCCCGGTGCGCATCCCGTCGTCACCCCTGCCGCCGCCAGTCGCTCGATGTCGTCTTCGAACACCGACCCGTTGTCGTCGGTGAAGGTATCCCCGCTCGTCCGTGCCAGCCCCAGCGCCCGCACCAGGAACGCTGCCATCTGCCCGCGGGTGACGGTGTCATCGGGGCAGTAACGGTCGTTGGCGGGCGGGTTACATCCCCGGGTGATCCCGGCGGCTGCCACCGCCTCGATCATTCCCTCGTGGACGTTGCCATCGTCATCCCGGAAGGTGCCTCCGGGAGCGGCGGCATCGGCGGCGACGGGCACGGTGGATGCGAGCAGGACCAGGGCCATGGCGGCCGCGAACGCGAGTCTCCCCCTGAACATGGGCCGACTCTATCGGAGCGTCAGAGCCGGCGGACGAGCGCAGCCACCCGTTCGATGATGCGGGCGTAGACCTGCAGAGTGGCAGCGGGGTCCCCGATCACCTCGAAGTGTCGGTCCACATGGGGGACCTGAAGGATCTCGAACTGCCGCAACCGGGCCGCGGCCGCCCGGTCCCAGCCAGGGTCGAGGAAGCTGCCCACCACCAAACCCGGTCCCGACGAGGCGGCCAGCGCCTGCGCGGTGGCGTCGTCACCGAAGTCGGGCGAAAGCCACACTCCCGGCGTATTGGGTACCGCGGCCGCCAGCTGGCAGGCTTCGCCGAAGGCGACCACCATGCTCGCCTCTCCCGGTGGAACCCCGAGACCGGCCGTCACCACCTCGCGACCGGCAGCCTCGAGCTGACGCCCGATGAAGTGGAACAGCGGTGAAGCGCTCCCCGGATACATGACACAACGCGAATCCACCGATGTCCTCCCGATCGACCGGCGCCAGCACGCTACTCGGGGTTGACGACCGCCGCCGCCACACCCAAGATGACCGCTCGATCCCGGTGAGCCATCACCGGTGGAAAATCCGGAGGGGAACCCATTAACACCAAGCGGCGACCATACGAGTGGTCGATCCTCAGATCGGTGGTCGCCGCCGCCCTGGCGATGCTGATGGCGGCACCGGCGGCAGCAGCTCCCGAGCCGACCCCGTCGCCGGACCCGGCCCCCTGGTCGGCCGTAACCCTGACCGATTCGTCGATCGACTCCTACGACCGCGCCTCGGTCCGAGCCGCCTACGACCAGGACTACGTCCCCCTGATCGACTCGCTCACCTTCCCATCCTCCCCCTGGACCGGTTCGGTGGCCGGATGCGACCCGGGATCGGTTCCCGCCTCGGTGCGCGACGATCTGCTGGCGGCCGTGAACTTCTACCGGGCGCTGGCCGACCTCGCCCCCGTCACCCGCGACAGCGGCCTCGACGCCGACGCCCAGGCCGCCGCCCTCATCATGGACGCCAACGGAGCGCTCTCCCATCAACCGCCATCCTCGTGGGACTGCTGGACTCAGAGCGGCTACGACGGAGCCGCCAACTCCAACCTGTACCTGTTCCCACCCGGCCAGACGGACTTCCTGATCGAAGCGTCCAAGGGCTTCATGGACGACCCGGGCAGTGGCAACACCGCCGTCGGTCACCGACGGTGGATCCTGTCGCCGGCACCCAGGCCGTTCGGGTTCGGTGTCACCGGACGGTCCTACGCCATGTGGGTCACCGGCGGCTACCCCGACGACGGCCACGTCGGCGCTCCCGAGCACATCGCCTGGCCCACGGCCGGGTTCTTCCCCATCGAGCTCTCGACCACCCGCTGGTCGCTGTCGCACAGCCGGTTCCTCGAGGCCGACCTGACCGGGGCGGACGTCTCGATGAGCTTCGAGGGCAGCCGCGTTCAGATCAGCCAGTACAACGACGCCACCAACTACGGCTTCCTGCCCACCGTGTCCTGGGATGTGACCGACCCCAGATTCGACGACTGGCTCGAAGAAGGACGCGACCTGACCTTCGAGATCGAGGTGACGGGCGTCGACATCGACGGTTCTCCCACCTCGCACGACTACACGGTGACGATGGCGGGCGCCTGGGAGGCGGGAGCCACCGAGGGTACGTTCGCCGACGACGATGGGTCACCGTTCGAGGCCGACATCGAGGCAATCGCCGCCGCTGGGATCACGCTCGGCTGCAACCCGCCGTTCAACACCCGGTTCTGCCCGGACGAGACCGTCACCCGCGGCCAGATGGCCGCCTTCCTGCGGCGAGCCCTCGAAGGGCGCATCCAGCCGGGCGCCGCCATCACCTTTGGCGACGACAACACCTCGGTGTTTGAAACCGACATCGAATGGCTCGCCGCCACCGGCATCACCCTCGGCTGCGCACCAAACCGCTTCTGCCCCGACGACACCGTCACCCGCGGCCAGATGGCCGCCTTCCTCCGACGGGCGATGGAAGGAAGCATCCCAGCGGGCGCCGCCATCACCTTCGGCGACGACAACACCTCGGTGTTCGAAACCGACATCGAATGGCTCGCCGCCACCGGCATCACCCTGGGATGCGCACCCGACCGGTTCTGCCCCGACGACACGGTCACCCGCGGCCAGATGGCCGCCTTTCTCAACAGAGCGGGGCTGGCTTCTGGCTCCTAGAGCTCCTAGCCCCTAGCTTCTGGCTTCTGGCTCCTGGCTGCTGGCTGCTGGCCAGAACGCTTGTTCCTGCGTGTTGCGTCGGACGTCGGACGTTCCCTGCCAGCAGCCGCTAAAGGACTCGCGCCGCCATCTCCGCCAGCGGGCTGCGGATCGACTTCTCCAGGATGACGTGGCCGAACAACGGGTTGTCGCGGAACTTCTCGATGAGGGCGGCCATGCCTCCGTACGGGGAGATGTAGGGGTTGTCGACCTGGGACAGGTCGCCGCAGAACACCACCTTCGAGTCCTTCGCCATCCGGGTGAGGATCACCTTGAGGGTGGGAAGCTCCAGGTTCTGGGCTTCGTCGACGATGACGAACTCGCCGGTGATGGATCGGCCCCGCAGGTAGGTGACGGCGGCCATCTCCAGCTCGCCGCGATCGGTGAGCTCGTTGATGGCGGCTTTGGCACCGTCGACGCCGCTGTCATGGAACAGCGCGTGGAGGTTGTCGTGGACGGCAGCCATCCAGGGGGCGAGCTTTTCGTTGAGGTCGCCGGGCAGATACCCGACCTCCTGACGACCGACCGCCACCAGCGGTCGGTACACCGACACCTTGCGGTACCGGCCCTGTTCGAGAACCTGCTCCAGCCCCGCGGCCAACGCCAGGAAGGTCTTACCCGAGCCGGCCGTCCCCATCAGCGACACCGCCGGGATGTCCGGGTCGAGCAGATGGTGCAGCGCCACGTTCTGGCGCATGTTCTTCGGTTCGACACCAAAGGCCCGGGGCGTGCCCGACACCCGTTCCACCGTGACCTGGGGGTGGGACTCGATCACGCGTGCCATCCCCGACCGGGACGGTCCCGACTTCAGCACCACGAACTCGTTGACCTCGGCGGTCACACCCTCGACGGTGATCTTGCCCTGGTCGAAGAGCCGGTCGATCACATCTCCCCCGGTCTCGAACTCCACCACTCCGGTGCGCAGCTCGCTGGCCTGGACGGTGTCGGCCCGATAGTCCTCGACCTCGACGCCGAGCTGGGCGCCTTTGATCCGCAGGGAGGCGTCCTTGGTCACCAGCACCGGATCCTCGCCGACATCGGCGAGATTGAGGCAGGTCGCAAGGATGCGATGGTCGGGGCTGGTGGGGTCGAGCACCTTGGGCAGCCGCTCCGAGACGATCCCGTTCAACTCGATCCGCAACGTCCCGCCACCGGGGAGAACGACCGGCTCGCGAAGGCCGCCGGGTCGGGAGGCGCCGAACTCTTCGAGAGATCGGATGGCCAGCCGGGCGTTGGTGCCCACCTCGTCCATCCGGGTCTTCTTGCGATCTAGCTCCTCGATCACGACCAGCGGGAGGACTACCCGGTGCTCGTCGAATCGCAGCGTTGCGTGCGGATCGGCGAGCAGGACACACGTGTCCAGGACGTAGGTGCGCGACACCTGTTCGACTCCTTCGTTGCCAGCCTCGCCAGTATTGCCCTCTCGGTGGAGAAACGCGAGGACCCCCGATGAACGCCCGATGAACAGGCCAACGACCAGCGGGCGGGAAACTTGCGCCCGACGCAGGGGCGGTTCGGGCCGACCAGACTGGGGGCATGAACACCGCTGCGGCCGTCGACCGCCTCAACACACACCTCCCTCTGGCCCCGCGTCAGGCCGCTCTCGACGACCACCTCCGCTCGGTTCACCGCAGCGTGCTCCACGCCTTCGCCAACACCGGTGCCCCACCACGCCTCGACCCGCCCGACGCCCGCAAGCTCGCCGCGCTCGACCTGCTCGTCCTCGGCGAGGACGCCGTGGTGGTGGGCGCCTACCCGTTCACCACCGCTGCCACCGACCATCTGGTGATCCTGCCCCGGGGCACCACCAATGCCATGTGCTCGCTCGACGCACTTGCCATCGCCCCGGTGTTCTGGTCGAGGACGCGTGTCGAGTCACGCTGCGCCGTGACCGGTGTGCCGATCGTGATCGAGCAGGACGGCGATACGGTGCTCTTCGCCGACCCACCGGAGCCGTGGATCGGGATCAGGTGGCAGGACCCCGACGGCCACGCCGCCCTGTCGATGTGTCAGGCGATGGTGTTCTTCGCAGACGAGGTAGCCGCCAAAACCTGGCAGGCCGGCGACGTCGACGGTGTCGGCCTCTTCCCCCTCGATGAGGCGGTCCGATTCGCGGCGGGGTTCTTCGGGCCACTCGTCGGCTGATCGTGCCCGAAGGCGGATGTGCCCGACCGCACACTGCGGCCGGGCGCTTCGCTTCTTGGCCCGGGCGCTCAGCCCTGGAATCCGAGTGCAGGCGGGAGAACTCCGGCCAGCAGCGTGTCCCAGTCGTCGATGCCGCACCCGTTGGCACGGTCGACGGTGGCGTCGATCTCCTCGTTGTTGATGGATCCCGTGATCACCGCAACGTCGGGACCGCCGTAGATCTCGGTGCAGACCTGATCGGCCGGGACCCCGTTGACGAGCCGGTCGAGCACGACCGGGTCGGCCAGGCGGTCACAGGCCGCCGCCCCGTCCACTCCCTGCACCTCCGGAGTCACCGGGAAGGCGTCGCCGGTGCACCCGATGGTGTAGCCGACCGGATCGGCGTCAGGATGGGTGATGGTGATGTCGATGGTGCCGATCGCCTGCCCGCCCCCAGGCGCCACCGTCGTCGGAGGAGCCGTCGGCGTGGTCGTGGCGGGCGGCTCGGTCGGCTCGGTGACGGTGTCCCCACCCCCACACGCCGCCAGAGCAATGGCAAACGCCGGAATGAGTACGAATCGATGCTTCATGGCTGTCCTTTGCGATTGGATGGCAATAGGACGTCGCACGCCCGCCATCCGGTTCCGGGGGGCGCGGCGTTCGCGATCGGCTTCTGGCTGGAAGCTGGCAGCTGGAAGCTGGTGGCTATCTCCGCTCGACCAGGGTCACGAACTGCGGCGTCGATAGAAGATTGAACTCGGAGTGCACATGCACGAAGCCGCGACTCTCGGTCATCCTCCGCAGTTTGGCTGGCCACAACCATTGGCAGTGGACCTGACGGGCCTTCAAGGGATTGCGGTGCAGGATGACCGCGGTCGGCACCGCCCAGATCCCCTGGATGGGCTCGGCGGGGTAGATGAACAGCGCCCGCCCACCCGGCTCCAACACCCGCGACATCTCATCGAGGGCGCCTTCCAGGTCGGGGATGTGTTCGATGGCGTGCACCGAGACGATCTTCTGGAACGAGGCGTCGGGAAAGTCGAGCGCCTCGCCGTACATGTGCTGCACCCGGTCCGAGACGGCCACCTCAGCGGCGCGGGGGTTGGCGTCGATGCCCACCACGTCGACCCCCGATTCGGCCAGCACCCTGGTGAGATGCCCACGGCCGCAGCCCACTTCCAGCACACGCTCGCCGGGGCGGGGGTCGAGGTGCCGCTTCACCGTCTGTTCGTGGCGGCGATCCCACCGGTTGACGCGGGCGTAGCGCTGCGAGTCGTAGGACGTGCTCATATGACCTCCAGGTGCGGGGAGAGCGCATAGTCGGCGAGGACGGGTCCGTCGGGGCTGAGGACGACGTGGGTGACGCTGGTGTTGTCGGGAACGGCCAGGTTGTCGTTGATGTCGTTGCCCCGCTCGTGGACGGCGGCGACGAGCGCCCGGATGGCGGCGCCGTGCGAGACCACCACCGTGCGCTGGTCGGGCTCGACCGCCATGGCACCCAGGAACGAGCCCATTCGCTCCACCACCTGCATGAAGGTCTCACCGTGGCCGCCCCGGGGCAGATCCTCGCCGTGCCGGTAGATCCGCACGGCGGCGTCGTCGCCCGCCAGGCTGGCGCTGGTGGTGCCCTCCCACTCCCCGAACGCCATCTCCATCACCTCGGGTGCCTCTTCGATCGGCCGTCCGAAGCTGATGGCGGTTTCCAGAGCCCGTTGCAGCGGGGACGAGACCACCCGATCGGGTCGCGGGTACCACTTGGCGAGCCGCTTGGCCTGCATGAGGCCTTCCCGGTCGAGCCCCCAACACGACTGGCCCTGGATGCGGCCTTCTTTGTTGGCGGCCGTCACCCCGTGGCGGACGAAGGCCACCACGGGTATGCCGTCTTCACGCATCCTTCCCAGGAAACCGACGTCGATGCCGAGATGGGTGGCGTCGTTGAAGGACTTGAGACGGAGGGCGCCGGGCTCCCCCTGAAGCACCGTCAGCGACGTGTTGGTGACGATCGGATAGGTGCGCTTGCCCTGCACCCGCCCCAGGTAGCGACCGAGGATGGCGTCGATGATGCCCCCGTGGGTGGCGACCATCGCCGAGGCTCCATCCTCGAGCCTCCCGGCGAGCAGGTCGAGCGCGGCCCAGGCTCGTTGTTCGAAGTCGGAGATCGTCTCCCCGGTCTCGCCGAAGGCAACGGCCTCACCGTTGCGGATGGCGCCGAGCAGATCGGGGTGACGCGCCGCCACCTCTTCGAAGCTGCGGCCCTCCCAGCTTCCCAGGTCCATCTCGCGCCAGGCGGGATCGGTTTCGGCCGTCGGGTCGACCGCCCGGGCGGTGGCGTGGGCACGCTCGAGGTCGGAAGATACCACCAGGTCGAAGGAGCGGCCACCGAGGCGGCGCCCCAGAGCCTCTGCCTGTTGACGGCCGGCGGGCGAAAGGGCGGCGTCGCCCTGGCCCTGCCACAGGTTGGCTTCGTTGGCCTCGGAACGGCCATGGCGGACGAGGGTGATGGAGACAGACATGCGAGTGGGAGGTTACGACACGGTCAGGGTTGAAAAGGCCAACGGCGGGTGACCGGAGTGGTCCCCCGCCGTTCGACCGGTTCTGTTCGGATCAGCCCACGAAGGCCGAGGCGAAGATGAGCGAGACGATCGTCATCACCTTGATGACGATGTTCATGGCCGGACCCGAGGTGTCCTTGAAGGGATCACCCACGGTGTCGCCGATGACGGCGGCCTTGTGGGCGTCGGAACCCTTGCCGCCGTGAGCGCCCGCCTCGATGTACTTCTTGGCGTTGTCCCAGGCGCCACCGGCGTTCGCCATGTAGATGGCGAGCAGGAAGCCGGTGACGAGGGCACCGGCCAGGAACCCACCCAGCGCCTCCACATCGATGAAGCCGATGATGAGCGGCAGAGCGACGGTGAGAAGGCCGGGCAGCACCATCTCCTTGAGCGCTCCGGCGGTGGCGATGTCGACACATTTGGCGTATTCGGGCTTGGCGTCCTCGCGTCCTTCCCGCAGGCCCGGGATCTCCCGGAACTGCCGGCGGACCTCTTCGATCATGGTGAAGGCGGCCCGACCGACGGCGTTCATGGTGAGCGCTGCGAACAGGAACGGGAACGCAGCTCCCAGGAAGAGCCCGATCGTCACACGGACGTCGGCGATGTTGATGCCGTCCCCCAACGGGTTCTCGACCCCCTTCGTGGCGGCGGCGCTGCCGATGGCCTGGATGAAGGTCGAGAACAACGCCAGCGCCGTGACAGCGGCCGAGCCGATGGCGAAGCCCTTGGCGATGGCGGCGGTGGTGTTGCCGAGGGAGTCGAGGGCATCCGTGGTCTCGCGCACCTCGGCCGGGAGGTGCGCCATCTCGGCGATACCGCCGGCGTTGTCGGCGATGGGACCGTAGGCGTCGACCGAGATGGTGATGCCGAGGGTGGCCAGCACGCCGATGGCGGCGATGGCGACACCGTAGATGCCACCACCTTCGCCCAACGCCCAGTCACCGGCCCAGAAGGCGCCACCGATGCCGAGCACGGTGACGACCACCGAGTAGGCGGCCGACAGCTTGCCCGAGGCTACGCCGGCGATGATCACGGTGGCCGGACCGGTCTCGGCCTGGGCGGCGATGTTCTTGACGGTCTTGTAGTGGTCGGAGGTGTAGATCTCCGACAGCTTGCCGATCACGAAGCCGACCAACAGACCGACCACCACCGCGATCCAGATGCCGATCGGGTTGTCGGAGACGTCGCCGAAGATCCAGTAGGCCAATGCCAGGGTGGCGATGGCGGCCAGCACCATGGCGGAGTTGGTGCCACGGTGGAGGGCCGCGGCCAGGTCGTTCTTGTCCTTGGGCTTGACCAGGAAGGAGCCCACGATCGAGGCGAACATGCCGAGGGCGCCCACTGCCAGTGGGAAGATGATGGCCGAGGCCTGCAAAGCCCCCGAGAAGGCGAATGCGGCGAAGGCGACCGGTGCCACCAACGATCCGACATACGACTCGAAGAGGTCGGCACCCATGCCCGCCACGTCACCAACGTTGTCGCCGACGTTGTCGGCGATGGTGGCCGGGTTGCGGGGGTCGTCCTCGGGGATGCCGGCTTCCACCTTGCCGACCAGGTCGGCGCCCACGTCGGCGGCCTTGGTGTAGATGCCTCCACCGACACGGGCGAACAGCGCAATCGAGGAGCCACCGAGGCCGATTGCGGCCACGATCTCGGCTCCCCGGATCAGCTCGTCGCCTTCGTTGCCGTTCACGAACAGCATGTAGCCGATGGTCACGCCGAGCAGGCCGAGACCGGCAACGGTGAAGCCCATCACGGCTCCACCACGGAAGGCGAGCGGGAGCGCCATCTGCACGCCGCCGGTGCGGGCGGCTTCGGCGGTGCGGGCGTTGGCGGCGGTTGCGATCCGCATACCCACGAAACCGGCTCCTGCCGACAGCATCGCTCCCACGACGTAGGCACCGGAACGCAAGGCCCCGTCATCGAGCAAGGTGGCGATGAGGATCGACATGGCGACGATGAACACCGCCACCCATGTGTACTCACGCTTGAGGAACGCCATGGCGCCCTCACGAATAGCTGCCGATATCTCGATCATGCGATCGTTGCCCTGGCTGGCGGCATTCACTACACGGGTGAAGATCACCGCGAGAACGAGTGCCGCTACCCCAGCCACGAGCGCGAGCGTCAACACGGTGTTGGCCATCGCGGTTCTCTCCCAGGGGTCGTTTGTGTGGGCGGGAGTATATGCAGGCCGCCCCCGGGTTTCGAACCCGCCCGGCCGGGACCTGCCCACCCAACCACGGGAACCTTTTCGCGTCGCGATCCGTCTGTCGACAACCATATGAGAGACCGTGCCCGATCAGACCATCACCAGAGCCCGCCACGAGCGGTTCGAGGACTTCTATCGAACCCACCGCGAACCGGTGGCGCACCGCCCTCGCCATCACGCTGCGCGACCGCACGCTGGGCGCCGAAGCGGCCGATGAGGCCATGGCCCGGGCCTTCGAGCGGTGGCGAACGGTGCGTTGGATGAACAACCAGCCCGGCTGGTCTACCGGGTGGGGTTGAACTGGGCGCGGGACCCCGACCTCGCCGTGTACCGGAGTCCCGACGGCTCGAGGTGGACCTGCCGGAACACCTCGAATGGACGATCGGGGCCGTTGATCTGGTGGCGGCGGGAGAGCATCCGGCGGTGGTGGCGGGGCCCGACAACAACTTCGTCATCACATCCCGGGTGGTGGGCGGCGCCGTGCTGGCTGTGCGCAGTATGTGGGCCGGGGACTGGTGGATCTTCCAGCTCGACTGAGCGCTACGCTGCCCGGCGGCGGAGGGGTACCGACTCGGGGGAGTGTCCATGCCCAGACTCATATCGCTGGCGATGGTGGTCGTACTGCTGGCCGGCTGCACCGGTGCCGACGCAGCCGTGACCACGGTTGCAACCACCAGCACCACGGCTCCGACCACCACCACAACCGCTCCAACCACTACCACAACTCTTCAACCTGTAGTTGAGGTTGAAGGTGCGGATGACGCTCTTCAACAGTACCTAGCGTCGTACTACGGCTACGCCAACGGTAACCAAGCCCGAGAGCCGGCCGGTGTGGAGGCGCCGCTGCTCCCCCAGCCCGGTTCCCATCCGGAGCTTCCCACCGTCGAGGGCGTGGCGGCGTTGGCCGACTACCAGGGATCACGAATCGCCGTGTTCGAGTCGGGTGATGACCTGCTCGGGCTCGTCGACGACGGCGATGGCTGGCAGCTCGTCGCCGGGCGTGCCCCCTCGATCGGCGTCGACCCGTGGTACAGCGACGACCCGATCCTTCTTGCGGTGGTCGGCTCGGATGCCCGCAAGGGCGAGGACGTCGCCGCCACCAGGGCCGACTCGATCCACATCGTCGGCATGGACGGTCGCGGTGGGGCCGCAGTCGTCGGCATCCCCCGGGACTCCTGGGTGCCGATCCCCGGCTATGGAACGTCCAAGATCAACGCGGCGCTGTCCGAGGGTGGACCCGAGATGATGATGGCCACCTTCGAGGAGCTGAGCGGGCTGGAACTGGATGGCTATGCAGTGACCGGCTTCGAAGGGTTTGAGCGGATGGTCGACGACGCCCTCGGCCCCTTCGAGATCGACATCCCGTACACCTTCCGCGACCGTTCGGCCAAGGCCGACTTCACCGCCGGTGTCCAGGTGGTCGACGGGCGTGACGCCCTTGCCTTCGCCCGCACCCGCAAGGCGTTCACGAGCGGCGACTTCCAGCGCCAGTTCAACGGCGGGCTGGTGCTGATCGCCGCCCTGGGCGGCGCCAAATTGCGGGGCCCGCTGGCGTTCCCCGAGATCATCGCCAGCACCGAGGAGTGGCTCATCACCGACCTCACTCCCGACCGGATGCTCCGGTTCGCCCTCGCCGCCAACGAGGTGAATCTGACCGGGATCTCGAACCTGGTGCTCGAGGGTTCCAACGCCACCACCTCGGGTGGAGCATCGGTCGTGAGGCTCAACGAGTCCTTCGCCGAGGCAACCTTCGCCGACCTGGCCGACGGCACGCTCGACTGATCCCGGCCGGCGGACCTTCACGGGACGTTCAGAACAGGGTGCGGTCGTACCGCTTGCGAATCCGACGCCGGATCAACGCCACTATCGCCACGATGAGGACGGCGATGGCAACCGTCAACTCGAACCCGAAGACCCTCACGTGGGCCATGAACCGGTCGACACCTCCCACGGTGAACGCCTCGGACGGGCCGAACTCGGCGACCACCAACGCCAGGTCGTTCTCCGGCAGCTCCAGCGGTGAGCCGATGTGCGACTGGACACCGTCCCACTCCGCCTCGGCACCACGAAAGTCGTACTCGAAACTCCCGGGCGATCGCACCGGGTCGTCGGGGCAGTCGTTGAAGCCCATGTTGCTCACCTTCCACCGATCCGCCCTGATGCCCCCCCAGATGCGGGTCACCACCGAGACCGACGTTCCCCACGGGAGCGGATTCGAGGCCAGCGTCTCCCGTTCGACCACCCCCACCACCCCGTCGTTGGCGACCGCCTGTTCGAACGACGGGTCGGGGAGGGGCTCACAGGCGTGGGCGGGGGCAGCCGACATCACCATCAGGCCTGGCACCAGCGCCACCAGCACGGCGAGTCGTCGGGTCCGCATTCGCCCATTGTCCCCGATATGGGATGCAGTGCGAGCGTTTCGTTGCCGGCCGCGGCCTATGGTCGGGTCATGGCACGAAGCATCGCCACCACAACCGCAATCTACCGGGCCGGACTGCTCGAGTTCGTACGCCCACGCCACCACTGGATCCTGTCCACGGTGCGTTCCGGGGGAATCTCCCAGATGTCGCCGGTCACGGGCGGGGTGAACGGCGACGGCCTGCTGGTGATCTCCACCTATCCCGAGCGCGACAAGATCCGGAACCTGCGCCGGAACCCCCGAGCCTCGGTGTGCGTCCTGAGCGACGACTTCGGTGGAGCCTGGGTCCAGGTCGACGGCATCGCCACCGTCACCGACATGCCCGAGGCGGAGGACGGACTCGTCGAGTACTTCCGCTGCATCTCCGGCGAGCACCCCGACTGGGACGAGTACCGCCAGGCGATGCGCACCCAGCACAAAAGCCTCATCACCATCGAGCCAACCGCCTGGGGGCCGATCGCCACCGGCGGATTCCCGCCCCGACTCGCCGACTGATCGACCGGCGTCCCAGCGGAGGTCGGATCAGCCGCGTCGGGATGCCCACTCCAGGAACTGGGCGGACGGCAACGTGTTGATCACCGACGCCGCCGGCGCCCACCCCCGCTGGGCGTTGAGGACGCCGTACTTCATGCGCCCCAGTTCGGAGGTGTGGTGGCTGTCAGTGGAGATCGTCAGACTGACTCCCCGGGCCACGGCCTTGCGGATGACCTCGGCCGAGGCGTCGAGCCGCTCGAGGGCGCCGTTCACCTCGAGCGCCACCCCGCTGATGGCGAGACCCTCCAGCACCGCGTCCAGGTCGAGTTCGATCCCGGGTCGTCGGCCGATGTACCGGCCGGTGAGGTGACCGATCACGTTCACCGAGGGATCGGCCATGGCGGTCAGCAACCGCTCGGTTTGTTTGGCAGCCGCCAGATCGAAGTGCGAGTGGACAGAGGCGACGGTGAAATCGAACAGCGCCCGGAAGTCCGGGTCTTAGTCGAGGCCACCCTTGGCATCGATGTTGAGCTCACACCCGAACAGGAGCGCAATCTCGGGGTGGGACTCCTGGATGCGGGCGATGGCGTCACGGTGGGCCAGCATCTGCTCTCGGGTCGACCCGTTGATCGAGAGGTCCTCGCCGTGGTCGGTGATGGCGACATACTCGTAGCCACGGTCGATCGCCGCCTCGACCATCTCCTCCAGGCTGGATCGCCCGTCGCCCGATCGGGTGGTGTGATAGTGGAGGTCGCCACGGATCGCATCCACGGTGACCAGGTCGATCATGTCCCCGGCGGCAGCCTCGATCTCACCGGTGGCCTCCCGCATCGGAGGCGGGATGTAGGCCAGTCCCAGGGCGGCGTAGATCTCCTGCTCGGTGGCCGAGGCGATAACCGTGCCCGACTCCTTGTCGATCAGCCCGTACTCGTTGAGCAGCCAGCCCCGGTCGATCGCCTTCTGACGGAGGGCGATGTTGTGGCTCTTCGATCCCGTGAAGTAGAGGGTGGCCGAGCCGAACTGGTCGGGTGCAACCACCCGCACGTCCACCTGGAGCCCCTCGCGGGTCAGGATCGAGGTCTTGGTGGCACCGTGGGCGATCACCTCCGAAACCACCCCATGGGTGGCGACGAAGTCCATGACCGGCTGTGGGTCGTTGGAGGCCACCGTCACATCGACATCTCCGATCGTCTCCGACAGCCTGCGCAGGCTGCCGCAGTACTCGGTGGCGGTCACGCCCGGCAGGGCGGTCAGGTCGGCGACCAGACGTTCCGCCAACGGCATCGCCTCCGAGATCGGGGTGCGGCGGTCCTTGCCGTGCAGACCGAGGCGTTCGATGGCCTTCGAGATCTTCTCCTCGCTGGTGGCTCCCAGGCCAGGCAGCGTACGCAGGGTCTGGCCGGCGATCGCCGCCTGCAGGTCCTCGAGCGTCTCCACACCCAGTTCGCGCCGGATCAGCTTGAGGGTCTTGGGACCCAGGCCGGGGATCTTGGTCAGCTCGACGAAGGCAGGCGGATAGGCGGCCCGGAGTTGTTCGAGCTTGGCCACCGAGCCGGTGTCGACGAACTCTCGGATCTTCTCGGCGATGGACTTGCCGACCCCTTTCAGCTTCACCAACTCGGCGATCGCCATGGCCGTCACGTCGCCGGTGGCACCCTCGATCCCGTGCAGGGCGTTCTCGTAGGCACGCACCTTGAAGCTCTGCGGACTCTCCTCGTCGAGGACCGTGAGCTTGGCCAGTTCGGCCAGCATGGCCAGAACGTCTCGATTGGTGGGCATCGGTCCAGACTATCCGGGCACCGGCAGGCTGCCGTCCCGAACACTCAGACCATCCTGCGAATGGCTTGAGACGACCTTTACACCCGCTCCCGTAGCTTGTCCCCATCGACAGACCAGGACCCCGGGCCGGGATCGTTCTCCTCTCTCTCCCTCCACCCGGCCCGGGGTCGGGTCTGCGAACCGGACGGGTCGGCGTTCCGCGATCCTCCCGGGGGATGTCTCCTCACCCGTCTTCGCTGGCACCCTGGGCAAGCACTGCTTCAGACGCCCCCACGGGTGCCTTCTCCCAAGTCGGCGCCATCGGTACCATTGACTGCACAGCCATGACGACACGAAGCCCGCAGAAGCCAGACACACCCCCGAGCCCGCCTGGATGGCGTGTCGAGGGCATGCCCAAGGATCCACCCCAGACCGAGGAAAAGGCAAAGGGGCGCTTCCCGACTCCCCCCGGAGCCCGCTGGCTGTGGATCATCCTCGCCGGGTTGCTGGTGGTGAACATCGTCGTCTCCAACGCCCTGCTCCAGCCCGAGGAGGCGATCCGGGTCTCGTACACCGATTTCCTCGAGGAGCTGCGGAGCGGCAACGTCGAGTCGGTCACGTCGACCGGGCAGACCATCACCGCCCGCCTGGTCGAGGAGATCGCCGATCCCGACGTGGAGGATCTGACGAGCAGCCGCATCGAGACCGAGCGGCCGTCGTTCGCCGAGGACGACCTGCTGTCCACGCTGGTGGAACTGGATGTCGAGGTCAACGCCGAGGACCCCGATCAGCCGCTTCCCACCTGGCAGCTCGTGCTGTTCAACTTCGGGCCGTGGCTGCTGATCGCCTTCTTCATTTATTACATGTACAAGCGGGCCGGGTCGGCCATGGGCGGCATCGGGGGCCTTGGACGCAGCAAGGCCAAGCGCTACGAGGCCACCGAGCAGCGAACCACCTTCGCCGATGTCGCCGGGATCGAAGATGCCGAGGAAGAGCTGGTGGAAATCGTCGACTTCCTCAAGAACCCCGGCAAGTACACCAAGCTCGGCGGGCGTATCCCCAAGGGCGTGCTGCTGTCGGGCCAGCCCGGCACCGGCAAGACGTTGCTGGCAAGGGCGGTTGCCGGAGAGGCCAACGTCCCGTTCTTCTCTATGTCGGCGTCCGAGTTCATCGAAATGGTCGTGGGTGTTGGCGCCAGCCGGGTGCGAGACCTGTTCAATCAGGCCAAGGCGGTGGCCCCGGCCATCATCTTCATCGACGAGCTCGACGCCATCGGCCGGGCCCGTGGTGGCGGCATGTCGCTGGGCGGGCACGACGAACGCGAGCAGACCCTCAACCAGATCCTCACCGAGATGGACGGGTTCACCGGCGCCGAGGGCGTGATCGTGATCGCCGCCACCAACCGCCCCGAGATCCTCGACTCGGCCCTGCTCCGTCCGGGCCGCTTCGACCGGCAGGTGCCGGTGAGCCCGCCCGATCAGGTGGGCCGAAGGGCCATCCTCGAGGTCCACACCCGCGGGGTGCCGTTGGGCGATGACGTCGACCTCAACGCCATCGCCTCCACCACCCCGGGCATGGTGGGCGCCGACCTCCAGAACCTGGTGAACGAAGCCGCCCTGATGGCGGCCCGCCGCGACCACGACAAGGTGATGCTGGGCGACTTCACCGACGCCCTCGAGAAGATCGTGCTCGGGACCGAGCGCCGGATCATGATGAGCCAGGAAGAGAAGGAGCGCACGGCGTTCCACGAGTCCGGCCACGCCCTGCTCGGAATGCTGCAGGAAGGGGCCGACCCGGTGCGCAAGATCTCGATCGTCCCCCGCGGCCGGGCGCTCGGTGTCACCTTCCAGTCCCCGGACTCCGACAAGTACTCGTACGGCACCGAGTACCTGCTCGGCAAGATCACCGGAATGTTGGGTGGTCGGGCCGCCGAGGAGGTCGTGTACGGCAACGTCTCGACCGGTTCGGAATCCGACATGGTGCAGGCCACCGGCCTGGCCCGGAACATGGTCGGGCGGTGGGGCATGTCCGAGGCGATCGGACCGGTGACCGTGTTCGATGAACGCACCGTCGACGCCTTCGGACGGCCACAGGTGTCGGAGTCGACCATGGAGCTGGTCGACACCGAGATCCGCCGCATCATCGACGAGTGCTACATCGCCGCCGTCGAGCAGCTCGAGCAGTATCGGGACAAGCTCGATGCGCTGACCGAGGCGCTGCTGATCAAGGAGACCCTCGAAGAGGCCGACGCCTACCAGGTGGCGGGCATCGATCGTCCCGCCAAGGCGGAGTGACCCCCCTCACCTTTTGCACATTGTGCAGAACGCAAGCGTTTCGCGTGCGTTCTGCACAATGTGCAAAAGGTGGTGAGGTGCGGTTGGCGAGGCGACCACGGTGAGTGCCATCGACGAGGTGCTGGCACACTGGGCCGAGGACGAGGATGGCTCGATGGTTCATGTGGAGCACCGACCGGAACGGGCCGGGATGTTCATGAGCCTCGACCCTCCGTTGCATCCGCTGCTGGCGGCCCGGCTCGAGGACCGGGGGGTGGAACGGCTCTACCGCCATCAGGCTCGGGCGATCGCGCAGCTTCGCCGGCACACCGACACCGTGGTGGTGGCAGGTACGGCTTCCGGGAAGACGTTGTGTTATCAGGCGCCCATCATCGAGGCGATCCTAGCCCAACCGAAGACCACCGCCCTGTGCCTCTACCCCACCAAGGCGCTCGCCCAGGACCAGCTGCGCAGCTTCACAGACCTGCGCATCCCCGACGTCAAAGCCGCCACCTACGACGGTGACACCCCGCCCGAAGAACGGGCCCGTATCCGCTGCCAGGCCAACGTGATCCTCACCAACCCCGACATGCTCCACGTGGGGATGCTTCCCTATCACGGGCCGTGGGGGGACTTCTTCCACCGCCTCGAGTTCGTGGTGGTGGACGAGATGCACACGCTGCGGGGCATCTTCGGCACCCACGTGGCGATGGTGCTGCGCCGACTCCGCCGCATCTGCCGTCACTACGGCTCCGACCCGACCTTCGTGTTCGGCTCGGCCACGATCGGCAATCCCGGCGAGCTGGCCTCGGCGCTGTGCGGGAAACCGGTCGAGGTGATCGACGACGACGCCTCCCCCCGGGGGGAGCAGTGGGTGGCGATGTGGAACCCGCCGGTGATCGATGAGGAGCTCAACCGGCGCCGCTCCGCCCTGGCCGATTCCACCGACCTGTTCCTCGACCTGGTGCGGGCCGACCTCAACACCATCGCCTTCACCCGCAGCCGCAAGACCACCGAACTGATGTACCGGATGGCTTCCGACCGGATGCCCAAGGATCAGCGGGAACGGATCGCCCCTTACCGGGCCGGGTATCTGGCCACGCAACGGCGCGAGATCGAGGCCCGGCTGTTCTCGGGACGGCTGGCGGGTGTGATCGCCACCAACGCCCTCGAGTTGGGCATCGACGTCGGCGGTCTCGACGCCGCCGTGCTCACCACCTTTCCCGGGACGATCTCGTCGTTCCGCCAACAGGCCGGTCGGGCGGGACGGCGTCGGGAAGCCTCACTGGTGGCGCTGGTGGCCGGCGAGGACGCCCTCGACCAGTACTTCATGACCCACCCGGGCGAGCTGTTCAGCCGCACCCCCGAAGCGGCGGTGATCAACCCGTCGAACCCCCTCGTGGCCGAGGCTCACGCCGCCTGCGCCGCCCACGAACTTCCGCTGCACATCGAGGACCGGGAGATCCTGGGCGAAGCGATCGAGGAGGCGGCCAATCGCCTCGTGCAGGAGGGCCTGCTCCGCCTGAAGGACGGAAGGCTGTTCTGGTCGCACCGCCAACGCCCGGCGGCACGGGTGAACATCCGCTCGAGTGGCGGACCCACCTATGTGATCGTGTCGGAGGGCGAGCCGCTCGGCACCTTCGACGAGGAGCGGGCCTTCCGCGACGCCCATCCCGGCGCCGTGTACCTGCATCAGGGCGAGACCCACGTGGTGGAACGCCTCGATCTGGCACGACGGGAGGTGCGCGTCCACCCCGAGGACGTGGACTACTACACGCAGCCGAAGACCGAGAAGGACCTCGAGATCATCGACCTGCTCGCCAAGGACCGGATCGGCGAGGTCGGCCACCACCATGGCGTGGTCAGGGTCGAGACCCACGTGGTGGCCTATCAGAAGCGCAAGCTCGGATCGCGCGAGGTGCTCGACACCGTGTACCTGGATCTGCCCCCGACGGTGTTCGAGACCGAGGGAATCTGGTTCACCATCCCCGACCACCTGCTCGATGTTGCCCTACTCGACCAGCCCTCGATCCCCGGGGCGCTGCACGCCGCCGAGCATGCCGGGATCGGGATGATGCCGCTCATGGCGATCTGTGACCGCTGGGACATCGGCGGCCTCTCCACCAACTGGCACCCCCAGACCGGGGTGGCAACCATCTTCATCTACGAGGCCTTCCCCGGCGGCGCCGGCATCTCACCGGTTGCCTTCACCGCCGGTCGCGACCACCTGCAGGCAACGGTCGAGGCGATACGCACCTGTCCCTGCCTGTCAGGTTGTCCCAGCTGCGTGCAGTCACCCAAGTGCGGCAACTTCAACGACCCGCTCGACAAGGCGGGAGCCGTCCGGCTGCTGGACGCGGTGCTCGCCTGAAACCCCCGTCGATCCCTCCACCGCGCGGGCCGGTGGGCAGATGCGGCGCCGTCAGAGGCCGTAGTGCTCCTCGTAATCGGCCATTGCGGCGAGGACGACCTGGCGGGCCCGTTCGGCCCCGTAGATCTCCTCGATCGAGACCGAGACGTCACTGCCGCGCAACAGCTTGTAGGTGGCGAAGTAGTGGTGGAGACGTTCGACCATCGCCGGGGGAATGTCAGTGATGTCGCGGGCATCACCGTGCACATCGTCGTTGGCAAGCACCGCCACGATCTTGTCATCGGCCTCGGAGTCGTCCACCATCTGCAGGCCGCCCACGACTCGCGCCCGGAGCAGGATCTCGGACTTCTGGATGGGCCGCTCCGAGATCACGCAGATGTCGAGGGGATCACCGTCGCCGCCGGTGGCTTTGGGCGAGAGGCCGGCCACGCGTTCTGCGCAGTAGGTCTGGGGGATGAACCCGTACAGCGCCGGAAGCACCGCCGACGAACGTTGCGGCCGGTCCACCCTGAGGTAGCCGTTCTCCTTGTCGATCTCATACTTGATGAGGTCGAAGGGCGTCATCTCGATGAAGCAGGTGACGATGTCGGGTGCTCCGGCGTCGGGGCCGAGGCCGTGCCAGGGATGGGCACGCCATTGGTGGAGCGGGTTCAGTCTCTTCATGGGTATCTGAAGTCAGCGTACTGGCGGCGCCTGCCCTAAACGGCGGCAACTTGCCGGACGGTACCACCGCCCAACCCACCGGTCGTTGGGCGCTCGGTTGCGTGTCCGACACCCCCGATGCGGCTCGGTGCGGTAGCGTCGCTCCATGCAGCACGCAACCGGAGCCGAAGGCAATCGAATCGCCTACGAAGTCGAGGGCGACGGCCCCGACCTCATCCTGATGCATGGCATCACCGAGAATCGCACCGCCTGGGGAGCCACCCGTCAGCGTCTCGCCCGCCTGGGCAGAGTGATCGCAGTCGACCTCCGTGGACATGGCGACTCGGACCCGGCCGACACCTATGCGCTCGACGCCATGGCGGCCGACGTGAAGGCAGTGGCTGACGAGGTGGGCGCCGGCCTCCCCACGCTGGTCGGACACTCGCTGGGGGGCTTCGTCGCCTCGGTGTACGCCGCCGCCTACCCCACCCGCACGGTGGTCAACATCGACCAGCCCCTGTCGCTCGCCGCCTTCAAGGAGGGCCTAACCCAGGTGGAACCGATGCTGCGGAGCGAAGCCTTCCCCGGTGTGATCGGCATGATGTTCGACGGGATGATGGCACCGCTGCCCGAGGCCGAGCGCCAGCGGCTCACGGCGCTTCGTCGACCGGTCCAGGAAGTGGTCCTAGGGGTGTGGGATCCGATCTTCACCCATTCGCTCGAGGATCTCGACACCATGGTCCGCGCACTGGTCGGCGGAATCGACGCCCCGTACCTGGCCATTCACGGCGACGACCCCGGCGATGAGTACCGGACCTGGCTGACGTCGTTGATACCCCACGCAGAAGTGGAGGTGTGGCCCGGCAACGCCCATTACCCGCACCTGAACGAGACCGAGCGCTTCGTGAATCGCGTTGCCGGGTTCGTCAACTGATGATGCCGACGCTCTCGGCCGAGGAGGCGCGGGTCCTTGGCTGCCTGATCGAAAAGCAGATGACGACCCCCGAGTACTACCCGATGACCGTGAATGCCCTGGTTGCTGCGGCCAGCCAAAAAACCAATCGCGAGCCGGTCTCGACCTACGACGAGGAGCTGGTGGAGGGAGCGCTCGCCAAACTCAACGACAAGGGCCTGTCCCGTTTCACCCGCACCCCGGGCGCCCGCGCCCTCAAATACGTCCACAAGGCCGATGATGTGCTCGAGGTCGACTCCCGGCAACTGGCGCTGCTCGCCATCCTGCTCCTGCGCGGACCGCAGACCCCCGGGGAGTTACGGCAACGCACCGATCGCTACTGCGAGTTCTCCTCAACGGAGGCGGTGGAGGAGACCCTCGAGGACCTGATCACCCGCAACGACCCGCTCGTCGCCCGCCTCGAGCGCGCCCCCGGCCAGAAGGAGCACCGGTACCGGACGCTGCTACTGGCCTGGGACGGATCATGGACCGGTCCGGCGCCCGCCAGCTCCTCCGCCACCGACGCTGCCGACACCACCGAGCTGTTGGCACGCATCGCCTCGCTCGAGGACCGCCTCACCCGGATCGAGTCGGAGCTCGGACTCTGACTCACGCGCTCGGGCTCCGACGTTCCCGCTCGATCGGGACGGCAGGACACTGGATCGGTACCGCTTCAGCCGTTATCGTGCAGGCCAAGGAGGGCGGCCCGGGGCAGGGCCGAGGTACGTATGGGCTATCAGGGACTGGATGTCGCGTCGCTGTTCCACCCCCCACGAGGTGCTGGCGGAGGTCCGCCGACCGATGCGGTGGAGGTCGAGATCGTCTTGCCGAGACTGGGTTCGGCCGCGCTGGAGGACGCCGGCGATTCGTTGCGATTGTGGCTTCCCGACGGCAGCTCGATGCTCGTCCCGAAGTCCGCGGTGCGCGTGGTCAGTCGGCGTGGCCAGTCGGTGAAGGTCGACTGGAATGCGGAACGGGTGCACATGGAGTTCTCCGGCACGATCGCGGCATGGCGGGCGTCGGTGATGATGACCGCCGGGGAGGACTCTGCTACCGAACGGGAACCGCACCTGGCTGTCACCTGAGCAGAGGGTCCACCTCCCGGGAAATCGGCCCCAGGCAGGCATCCGTCCGCTCGACCCACCCTGGTACGGGCGATCTCATCTGCCACCCCCCGAAACCACCCCCGAAACACGGTGTTCACATTCGCATAATCCGAGGGAAACCGGTCCGTGGTTGCGTCAGGTCACACACTGTTCGTCAGTGACCATCCCCAGGTCACCCACCAAGAGAGGGAGCGACGTGCCGTATAGAGCCGAATACATCTGGATCGACGGATCCGAGCCCACCAACCGCCTGCGCACGAAGACCAAGGTCGTCGCCGACGGCACCGAAGCACCCATCTGGGGCTTCGACGGTTCCTCCACCAACCAGGCCCCCGGCAACCAGTCCGACTGCGTGCTCAACCCGGTCCGGATCGTCCCCGATCCGATCCGCGGCAAGGATGACGTCCTCGTCCTGTGCGACGTTCTGACCGTTGACATGGAGCCACACCCGTCCAACACCCGTGCAGCCCTGGTGGGCGTCGCCGAAAAGTATGCCGATCAGGAGCCCTGGTTCGGTATCGAGCAGGAGTACACCTTCTTCAAAGAAGGCCGGCCATACGGCTTCCCCATGGGCGGGTACCCGGCCCCGCAGGGCGGCTACTACTGCGGCGTCGGATTCGACGAGATCTTCGGTCGTGAGGTCGTCGAGGCCCACACCACCGCCTGTCTCGACGCCGGTCTCACCATCTCGGGAACCAACGCCGAGGTCATGATCGGTCAGTGGGAGTTCCAGATCGGCCCGGCAAGCCCAATCGAGGCCTCCGACGAGATCTGGCTGGCCCGTTACCTGCTCTACCGCCTGGCTGAGGACCATGGGATCTCCGCCCACCTCGATCCGAAGCCGGTCAAGGGTGACTGGAACGGCGCCGGTGCGCACACCAACTTCTCGACCAAGGCCATGCGCGAGAGCTATGACCCGATCATCGCCGCCGCCGAAGCACTCGGGAAGCGCCACGACCTGCACGTCGCCAACTACGGAGCAGAGATCGAGCACCGCCTGACCGGTCTGCACGAGACCGCCCCCTGGACCCACTACTCCTACGGAGTGTCCGACCGCGGCGCCTCGGTGCGCATCCCGTGGCAGTGCGCCAAGGAAGGCAAGGGCTACCTCGAGGACCGGCGTCCCAACGCCAACATGGACCCCTACGTGGTGACCAAGCTGATCACCGAGACCATCTGCGGCTCAGCCGCCGGCGATCTCTGACCAAGCGTCGACGGGTCCACTGGTCGACAAGTCGACCAGACAGCGATTGAGGCATCGGCCGGAGGAGTTCGCTCCTCCGGCCGACTCTTTTTCGTTCGGTCTCAGCATCGCCTCCCGTTGACCTGTTGACGTTCAGATCAGATCGGCCACGCCGGCTTCCAACAGCAGGATGAGATCGGCCGGTGCGACCTCCACCTGGAGACCGCGCTTGCCGGCGCTCACATACACGGTGTCCCACAGCTCGATGGTCTCGTCGACGAAGGTTGCGAGCGGTCGTTTCTGACCGAACGGACTGATACCGCCGGTCACATAGCCGGTGAGGCGTTCAGCGATGTCCGGGGCGATCATGTCGGCCTTCTTGCCTCCGGCGGCTCGGGCGAGCGACCTGGTCGACAGCCGGGACGACACCGGCACGATCGCCACCGTTGGGTGTCCGTCGACCTCGGCGATCAACGTCTTGAAGAGCCGGTCGGGGTCGACTCCGAGCACGGCGGCCACCGCCTCGCCGTAGGTGTCGGCACTCTCGGTGAGTTCGTAGGGGTGGATCGAGAAGGGCACGCCCGCCGCCTCGAGCGCAACGATCGCCGGTGTTCCACTCGCAGGCTTGGCCATGCTCGGGATGATGCCATCGCATCACGGTGTCAGCCACACGGTCGGGTCGAACTCGGCTGCCGCCATGGCCCGCACGTGGGAGAGGCCGACGAACGAGTCGACCTCCACCGCCACCGTGACCACCACGATCCGGGACCGCCACACCGGGTCGAACGGGCAGCGGCACTCCACCAGCGCCGACCCGTTGGCAGCGGCGTACGTGGCGGCTTCCGCCTCCGGGCCGCCCTCCGACCCGAAAGCGGCGAAGGTGAGGGGGGCGGCGGCCAGGGCGGCGGCATCGGCCGCGGTCTGGGCAACTGCTTTGGCCGTCACCAGGCGGTACACCTCGACTCCCACCAGTCCGGCGAACACGGTGAGGGCGGCGATGGCGGCGGCGAGCACCGTGGTGGTGCCGCGCTGGTTCACCGTTCCACCCTCATGACGGCGCGGGCGCGCATCGGCACCGTGATGGCCGAGAGCAACGGCGAGATCAGCGGCTTGTCGTAGGACACCGTCACCTGCGCCTGGCGGCCCACCACGTCGGGACGCACCACCAGTACCTGCACCCTCATCCCGGATCCCACCACCGATCTGGCCGCCGTCGCCGCCTGGGCGGGGTCGGGGGCGGTGGCCGCCACCCTCGCCCCCTCGCGGGCGGCCGCAACCAGTTCGAGGTGTGTGCCGATGGCGGCGACCACTTCGACCACCGCCATCAGCACAACCAGGATGAAGGGGATGACGAAGGCCGCCTCGACGGTCAACGATCCCCGTTCCATGTCAGCGGAACCTGGCGGCGGCCGCCGACACCCAGGAGATGACGTTGGTGAACAACCCCTCGAGTGCCGCCTTGCCCGCTCCGCTCCGGGCCCAGGCGATGAGCACGACGGCCACCGCCGCCACCGCCAGCATCACGAGCACGTACTCGATGGTGCCCTGTCCCTCCTCTTCCGAATCGATCCTGCGCAACGTGGTGGCGAACATGCCACTCCTTTCTCGGCACGGCATCCGGCCGGCGACGGGGGGAAGTGCGGTCATGGCATCGGCGAGACGATGAGGTCGCCCACCTGCTCGATCACATAGGGACCCATCACCAGCACGATGAATCCAGGCAGCAGCAACAACGCCACCGGGACGATCAGCCTGACCGGCAGCGTGCGGGCCCGTTCCAGCAGCTTGGAGCGGGCGGTGGCACGGCGGGTGGCCAGGAAGGCCGTGACTGCCCCCACCATGGGGGCGCCGGTCACCTGGGCCTGGGCGAGTTGGGTGGCGAGGTCGGCGAGTGGGCCCTCGGTCTCGGCGAGGGCACGGGCAACACCCCGGTGTCTGGCCCGACGCAGCACGTCGGCGACCTCATCCGCCACCGCACCGCCGGTCTCCAAAGCCGCACTCTCGAGGGCGGCAGGCAGGGTCATCGATGCCGACAACCCGATCACCACCAACGCGGCGAGGTGGTCGACCGCCTCGTCGCCGACCACGTCGTGGCGCCGACGACGTCGCCGCAGACGCCCGATGGTGAGCAGCACCAGAGCGGCACCGAGCCCCCGCCAACCGAGCCCGGCCGACGCCATGACGAGCCAGCCCCACCTGCTCATCGCACGTCCTTCCACACGATCCTGCCCACCACTGCCACCCCGCTGAGCGTCAACCCCGAACCGAGCAGAGCGGCAGCCGCCTGGAACGGACCAGAGGCCATCAGGTCGATCAACCGGCCCGTGGCGAGCATCGACCCCAACACCACCACCGGCACCCCTCCCACCACCACCGCCTGCAGCAGACCCGGAGCCATGGCCGAGCGTCGCTCCCGTTGGAGATCGTCGAGCGCCATCGCCTGTACCACGAGCTGCTCGACCACCGGGGCCAGGGGACCACCGCTCGATGCCGCCATCCTGATCGACGCTCCCGTGAGGTGAGCGAAACGCCCAAGACCGGGTGCCATGGCGTCGACGACGTGTCCCATCGGCCGCCCGGCCTCGGCCAGACGGGCCGCAGACGCCAGGTCTGGATCGCCCGAGGCCACCTCGCCGATCGCCATGCGGAGCGTGGAACCGGAGCGCAGCTGGGCCGCCAGGCGCACCAGCAACAGCACACCGGCACTGCGCCGGTCGACCGGACGCGAGGTACGGACCTGATGCACGGCGAGCGCCAGCATGACGACGGCGGCGGGAACGGGCGCCACCACGGTCGCCAGGAGGGCCAGTTGCTCGACCGGATGCCGTCCCGAGGCCCAGCCCAGCACGACACCGACGAAGAAGGTCAACTCCATGGCTGTACCCGGTGGATCCCGGTCACCCGCCGCAGCCCATCCCGGCGTTCGATCTGGACCACGGCGTGGATCGAACTTCGCAACTGGCGACGAACCGCCTCCTCTCCCACCCGGGAATCCCCCGACAACGCCAACGTTTCGAGACGCCACAGCGCCTCCTCGGGGGCGTTGGCGTGGATGGTCGCCATCGATCCGGCGTGACCGGTGTTGAGCGCATTGACCAGGTCGAGGGCTTCGGGGCCCCGAACCTCACCCACCACGATCCGATCGGGTCGCAGGCGCAACGCCGAGCGAAGCAGGTGTCGGAGAGTGATCTCGCCGGCACCTTCGGCGTTGGCGGGGCGCGCCTCCAGGCGCACCACATGCCCGGCCATGGCCAGTTCGGAGGCGTCCTCGATGACCACCACCCGCTCACCGGCCGGTATCTCGGTCGACATCACATTGAGCAACGTGGTCTTGCCGGCACCGGTGCCGCCGGCGATGAGCAGGTTGGCCCGGTCGACGACCAACCCACGCAACTCTTCGGCCTGGTCGTTGTCGAGCGTACGGGCCGACACCATCTCGTCGAGGGTTCCGACCGCCTGGGTGAAACGCCGCACCGCCATGACCGGATGACCGACCGACGCCGGAGGCATCACCGCGTGGAGCCTGCTGCCGTCGACGAGCCGGGCGTCGACCATCGGCGCCGCCCGATCGAAACGCAGCCCGAGCGGGGTAATGACCCGCTCCACCGCCGCGATCACGGCGTCGTCGTCGGGATAGGTGACGTCGCTGCGCTCCAGCACACCCCGGCGTTCGGTCCAGACCTCACCCGGCCCGTTGACCAGCACGTCGGTGACCTCGGCGTCCCGCAGCAGGGTCTCGACCGGCCCCAACCCCACCAGACCATCGACCACCGACTGCAGATCGGTGGCCGACGCCAGCGGTGCCTCATCGTCGACCATGCCCGCCAACGCCCGGTCGAGGGCGCTCCGTTCGATGGGTACCCCGCTGGCGATGAGGGTCTCGGAGAGACGATCGATCAACCCCATGGTCGTTCCCAAACCTGCGACCACGCCCTCACCCACCGCCAGGCCGGCCGAACCCTCCCGGCCAGCATCGACTGCACCTGGCCACGTCGCAGCACCGGCAGCACCAGACCGCCCTCGATGCCCGCCCTCATCACCGGCTGGCGGACAGCACCTTCGGCCTCAATCCCCCAGGCGGCGGGAAAGGCCGGGACCACGGGCACCACCGGATAGGGAAGAGGATCGGATCCTGCCCGCACCGCCACCGCCGGCCAGCCCTCGGCGAGAGCATCGACCAACTCGACCGCCCGCTCGATGTCGGCACCCCCGTTGCCCAACACCGCCACGCCCTTCTTCGAAGGGGCCAGGTCCGCCTTCCGCAGGCCGTCGCGCACCAGGTCGGCCACCGTCAGCCGCCCCGGGTAGGAGGGGGAGGCCGGGTCGAGGTCGACCAGCAACGCAGTACCGCGCGAGGCAGCCAATCCGATACCGGCCAGGTGATGCAACAGCAGATCGGTGTCGCACCGAACCGCCAACACTGAATGAAGAGTCACGTCGACAAACGTACACCACCGCTGAGACAGAAAACAGGGGGCCGACAGGTCAACAGGTCAACAGGCCGACAAGGCCGGACTCGGCTGCTGGCCCGACCAGTCGGCGTGTCGACCCGTGGCCCCGTTGGCGTGGGGGCCTGTTGACGCCACCTGCGACTACTACCCCTGCTGGTGGTCTGCGCATCGAGGCGTACACTCTCCGCTGTGAGCGCTGCCGCCTTCTTCGACCTCGACAAGACCATCATCGCCAAGTCCTCGACACTGGCGTTCGCCCGACCGCTGTCCCGTGCCGGGATCCTGTCGAGGCGGGCGATGCTCAAGGCCGGCATCGCCCAGGCCTACTACTCGATGTTCGGCGCCGACCACGACCAGCTCGAAAAGGTCCGCGAGGAGCTGGGCGAGATGACCAAAGGCTGGGACAAACGCGAGATCGAGGAACTGGTCGCCGAAACCGTCGACGAGGTGGTATCGCCGCTGGTGTTCGCCGAGGCGTTGGCAATCATCGACGAGCACCATCGGGCCGGTCGCCGGGTGGTGGTCATCTCCTCCAGCCCGGTCGAAATCGTCGCCCCGCTCGGCTCCTATCTGGGCGTCGACGAGGTGATCGGCACCCGCCCCGAGATCGACGCCGACGGCAAATACACCGGCCAGCTCGACTTCTACGCCTATGGCCCGGGCAAGGCGGTCGCCATCACCGAAGTGGCCGAACGTGACGGCCTCGACCTCTCCGAGTGTTACGCCTACTCCGACTCGATCACCGACGTCCCGATGCTGGAAGTCGTCGGACACCCGGTGGCGGTCAACCCCGACAAGGAACTCGAAGCGATCGCCCTCGAGCGCGACTGGCTGATCGTGCACTTCGAACGCCCGGTCACACTCCGGACCCGACTGGCCGCAGTCCCCGCCCCGGTACCGGTGATCAGCGGAGCGGCCGTGGCGGGCGGCATCGCCGCCGCACTCACCGTGTGGGCACTGAAGGCCCGTAAACGCACCAGCGCCTGAACGCCCCGGTCAGCGTCGCCGAACCGGGACGAGCGGCCCACCGTACAGCGCCACCGAACCGCCGACCTGTGCCACCCGGGCAGTGGGATTCACCCACAGCTCGTCGGTGAGGGCCGCAACAGCAATGTCGAGCGCCAGGCGGGTGATCACCTCCGGGCAGCGGATGGCCACCAGCGCCGAACGGTCGATCCCTTCCGCAACCACGTCGCCTTCCACCCGCTTCACCGCCTCGGTGGCAGCGACATACTGGGTGAGGGCGTCGACACCCAACTCCTCGAACACGGCCAGCATGTCGTCGATGGTCGACACAGTGGCACCGTCGGGGACCGGCTCGTCGAAGAACACCACCGTCCGGATCGATCGTGGCAACTCCTGCACCCGCTTGATGAGGGTGGGAGCGTGCACTTCGACCGACGGCCCGGCATACCGTGCCCCGAGAACCCCAAAGGCAACCACCTGACCGTCACCCTCGACGAGGCTGAGCTGGCGCGAGCTGAACGGGCGAAGAAGATGCGGACTCATCATGATGAATGCCTGGGATGACCCGGCGGGGATGCCTCCTGATGACCATCGCAGGTTAACGGCCCTGTCACCTACCGCTAGTCGACAGCGTCGACGGGACCGCTGTTCGGGGGCCTCCACGTATTCGCTCGCCTGGGGGCTCGCTCCCTGTACAGGCCACCGGTACGCGGGTTGGGGTCTTCGACGCCCCACGTAACTTCGTGCGTCCTGAAGCTCGGATCCAAACGGACGCGTACAGGCGCCGCTCGGGGGCTCTCACGTATCCGCTCGCTGGCGCTCGCTGGGGCGAGCGGATACAGCGAGCCGCCAGGCGAGCAGTATCGTCGTGGGATGTCCATGTCGGTTGCCGCCATCGTTCTCGCCGGGGGGTCCGGGTCGCGGGTGCAGCGCGATGTGAACAAGGTGTATCTGCCGATCGGCGACCGCGACATGCTGGAGTATTCGCTGGAGACAATGGATCGTTCTCCACGCATCTCCCAGGTGGCGCTGGTGGTGCGCGAGGACGACGAGGCCCGCGCCGAGATGCTGATCGGTGGGACGATGACGTCCAAGCTGAGCCACGTTGTGGTGGGCGGGGCCAGCCGTCATCTGTCGGAGATCGCCGGCCTCCGTGCCTTCCAGTCCGACATAGAGGACGGGAAGATCGATATCGTCGCCATTCACGATGGCGCTCGGCCGTTCATGACGCTCGTGCTGCTGAACACGCTCATCGACACCGCGGTCGAATACGGTGGCGCCATTCCCGGCTTGCCGATCGAAGAGCCGCTGTACCGCACCAGCCCTGAAGGGGTGACGATGCTGCCGCCCAGCAGCCTGCGACGGGTGCAGACACCTCAGGTGTTCCATGCCCTGCCACTGCTCCACGCCTACGAGGCCTCACTCGAGGCGGGATTCGAGGGTGTGGACACGGCCGAAACGGTGGAACGGTTCACCGACCTCGAGGTGCGGATCGTCCCTGGTGACCCGCGCAACATCAAGGTCACCTTCGTGGAGGACTTCTTCTCGGCCGAGGAGTACGCCACCGAGTGGGAGAAGGGCGCATGGCGGTAGGGCCCGCAGAGGAAAGCAGGAGGCTAGAAGCCAGAAGCCGGAAGCCCCGGATACCCAGGCCAGGATCGGGCTAGCCTCCCTCTGGCTCATCGCCCCACGCGCTCAGCCCCTTGCTTCGAGTTCACATCCGTTCGGTGCTCCCCTTGAGGTTCTCACGGTTGTGCCATAGCATCACTCATGTGATGCCTACTCACAATCGTTCATGAGCGACGCACTCGAACGTCGCATCCGGCTGGCCGAGGCGGCGCAGCGGTACTACGTCGACGGATGGTCCCAAGACGAGGTGGCGGAACTGCTGGCGACCTCCCGATCGAACGTCTCGCGACTGTTGGAGACGGCTCGACGCGAGGGCATCGTCCGATTCGTCATCGACCATCCTCTCCGGCGCCACGGTCCGCTGGAAGCCGCCGTGGGTGACCGCTTCGCCCTGAAACAGGCGGCGGTGGTGGCCGGCACCGAGTCGGCGCTCGACCTGGTGGGTCGGGTTGCGGCCACAACGCTGCTCGAGAACCTGCGGGGGACGCTGGCCATCGGATGGGGCCGGACGGTCGAGGCGGTCATCTCCCATGCCGTCTCCGACGCCCCGGTCGATGTCGAAGTGGTGCAGGTGGGCGGCGACCTCACCATGGCACCGGCAGCCTCCGGGCACGAGCTGGTGCGGCGACTTGCCCAGCAGCTCGGGGGGCGCCACCGGTTCCTCCACGCCCCGGCGCTGGTCAGCTCGGAGGCAACGGCCAACGAACTGCTCGCCGACTCCCACATCGCCGAAGCGCTCCGCCACGCCCGGGCAGCCGACACCGCGCTGGTGGGTATCGGCAATCCTGGTGTTGGCTTCGCCGAGAAGGCGATCGCCGATTCCTACACCGGACGCCAAACGCCCGCCGCGGTGGTGTGCGCCCGGCTGATCGACGCCGACGGAGCCGAGCTGAGCGGCCCGCTCTCGGAGCGCGTCATCGCCATCTCACTCGAAGACCTGAAAGCCATCCCCCACGTGATCGGTGTCGCTGCCGGCGCCGACAAGGGCCCGGCCATCGCCGCCGCCCTCCGTGGCGGGCTGATCGACACCCTCGTCTGCGACCAATCGGCGGCCGCAGCCGCCCTCGACACGCCCGACACCCCCGACCCCCGCGACACCCCCGAACCCAGGGAGACCATCGATGCCCAGACGTGACCCTCGCTCCCCTGCCGACGCCGGCGCCGTGCTGGCCGGCATGTGGCGGATCCGCCGCTTCGAGGAAGGGCTCGAAGAGCTGTTCACCCGGGGCCTGCTCCACGGCACCATGCACCTGTCGATCGGCCAGGAAGCGGTGGCCGAAGGAGTGTGTTCGGCGCTCGACCAAGGGGACTTCATCACCTCCACCCACCGCGGTCACGGCCATACCCTGGCCCACGGCGGCGACCCGATGCGGATGATGGCCGAGCTGCTCATGAAGGACACCGGCTACTGCCGGGGTCGGGGCGGATCGATGCACATCGCCGATGTCTCGCAGGGCAACCTGGGCGCCAACGGCATCGTGGCAGGCTCGATGACCATCGCCGCCGGTGCCGCCCTCAGCCAGAAGCTGCAGGGCAGCGGCAAGGTGGTGGTGTGTTTCTTCGGCGACGGCGCCGCCAACGAAGGGTCGTTCCACGAGGCCCTCAACCTGGCGGGCGTGTGGGACCTGCCGGTGGTGTGGGTGTGCGAGAACAACCAGTACGGCATGTCGATGTCCCAGGACCGCTCCACCGCAGGAGGATCGGTGGCGCGGCGGGCCGACGCCTACGGGCTGCCCGGCGTCACCGCCGACGGCAACGACGTGATCGACGTCTTCGAGAAGACCTCGGAGGCGGTGGAACGGGCCCGCAGCGGGGGCGGCTCCACGCTGGTGGAGGCCATCACCTACCGCTATCGGGGCCACTCCAAGTCCGACCGCAACCTCTACCGGACCCAGGACGAGATCGAGGACTGGCGCAGCCACCGCGACCCGCTGGTGCGCTACGAGGGTCGCTGCCTGGAATCGGGGCTGCTCGACCAGGACGGCATCGTCGCCGCCCAGGAGCAGGCCAAGGACGACATCCGTCGGGCGATCACAGAGGCCTACGCCCAGCCCGACGCCACCATCCACGACCTCGAGGGGGCAGCCTATGCCTGAGCAGACCGAAACCAGCACCTACGCCAAGGCGGTGGCGGCAGCCCTCCGGCTGGCCCTGAGCGAAGACGCCGCCGTGTTCATGGCGGGCGAGGACATCGGCGTGTACGGCGGTGCGTTCGGCGTCACCGACGGTCTGCTGGCCGAGTTCGGCGAGGAGCGCATCCGCGACACCCCCATCTCCGAGGACGTCATCGCCGGCCTCGCCATCGGCGCCGCCATCACCGGCATGCGACCGGTGGTGGAGATGCAGTTCTCGGACTTCATCGTCAACGCCATGGACGCCATCGTCAACCAGGCCGCCAAGCTGCACTTCATGTATGGCGGCAACGTCGAGGTTCCGATGGTGATCCGCGCACCCGGCGGCGGCGGCACCGGAGCTGCCGCCCAGCACTCCCAGAGCCTGGAGGCGTGGTTCGCCCACATCCCGGGCCTGGAGGTGGTGATGCCGTCGACACCCCAGGACGTCCACGACCTGCTGCTGGCGTCGATCCTCAGCCCCAACCCGGTGATCTTCCTCGAACACAAGCTGCTCTACAAGACCGAAGGACCACTCGTGGTTCGCCAGCGGATGGCCGACACCCCGGCCCGGATCGGCCAGGCAGCCGTCACCCGTGCGGGAACCGACCTCACCATCGTGGGCCATTCGATCATGGCGATGCGGGCACTGGAAGCAGCCGAGCAGCTCGCCGAGGCCGGCATCTCCGCCGAGGTGGTCGATCTCCGTACCGTCCGCCCACTCGACATCGGGACGGTGCGGGACTCGGTCCGCAGGACCGGCCGACTGCTGGTCACCCATGAGGCCCCCACTCCGGTGGGCGTGGGTGCGGAGGTGGTGGCCGGTGTCGTCGAGTCCGACGCCCTCGACTACCTGCTGGCACCCGTCCGCCGAGTGTGCGGTAGGGACATCCCCATGCCGTACGCCCGAGCCCTCGAGAAGGCGACCATCCCCCAGACCGAGGACGTGGTGGACGCCGCCAAGGAGCTGATGAAGGCATGAGCACCACCCGCGAGATCAGACTCCCGGCGCTGTCGGCCACCATGACCGAGGCGGTGCTGCTGGAGTGGAAGGTGGCGGTGGGCGACTCCGTGAGGCAGGGCCAGCCCATCGCCGAGGTGTCCACCGACAAGGTCGACATGGACCTCGAAGCCCCCTTCGACGGGGTGATCGAAACCCTCGATACCGAACCGGGTATGACCGTCGCCCTCGGAGGGTTGATGGCCACCGCCGCCACCGAGAGCGAAGATCTGCTGGGCGGACTCGACCTCGGTGGTGGGTCGACTCCGGCGCCGGCCGAAGCAGCGGCCACCACCGAGGCGGAGCAGCCGGTCCCCACCGAAGAGCCCGGCGCAACTCCCAGGCCGTCTGGCATCGTTCCCGCCTCTCCCCCGGCCCGCAAGATGGCCCGGGAACTGGGCGTGGAGCTGGAAGCCGTGACCCCGAGCGGCGCCCGCGGGCAGGTGACACCGCTCGACGTGAAACGACATGCCGAGGCAACGAGCCTGCCCGAGGCCCCGACCGCACAGGCACCAACTGCTCCGGTCGCCCCGCCGGAACCGCCGAAAGCGCCG
>JBHJOH010000049.1:0-34767 GCA_050329955.1 Acidimicrobiia bacterium | reverse complement strand
TCCCCGTTGAGCCATGCTGGACCTCCAGTGTCGCGGCTATACCACGAAAACGCGGCCCCCGACCAGCAAGTTCCCACCAACCAACAATTTCTCAACGGATCAACCTGACGGGACACTAGTCCAGCGCTTCCTCCGTATAGGTGGTGGCGGCGTCCCACAGCAGGAAGTCGGGGACTCCGGCGGCGACGCTGGCGTCGATCTGGGCCCGCACCTCGGCGGGGCCGTAGTCGACACCGAGGGAGAAGTCCTGGAGCCATGAGACGAGGCCGGTGCCGGTGCCTTCCAGGATTCGGACGAAGTCGGCCATCGACTCGTAGACGATGTCATAGGGCTGGGAGTTGGGGTCGGCGACCCCGTACTCGCCTGGTCCCCAGTGGGACGGGTACACCATCGGGGCGATGTAGTCCACGTGCCTGGCCATCTCCGGGATGTCCTGTGCGACCTCATCCGGTCGGGTGGCGGCGATCCCGAACACCGACGCCCCCAACCTCGCACCTGCCGCATGGATCCGTTGGCGGCTTTCGTCCAGGAAGCCATTGACGGCGATCGAGGGGTCGCCATCCTGGAGCGGGAAGCGCATGTTGTCGAGGAAGTCATCGGGTCGCCGGACGTAGTCGTAGAGGATGTCGTCGACGCCGAGAAGCGCCGCCTCCTCGGCCAAGGCGATGTTGTACTCCCAGACGTCACGGCTGAACGGGTTGGCGAAGCCGCCGTACTTGCCGTAGACGCCGCCCTCGGGCGTCTGGACGATCCAGTCCATGTTTCCCGACTCGATGGCGTAGTCGACCAGCTTGTTGTCCCGGAAGTTGACGATGCGGCCCACCACCCGGACGTCGAGGGCGTGGAGCTCGGCCACCGTTTCCTCGAGGTCCCAGAGCTCCGTGACGGCGTTCATCTCGTGTGCCAGCTCCACCGAGGTGTCGTACCAGATGTCGCCCGCCTCGTCCTTGAGGTCGAGCTGGACGGTGTTGATCCGACCTTCGGCGATCATCTCCATGATCGGGTCCTTGAGCTCGGGAGTCGCCCACGTCCATCCGCTGGCGTGCACACCACGCATCGGCTCCTGACCCGGCTCGCCCGGGAGGGCCACGGGAATCGTCATCGCCATCACGGCGGCGTTGCCGGCGGCGTCGGTGGCCGTCACCTCGATCGGCGCCCGCGGCGGCCGCTCGTACTCGAGCTCGGCGACACCGTCGACAACAGTGAGTGTCTGGCCGCCGATGCTCACCGTTGCCTGAGGGTCGTCGACCGCCAGGCGAAGCGTCACCGGCACAGAGACCCGGACCGCCTCGTTCGGGCCGACCATCTCCAGCGACGGAGCAGTCGCATCGACCGTGAACGTCCTACTCAACGAGGCACCTCCCAGCGGGAGTGCACTGTCGAGGGCCACTGTGACCGTGTGCTCCCCCTCCGGAACTGAACCCATCGCAACCTGGGCGGTGACCCCGTCGGCATCGAAGGTCACGGGAATCTCGACGTCGCCGAGCATGGCCGATACCCGTTCGGGGTCGGGTGGGTCGGCGAACACCACCCGAAGCGAGGCCGCCCCCGCCTGCTCGGCGTTGATGACCGTTCCATCGTCGAAGCCCTCCAGCAGGAACGGTTCGCCGCCTCCCGCCGCCAGGCCTATCAGGACCACGACCGCCACCGGAATAGCGGTGAAGACGATCTTGCCGCGCCGGTTCAGACGGTAGGTCGGGCCGGGCGATGACGGGAGGGTGGCTCCCGCCGGCCGCGAGGGCGAGCGGTGGGCGGGGCGGCCCGCCGGTCGCGGCAAGCCCATGGTCTCGGGATTCCCGGAGCGGAGGGGTGGCGGCGCCCCCCAGTAGGTGTCGTCGTCGACGGCTTCGACCCATGGTTCGTCGTCGTACCCGTCCTGAAGGTAGGCGTCCTCGGGGGTTTCGGAATCGAAGTCGGTGAACGAATCCGGCTGGTCGCCCTCCCCGGGGGCGTCGAAACCGTGGGAGGAACCCTCCTCGAGGTGACCGTCGCCCTCGGGATCGGATTCGGTTGTGGTGCCGGTGTGGCCCGGCCGATCGCCACCATCCATCGCCCAGCCCTTCGTTGGGCGGAAAGGTACTAGCGATCCGACACCGAACCAACAACCTGTCCCCGGTCCTGGCTCGTTCCCGGCTCGGGCGCAGGTACGCTCGACCCTCCTCATGCTGTTCCCGACGGTCGAGTTCGCGCTCTTCTTCGTGGTCGTGCTCACCGCCAACTGGCTGCTGCTGCCGCACCGCGATCGCTGGAAGCTGTTCATGCTCGGAGCCAGTTACCTCTTCTACGGGGCATGGGACTGGCGGTTCCTGGGGCTCATCGCCGGCTCGACCATTGTCAACCACTTCGTCGCCGCCCGCATGGCCCCGGTGGAGGACCCCGCCGCCCGCAAACGGTGGGTGGTGGGCGGGGTCGTCGCCAACCTGGCCGTCCTGGGATGGTTCAAGTACTACGGCTTCTTCGTCAGCTCGGCGGTCAACCTGTTCGCAGGTGCCGGCATCGAGCTGCCGCTTCCGCTGCTGGCGGTAACGCTGCCCGTGGGCATCTCGTTCTTCACCTTCCAGGCACTCTCCTATGTCATCGACGTGTACCGGGGCGAGGAGCAGCCTTCAGGGCTGCTCGACTTCGCCGTATACCTGGCGTTCTTCCCCCAGCTGGTCGCCGGGCCGATCGTCCGTACCTCCGAGTTCCTACCCCAGTTGCACAGCCGGCGCGATCCCCGCAGTGTCGAGGCCCCCGAGGCGTTCGCCCTGATCGCCGCCGGCCTCTTCAAGAAGGTGGTGGTGGCCAACACCCTCGCCACCGGTCTGGTCGACCCGGTGTTCGCCAACCCGGAGGCCTTCTCCTCGCTCGAAGTGCTGTTCGCCATCTACGGCTATGCCGTTCAGATCTATTGCGACTTCTCGGGCTATACCGACATCGCCATCGGTGTCGCCCTGCTCATGGGATTCCGGTTCCCGCAGAACTTCGACCACCCCTACCGGGCCGCCAGCCTGCAAGAGTTCTGGCGCCGCTGGCACATGACCCTGTCGCGCTGGTTGCGCGACTACCTCTACATCCCGTTGGGTGGAAGCCGCGGCAGCCGCCAGGCGACCTACCGCAACCTGCTGCTCACCATGGTGCTGGGTGGGTTGTGGCATGGCGCCGCCTGGACGTTCGTGCTGTGGGGGCTGCTTCACGGCGGGGGTCTCGCCATCGAACGGGTTCTCGAGGAGCGCAGGGCCCGGGCCGGGATCGAACGAGTCGACACGGCCGACTCGCTGATCGGGCGACGCATCGCCACCTTCCACCTGGTGTGCCTGGGATGGGTGTTCTTCCGGGCCGAGTCGGTGGGCACCGCCTTCGCCCTGCTCAGAAGGCTGTTCGACTTCGGTCCGACCCCGGCCCTCACCCCCGCCCTGCTGGGACTCATCGTGGGAGGAATCGCCATCCACCACCTCCCGGCGCATGTACGGATGCGAGTGCGCTATCTATTCGTGAAGCTGCGACCCGTCCCGATGGCATTGGTGCTGGGAGCCGTCCTCCTGGTGGTGGACGGGTTCGGCCCGGAAGGCGTCGCCCCGTTCATCTACTTCCAGTTCTGATATGAGCATCGACTACCAACCCCAACCCAATCTCCGCCCCCGCTCCCGGCCCGGACGGATGGCTGCCGGTCACGCCATCCTGGTGGTGACCCTCTCCCTGCTGGTCGGGATGCTGCTCAACGCCTCCGACATCCTCGCCACCGCCGAACGACAGAAGGCGGGATGGCAGCGCAGCGTTGGAGTGGCACTGATGAAGCCGATCGCCACCGTCAGCGACGTGCTCTTCCTGGACGCCCCCCGAACCGCCATCGACACCGCACTGGGCCGAAGGGAAACGGAGATCGAAGCGCCTCCCACCACCGTCACCACGGTGGCGACACCGGTGGCGACCACAACCACGCTCCCCGGCCGGCGAGAAGTCAGCGCCGCCGACCCGCTCCGCCTGTTCGTGGGAGGCGACTCGATGGTCGGACAGTTCGGCCCCATGCTCGAGCAACGGGCCGAACGAAGTGGCGTGGTCGAAGGCGAGGTGATCTACGAGTTCGAATCGGGCATCACCAGACCCGACTTCATCGACTGGCCCGCCCTACTCCGGGAGGTCAGAGCCGAGCAGGACCCCGAGGTGATGGTTCTGTTCTTCGGCGGGAACGACGCCCAGGACATCCGGGTGGACGGCACCTGGATCCCGTTCGGGACCGACGAGTGGATCGCCGAGTACAGCGCCCGGGTCGGCGGGCTGATGGCCGAACTGGAAGCCGACGGCCGCGAGGTCTACTGGATGGGCATGCCCATCGTCAGCCCCGACACCTTCCGGGAACGGGTGGTGATCCTCAACCAGGTGTACGAAGCCGAGGCCGCCGATCACGAGCGAGTCCACTACGTAGAGAGCTGGTCGACCTTCACCGGTCCCGACGGCGAATACTCCGAATACCTCCCCAACGACGAAGGCGTCGTCCTCGACATGCGACTCAACGACGGCATCCACCTCACCACCGACGGCGGGATCCGACTGGCCCGAGTGGTGTACGAGGTGATCGCCGAGGACTGGGCGTTGCCGAGCGAGTAGAACGGTTGATCGAGCATCGAGCATCGAGCATCGAGCATCGAGCATCGGGCATCGGGCATCGGGCAAGTATCCACCTTCTGCACAATGTGCAAAACGTGACCGAAACGACCGCGATCTGCACAATGTGCAAAACGTGAGCGAAACGACCGCCTTCTGCACAATGCGCAAGAGGTGGCCCCCCGACCCCGGGAGTGGAAGTTCCCGGGTGCCGTAGCTCGTAGCTCGTAGCTCGTAGCTCGAAGCGTCTACGTCTCCTCCAGCTCCCACTCCTCCGCCGTCAGCTCGTCGGGCTCTTCCACGACCAGATCTTCGGCGTTGAGCTCGTCGAGGTATTCGATGCGGGTGATCTCGCCGGGGTCTTCGTCGGTGAACTCGAAGGCCAGGTATCCAACCGTTTGATGGCCGGCTCCACTCGGGTGCCAAACGACGGCGAGGGCGTCACCGTCGGCGTCGCCGCGGGTGAGCAGCACGAGCGGCTCGCGCATGAACAGGTCTTCGAGTCCGATGAGCGCACCCACCGAACCGATCGTGTGGACGAATTCGGCTTCGACGTCAGCCGCCAGCATCGACCCGATCGAGTCGAGGTCGCGGGCGTTGAAGAACTCGATGAACTCGTCGATCAGATCCGAGTCGTTGGTCGCCGCCAGCGGTGGCGGCAGGATGACCACGTCTTCTTCGGGTTGTTCGATTCGGTCGAGCCAGTCGACCATCAGATCACCTCCGATGACCCGATCCTACGTCCCCCCCGTTTTGGTGCCAGGGCCAACAGACACAGGAAGTCCGGTCGATTGGAGGTTCAGATCGGGCCGGAGGTCATCCTCTCAAACTTGTGCCCGATTCGGCCGCCTCCACCAGGATCCGGGCGGGCTCGAACCTGCTGCCATGCTTCGACGCCAGCGACTGCAGCCGCGACACGATGGCGGCTGGGCCGACGTGATCGACGTACCAGAACGGGCCGCCCCGGAAGGGCGGGAACCCGAGTCCCATCACGGCGCCGATGTCGCCGTCGCGGGCCGAGCGCAGGATGCCCTCCTGGAGACACAGGGCGGCTTCGTTGATCATCATCAGCGAAACCCGCTCCTGGATCTCCCCCATCGGCACGTCGCGTCGTGCGCCCAGTCCGAGTTCGGCGTAGATCGATTCGTCGGGCTCCCCGCGTTTTCCCTTCTCGTCGTAGAGGTAGAAGCCCTTGCCGCTCTTGCGGCCCTTGCGGTCCGAGACCTTGTCGAGGATGCCCGGTCCGGCCATGCGAGCACCGAAGGCGTCCACCAGGATCTTCGAGACCTGCTGGCCGACATCGAGTCCGACCTCGTCGGCCAGCAGCAGCGGGCCCACCGGGAATCCCCACTTGACCATCGCCTTGTCGACCGCCTCGATCGTGGCCCCCTCCTCGAGCAGTCGGAGCGCCTCGTTCGAATAGGGAGCGATGATCCGGCTGGTGTAGAAGCCGGTTCCGTCGTTGACCACGATCACCGTCTTGCCCTGCCTGCGCCCGTACTCGACGGCGGTGACGGTGGCCCAGTCGGCGGTGCGATCGGTGACGATCACCTCGAGCAGCGGCATCTTCTCGACCGGCGAGAAGTAGTGCATGCCGAGCACGGTCTCGGGTCGCGACGAGGCGTCGGCGATGGCCGAGATCGGAAGCGTCGAGGTGTTGGAGGCGAACACCGTTTCGGCACCGACCACGGCTTCGACCTCGGCCAGGATGCCCTGTTTGAGCGCGAGGTCTTCGAACACCGCTTCGATCACCAGGCCGACGTCCGCGAAACCGGACCAGTCGGTGGTTCCCGTCACCCGGAGCATGGCCCGCTCGGCGTCGAAGTGGCGTAGACGGCGACGTTGGACCCGCCCGTCGAGCACCTTGTGCACGTAGCCGAGTGCCCGTTGCACTCCGGCGTTGTCGGTCTCCTTGATGCGGACCGGGCTGCCGGCGTTGAGAGTGGACACGGCGGCGATTCCGGCACCCATGAGCCCGCCTCCGATCACCCCCACCTTGCCCACCGGGCGTGGCGTCACCGAAGCATCGGTCACACCGTTGTCCTTGGCCACCTCCCGGGTGGCGAAGAAGATCGAGCGCAACGCCCGCGACTCCGGCGAGGTCACCAGCTCGCCGAAGAAGCGCCCCTCGGCCCGCAGCCCGGCTTCGGGGCCGTCCTGAACCCCGAGGCGAACCGCCTCGAGCGCCCGCTCCGGCGCCGGGTAGTTGCCGTTGGTCTCGGTGAGGAGCTTCTGGCGGGCCTGCTTGAACAGCAGGTTCTGTCCGACCGGGTTGGTTTCGAGCGCCAACTTCTGGAGTCGGTCACCGCTGAACCCGGACAGGATCGAACCCATCGTCCTCTTGGCGGCTGCCTGCGGACCGATCGCCGACAGGGCCAGCGCCTTGGCGGCATCGACCAGGTACTCGCGGGGGGCGAGGTCGTCGGCGATGCCCAGTTTGCGTGCCTTGGCGGCCCGCACCGGCTTTCCGGTGAGGATCAGATCGAGCGCCTCCGCCACGCCGATGAGCGCCGGCAGCCGGACACATCCGCCGCCGGCCGGAATCACTCCCAGCTGGACCTCGGGCTGGCCGACGGTGGTGGACTCCTCGTCGGCCAGCACCCGGTGTGAACAGGCGAGCGCCAGCTCGAGTCCGCCGCCGAGGGCCGATCCGCGGATGGCCGCCACCACCGGCTTGCCGGCCTGGCGGTACAGGTCCTCCAGCCGCCCGAAGAGACGGTGGCCCGCTTCGATCAGAGCCTGGGCCTCGGCGGCGTCGGTGAGCTGGGCGAACCAGCGCACATCGGCGCCCACCAGGAAGTCCTTCTTGGCCGAAGTCAGCACCACCGCCCTGATGGCGGAGTCGGATTCGAGCCGGTCGAGCACCAGTTCGAAGTCGCTCATGAGCGCCGGGCCGAGGGTGTTCATCGGTTCGCCCTGGCGGTCCATGACGACGGTGGCGACGCCGTCTTCGTCGGTACTGATCGAGAAGTGGGTGAGATCGTTGGTGAGGGTCATGTCAGCGCTCCAGGATGACGGTGGCACCGAGGCCTCCGGCGGCACATTGGGTGATGAGGGCGGTACCGGCATCACGCCGGTGCAGTTCGTTGGCCATGGTGAGGATCTGGCGGGCTCCGGTGGCGCCGAAGGGATGACCGAGGCTCACCGAGCCACCGTACAGGTTGAGCTTGTGGTCGGGGATGTGACCGATCGCCCGATCCCGACCGAGGTGCTCACGTGCGAAGTCATCGGAAGCGAACGCCGCCTGCACGGCCAGCACCTGGGCGGCGAACGCCTCGTGGACGTCGATCACGTCGATGTCGTCGAGGCCGAGTCCGGCCCGGTCGAGGGCGAGCGGGGTGGCGAAGGCGGGCCCGATCAGTAGCTGCCAGTTGGGGTCGACCGCCGAGAACGCCCACGACCTGAGGAACGCCTTCGGCACGAAGCCGAGCCGTTCGGCGGTGCGCTCCTCCATCAACAGCAGCGCACCCGCCCCGTCGGTGAGCGGGGAGGCGTTGCCGGCGGTGACGGTACCGTGACTGCGATCGAACACTGGCCGCAGCGATGCGAGCTTCTCGATGGTGGTGTCGGCGCGGGGAATGGTGTCGCGCTCGAGGGTGCTGCGGTAGCCGGGCGGGACCGTGAAGGCCATCACCTCGGCGTCGTAGACGCCCTTGTCCCACGCCTCCACGGCCTTGCGGTGCGAATCGAGGGCGTAGCGGTCCTGTGCCTCCCGATCGATCCCCCAGATGCGGGCCATCTTCTCGGCTCCGTCTCCCATGGTGCCGCCGGTGGCCCGCTCACCCACCGCCGGTGGGTTCGGGGCCAGGTCCTTGGGCCGTAGCTCTGACAACGCCTTGAGCCGGCCGGACATGTCCTTGGCCGACTGGGCTGCCTGCATGACCTCGACGAACTCGTCACTGAACAGCACCGGCGGGCGCGACAGCGAGTCGGCACCACCGGTGATCGCCACCTCCGCTTCCCCCATGAGGATGGCCTGGGCGCCATCCACGAAGGTCTGGGTGGAGGTGGCACAGGCCCGGGTGATGGAATAGGCATCGGTGTCGTCGGCCAACCGGGTCGACAACACGATCTCCCGGGCGATGTTGGGTGACCCGACGTCCTGCACCACCGAGCCGTACACCAGTCGGTCAACTCCGGTGGGGTCGATACCCGAGCGCTCGATGAGCTCGCTCACCACCGCCTGCCCCAACTGCAGGGTGGTGACGTCCTTGAGAGCGGTTCCGGATTTGGCGAACGGAGTCCTCAACCCGTCGACGATTGCAACACGACGTCCGTTGACGATTCCAGGGCGATTGCCGGCCACAGTGCCTCCTCGGCTTTTGATCAGGCGCTCAAATTGTCGCACAGATTGGAGAGGAAGGGGGAGGATGGCAGAGGGATTAGGGCGGAGGAGGGAGCAGGAGGCAGGAGGCCAGAGGCCGGAGGCCCGGAATCCGGAACGTGGCAAGCCGTGACACGCCATCGCTCCATACCCCCGGCCAAGCACGACTAACCCAGCCACCAGCACCGGCGGTGGGTCGAAGGTGGGTCGTCCCCCCTGGGCATGACCGGCGCGGGGTCGAAGAGGGGTCGTCCCCCCTCGGCGTCAGAACAAGCCGGAAGCAGGAAGCCAGAGGCCGGAGGCCCGGACACGTGGCAACGGCCAACGCACAGCACCTCCACACCCTCGGCCAAACACGACTCACCCAGCCACCAGCACCGGCGGGGGGTCGAAGGGGGGTCGTCCCCCCTGGGTATCGCAGCTGGTAGCTTCCCGATCATGCCTGAGATCACATCCACTGGTGGAACGCTGCACTACGAGATGAGCGGGTCTGGCGACCCGGTGATGCTGATATCGGGGCTGTCGGGCAACGGCAGCGGATGGGGAGGCCAGATCGCCACGTTCGCCGAGGCGTTCAGCACCATCGTGCCCGACCATCCGGGCACCGGCAGCTCCAGCGAGCCGTCGAACGGTTACGAGGTCGCCAACCACGCCGCCGACATGGCCGAGCTGATCCGCCAACTCGACTGCGGACCGACCCACATCGTCGGGTCGTCGACCGGTGGAGCCATCGCCCAGGTGATGGCGCTCGATCATCCCGACGTCGTGCGGTCGATCACGATGGCTTCGTCGTGGGCCAGGTGCGACGACTTCTTCCGCCACCAGTTCGCGGTTCGCAAACAGACACTGTTGGAACAAGGTATCGCCGCCTACGCCGACCTCACCGCCCTCTTCCTCTACTCCCCTGCCTACCTGCGATCGAACTACGCCGACGTGCGGGCGTGGTGTGACATGGTGGCGACGCGGGGCGCCAGAGCCGAGATCATGGCGGCGCGGATCGACATGATCATGCGTCACGACCAGTACGACCGGTTGGCGGATATCGCGGTTCCGAGCCTCGTCCTGGTGGGACGCGACGACTTCTGTACGCCGGTCCACCTGTCCGAAGAGGTGGCATCGCTGATACCCGTCGCCGAGCTAGCCGTGCTCGAAGGGGGGCACCTCATCTACAAGGAGAGCCCGGCCGCGTTCTTCGGCCGGGTCACGGAGTTCTTGTCGAAGGTCCCGTGATCGTTCACAAAACGGTCATGCAGGGGTCATCGGCAGCCGATGGAATCGGTCTCTCAAGCTCGGATGTCACCGTTGACCAATCGCCCCGCTCTCCCACCATCCGCCCTCAACCATATGCGTCGTGGCCTGGCCTACGCCGTGACCACGGTGACGGGCGACCGCGCCACGGGCGAGTACGCCGGGATCGAGGTCTCACACGACGAGTGGGCTCTCATCCTGCTCGAGCCCGGCTCTCCCCGCTCGATCCCGATCGGCACCGTGGCCGTGGTGGACCCGCTCGGGTGATTTCGTCGCCACCGGGAATGACCGACAGGAACCAAGGGTTCCCGGTTTCGTGAGACCCGGAAACACACCGTTGGTGGAACTGCCCGCCCTCGCCCCGGCGGGGACGCGGCTATTCGCCAAGCTCGAGTGGTACAACCCGACCGGCTCCATCAAGGACCGGGCCGCCTGGTACATGTTCCACAACGCCGTGGAGAACGGCACCCTCAAACCGGGCCAGCCGCTCATCGAGGCGACATCGGGCAACACCGGGATCGGCCTGGCACGCCTGGCGCTCATCAACCGCCACCCGATGGTCATCGCCCTCCCCGCTTCGGCTACCGAGGAGCGCAAGCAGATCCTGCGGGCCTACGGGGTCGATCTCATCGAGGTCGAGGGCGGCCCCAACGAGGCAATCGCACACGCCAAGGGCCTGGTGGAGGCGGGTGAAGGCCTGATGCTCTACCAGTACGGCAACCGGTGGAACACCTACGCCCACTTCTTCGGCACCTCGCGCGAGATCGTGCGCGATTGGCCGCTGACCGAGCCACCCACCCACCTGTTCGCCGCCTACGGGACCGGCGGCACCATCACCGGCAACAGTCGCGGTCTGGTGCACGACTGGCCCGACATCGCCGTGCACTCGGTGGAGCCCTACGTCGACGACCCCATCGGGGGGATGCGATCCCAGGACGACCCTTTCCAGCCGCCCATCGCCGACCTCTCCCTGGTCACCCACCGCCACCAGATCCACAAGAACACGGCCGAGGACATGGTTGCGACCACCATGCGGGAAGAAGGCCACTTCGTGGGCACCTCATCGGGCGCCATCCTGCACGCCGCAGTGGAAGGCCTCGAAGCAGAGGGCGGCACCGCGGTGGCCCTGCTCCCCGACGCCGGCTGGAAATACATGAGCGGGGCGCCCTGGCGGTAGCCGGGACGGCGGTCCGTCCCGCGGATGGGCTGATCGACCCACTCCTTTTCGAGACTGACTCTTCATTCAAGCTCGGCGGCATCGTGCCGACAGATGATTGGAGGGTTCAGCGTCGACCTGGAGCATGCGAAAATGAAGATTCTGTTCGTCGATGACGATGCGTATCGTTTGGCAGAGATTCGCGCCATTCTGCAGGACTCGAAGTTGGGTGTGGCGGCGACATTCGTCGCCCACGAGGACGAGGCCGCCCAACAGCTGGGCAGGACGAGCTTCGACGTCCTCGTCGCCGGTGTCGATTCCCCCCGTTCGGTCGGGGCACGGGTCGTCTCCGACGTCGAGGAGGGTTACCCCACGGTCGCCCGCCTCGTCCACTCCAAGACCAAGGCAGCCCGCGACCACATCGGCGCCCACCTGTTCCTGAGTCGCCCCTTCACCAGCCAACAGCTCCGCCAGGCCCTGTACGGCACGGTGCGCTGGCGCGACCGCATGGGCAGCGCCGCCATCTCCGAACTGGTGGCGGGTGCCCGGGAGCTGCCATCGCTGCCCGAGGTGTACCGCCAGATCCAGGCCGAACTCAATTCCGATGACCCGTCCATGCAACGGGTGGGCGAAATCGTCAGATCGGATCCGGCCACCAGCATCCGCATCCTGCGGGTGGTGAACTCCGCACTGTTCGGTCTCCGTACCGAAGTGGGCGACGTGGTCCAGGCCACCTCACTGCTGGGAATGCAGACGATCAGCTCGCTGGCGCTGGCCGCCGGGCTGTTCGCCAACTCCACCCTCGACCGGCGCTTCCTGGAAGGCCTGTGGATCGAGTCGCTCAGAGTCGGCTCGATCGCCCGCCGCATCGCCAGCGACCTCGAACTGAGCCGCAGCGACATCGAAGAAGCCCAATTGGCCGGACTCATGCACGACATCGGCGAGTTCGTGATGTTCCAGAACTGGCCACAGGACTTCCTGGCGGTCGACGACAACAACCGACTCGCCTCCGAGCTGGGCCTGTTCGGCGCCACCCACGCCGACATCGGCGGCTACCTCACCGCCGTGTGGGAACTCCCGGTGGGCGTGGTCGATGCCGTCACCAATCACCACTCCCCCGACCGGGGCCGGTTCCCGAACCATCCCAGCCCCGTCACCGCCGTTCACGCCGCCCGCGCCCTGCTCGACGCCAGCGGCGACCACGAACAGGCCGACCTCGACATGGAACACTTCAAAACCCTGGGCAAACGCTCGTCACTCGCCCGATGGGGTGAGTTCGCTACGAAGCTGGCGTAAGGCGAGCGACGAGCGACGAGCGACGAGCGACGAGCGACGAGCGACGAGCGAGACTCGGCTGCTGGTTGCCGGCTCGGAACGTCCGATGGCCGACACGACACGCAGTAACGAGCTTTCTGGCTCGTAGCTCGTAGCTCGTAGCTCTCTAACCGGTGATCGACACCTTCCCCACCTCTTCGAGGGTTTCGAGGTTGTTGGCTTGGAGATGTCCGATCGAGGTGGTGTAGAGGATGTCGCCGATCACGATGCTGCGGTTGATCTGTTGGCGCCATCCGCTGTTGTCGGGCCAGCAGATCTCGAGGGTCGAGTCGGGAGCGAAGCGGGACTCGAGCTCTGACACGTCGTCGGTCGGGATGCCCCAATAGTCATCGAGCTGGGCCAACGGGATCGGGTCGCAGTAGTAGCCGCCGAAACCACCGGCGTCGCCGGGCTCGCACACCTGAACCCGGCCTCCGCTCTCCTCGCTCAGGTAGTAGAGCTCGCTGCTCTCGGAGTCGAAGTCGTCGGGGGTGAGCTGGGTGCAGTCCGAGGTGGGGGTGCCGGTGTCGATGACGTGGGTGACCTGGCCGATCTCGGTGATGGAGTCGGTTCCGATCTCGAGCAGCACCGCACCGTTCAGCGAGCCGTCCCAGGTGGCGGCCGGGAGGATGGCGATCCCCTGCTCGGGCAGGTACTGGAAGGCCCGGTGGTCGTATTCGGCGGCCGAGTTGGCGTTGGGCACGACCCAGGTGGCGACCTCCAAGGGGTCGGCGCGGTCGGCCACCGAGAACAGGCTCACCTTGAGCCCGGTGATGCCACCATCCTCGGTGGCATCCTGGCCGATCCCGAGCACGCGATCATCGCCCACCGGATGCAGGTAGGTCGAGAAGCCGGGGATCTTGAGCTCGCCGGTGATGGTGGGGTTGGTGGGGTCGGACAGGTCGAGCACGTAGAAGGGATCGATCTGACGGAACGTCACCGCGAAGCCGACGTCGTCGAGCAGACGGGCGGAATAGAGCGACTCACCCTTGCCCAGGCCTCCCACCTTGCCCACCTCGACCAGCCGTTCCTCCTGCTCCTCGAACACGGTCAGGAAGGACTCGCTCTTGTCGGTTTCGCTCCACGGCGAGCCGTCGGTGGTGATCACCCGCAGATATCCCTCGTGCTCGTCGAGGGAGAACTGGTTGAGCAGGCTGCCCTCGACCTCTCCCGAAGCGAGATAGGCGGCGGCCGCCCCGGTGTTGTCGAAGGCGTGGATCTGGGTGGTGTAGTCCTCGTTGAACTCGACCATTCCAGTCTCGGTGGTGACCTCCTCGCCCACCCACTTGGTGGTGGCGACGTAGAACCGGTCGAGTGATGAGTACACGGTCTGGCCGCCGGCCAGCACGCCGGTGCCGGCACCGGGCGTCAACCCCTCGGTGAGGTCGAAGCTGAGGACGCTCACCACGTCGAACCCGGCGAACTCGGCCGGCCGGTACAGGTTGGGGCACTCCACCATGCGACCGGTCTCGGAGTCGCCGCCCGAATCGAGCGTGTACTCGGGAATCCAGTCGTCGATGGTGGTTTCCTCGATGAGTTGGCGGTTCGACTCCTCGGCCCGCTCCTCGCCGCTCTTATTGGCGGGGTACACCCAGGGAAGACTGGTGGGAGGGGTGGTGACGGCCATCCGCACGGTGTCGCCGACCGAACGGGCGCTCAGGTATGAGCCCTCGAGACGCAGTGTCGAGGCAACCTCGAGATTCGACGGGTCGGACAGGTCGATCTCGTAGAGGATGGCGGCCGGTGGTGCCATCTCGGGCATGGCGATACGAGTGTCGATCGCATCGCTCTCGAAGGTCGCGCTGTCGCCTTCCATCGGCATCGGGTAACCCCAGAAGCCGCCGTTGGTGATGACGAAGGCCCGATCACCGGCGAAGAACAACTCATGGGCCCAACCCTCCTCGAAGCGGAGGTTGTCGGTGATCACCGGTTCGCCACCGGTGACGTCGGTGTAGGTGAGGATGTTCTCGGAGATGGTGAGGATGCGCGAACCGTCGGTCTTGACGATGTCGGGCTCGTCGACGTCGGCCTCCTGGGTGTTGGTCCCGGTGAAGTCCCCCCCGGCGGCCTCGGCCGTCGGGGCGATCGTGGCGAAGTCGGCGCGTCCACCGGCGTTGTCGAAGGCTGCGGATTCGGAGGCAGCGGTGGTCCCCACGAAGCCATCCTCGGCGAAGCGCCAGAAGGGCGGCCAGCCGCTGGTGTCGAGACCGTAGGGGCCGACCCGATCCGAGGCCTCGGCCTTGATGTGGGCGAGCAAAGCGTCACAGCTGTCGAACGCCTCGAGGCGCCCGGCGACCAGGGCGGCGGGATCGAGGTCGTCGGGCGATGCCACCGGCACGCCGGGTGTGCAGGCGGCCAGGGTCACACCCATCACCACCGCCAGCCAAAGATTCGTCTTCACAGTTCCTCCGGGTCGTACACAACGTTGGACGCCGACGATGGGGTATCGGTTCCGATACGGACAGGATTGAGGATGGGTGCCCCTCGAGCCGAAGAACGAGCGATCGGAACCGTCCGTTGCTCAGCGGGGAGGCTCCTGTACCATTCGGCAGGAGTGCGGAGGGACCGATGACGATCGCAAGCGAAGATCCTGATCATCGGACCGTCGACCTGTCCGACGACCGGCCCCGGCGTCGATGGTTCGGACGCAAGGACGACGGCGACTCCAATCGCTCGACCACGCTGGTTGCCCTGAGACCGGCACCCCGCGAGGTCCCTTCCACCGACGTCGCCCTGCGGATGGCGTGCGACTGGATGCGCTACTTCGCCTTCACCGACGCCGTGGTGGCGGCGGGACCGCAACCGCTCATCAACTCCTCGCGCGGACTCGCCCATCTGTTGAGCGATCCCCGTGGCGCCTCCAACCGGGAGGTGATGGAAGTCCACCGCCTCGCCACCATGGCCGGAAAGTATCCACTCATGTTCGCCCTGGGCGGCTTCACCGCCAGCGCCATCCGGTGGGCCGACAAGAACCCGACCGCCCTGTTCGTGTTCGATTCACACGGGCAGGTCGACCCGGTGTCCGACACGGCCCGCCGGCTTCTGGAGGGCTCGGACCGACGCCACCTGGAGCAGATGAGCCGCGAGGAACTCTGAGGGACGGCGCCTTCTACGTCATCCTGGCCCCCTGCACCGCCCCCACCCCACTCTGGAGACGGACCTTTGGATATCGACACCGCAGAGCACCAGCGACTCGCGCAGGCCCGGGCGGGGGCACCGTGGCGGATGTGGGGACCCTATCTGGCCGAACGCCAGTGGGGCACGGTCCGGGAGGACACCAGCGTCGACGGCGACGCCTGGGCCGACTTCACCCACGATCAGAGCCGGTGGCGGGCGTACCGGTGGGGCGAAGACGGCATCGCCGGGATCAGCGACGACCACCAGCGACTCTGCTTCGCGGTGGCGCTGTGGAACGGCGCCGACCCCATCCTCAAGGAACGGTTGTTCGGGCTGACCAACGCCGAGGGCAACCACGGCGAGGACGTCAAGGAGTACTACCACTACCTCGACAACACACCGACCCATTCCTATCAGCGCTACCTCTACCGGTACCCGCAGTCGCCGTTTCCCTATGCCGAGCTGGTAATCGCCAACGCGGCCCGGAGCCGGCTGGAGCCCGAATACGAGCTGATCGACACTGGCGTCTTCGACGAGGATCGCTACTTCGACGTCGACATCGAATACGCCAAAGCAGGACCCACCGATGTGCTGGTCCGCATCACGTGCCACAACCGGGGCCCCGACGACGCCGACTTGCACCTGCTGCCGACGCTGTGGTTCCGCAACACGTGGTGGATGGGGGGCGAACGCCCCGCTCTCCGCCGTGACGGCGACGGGGTACTGGCCGACCACGCCGCCATCCGCTCGTACCGTCTCGCCTCCGACGGCGACCCCGCCTGGCTGTTCACCGACAACGTCACCAACGACGGTACGGCGGGGTACGCCAAGGACGCATTCCATCGCTTCGTGGTGCAAGGCAACGCGACTGCCGTCAACCCCCACGGCAGCGGAACCAAGGTGGCCGCCCACACCCATCACCGGATCCCGGCGGGCGGATCGGTGACGAGGCGGCTCAGGTTGTCGACGGCACCGGTGGCCGAACCGTTCGGCCCCGACTTCGACGAGGAGTTCGCAGCCCGGACCAGCGAAGCCGACGAGTTCTACGCCACTGTCACTCCTACCGGGCTCGATCCGGACGCCACCGCGGTGATGCGCCAGGCCCTGGCCGGGATGTTGTGGTCGAAGCAGTACTACCACTACGACGTGGAGCGGTGGCTGGCCGAGCGCGGGGCGAGCCCGCTTGCCGGGCGGCGGGTGGCCTGGGCACGGAACCAGCAGTGGTACCACATGGTCAACGCCGACATCATCTCGATGCCCGACACGTGGGAGTACCCGTGGTACGCCGCCTGGGATCTCGCCTTCCACGCGGTGGCGCTCGGCATGGTCGACATCGACTTCGCCAAGGACCAACTCGATCTCATGATCGGCCAGGCATACCTGCACCCCAACGGTCAGATCCCCGCCTATGAGTGGAACTTCTCTGATGTGAACCCACCGGTCCACGCCTGGGCCACGTACTTCCTGTACGCCTCTGAGAAGGTGCGCACCGGGGTGGGCGACACCGCCTTCCTGGCCCGGGCGATGGCGAAGCTGTCGCTGAACTTCACGTGGTGGGTGAACCGCAAGGATCGTGAGGGTAGGAACGTCTTCGAAGGCGGGTTCCTGGGTCTCGACAACATCGGAGTGTTCGATCGCAGCTCGCCGCTTCCCACCGGTGGGCACCTCGAACAGGCCGACGGCACCGCCTGGATGGCTTTCTACTCCCAGGTGATGCTGCAGATGGCGCTCGAGTTGGCGCTCGAGGACGCCTCCTACGAGGAGATGGCGCTCAAGTACTTCGAGCACTTCCTGTGGATCGGCTCAGCCATGGACCGGTCGGGCGATGTTCCCGACGAGATGTGGGACGAACGCGACGGGTTCTTCTACGACCTGTTGGTGTTCCCCGACGGCCACTCCGAGCGCCTCAGGATCCGGTCATTGGTGGGGCTGCTCCCGCTGTGTGCGTCCACCGTGTTCGAGTCCGACACCCTGGAGCGACTCCCCGGGCTGGCCCGGCGGCTGCGCTGGATTCTCGAGGACCGCCGGGCGCTGGTGGAACGGCTGGCCCCGCCCGATCGGCCGGGCCATCACGGCAGGTTGCTACTTTCCATCACCGACGAGAACAAGCTGCGGCGGATCCTGGAGACGATGCTCGACGAGAACGAGTTCCTCGGGCCGTACGGGATCAGATCGTTGTCGAAGTTCCATCTCGACCATCCGTACGTGATCCATCTCAACGGGACCGAGTACCGGGTGGCCTATCTCCCGGCCGAGTCCGACTCGGGCATGTTCGGTGGCAACTCGAACTGGCGGGGCCCCGTGTGGTTCCCGATGAACGCCCTCATCATCCGGGCGTTGCTGAGCCTGTACCGCTACTACGGCGACGACTTCACGGTCGAGTGCCCAACCGGCTCTGGCACCACGATGACACTGTTCGAGGTTGCGCATGAGATCTCGGATCGCCTCGCCCGCACCTTCCTCCGGGACGAACACGGGCGTCGCCCGGTGTTCGGGGGATCCGAGAAGTTCCAGACCGACCCGCACTGGCGTCACCACCTGCTGTTCTACGAGTACTTCAACGGTGACGACGGCGCAGGTATGGGTGCCTCCCACCAGACCGGATGGACGGGGCTGGTGGCCAAGCTGATCGATATGTTCCAATCAGTCGACGCGGCCGAGGTGTTGGGCGAGCAGATTCCCTTGACCGGCTCAGCCGGCAGCGCATAGCGGCCGACAGGGCAACAGCGTGTCGATCTCCTCGAGCGGGTCTGAGGCCCCTCACCGCCCCCGAGCGACGAGCTGGCCGGCGACGGCTGCTCCACCGACCACGAAGTGCATCACCGACACGACGACCTTCGATGCGGTGTCGACGTCGAGCGCGATCGGGCCGGCCAGCGAGACCACCATCACCACCGCCACCCGGATGGTCCACACCCGGAACCCGCCGGAGGTGACCTTCTGGAGGACCCACAGGCCACCTCGCCGGCGTTTTGCGGGCTGACCGCCGACGACTAGAGGCAACCCTGCTCGGCCTGCTGAGAGAGCTCGGCGAGGAATCCCACTGAACCACTGAAGTACCCGGTGGAGCCGTCGACAGAGACGTTGGGGAGAAACTCCGGCCTCCGGCTCAAGTTTCCAGCCGTACGCGGCCGATGTCCTGAGCATGAAGTTCGTGGACCTGGCCCCGACGAGCCCGCTGATTCTGGCGCAGCTCGCTCCGGCGATCACCTATAGGGCGGTCGACCCGACCTCGGTGGACCCCGCGCTGGACGCAGCAGTCACTCCCACAGAGCCTGCCGCGACACCGGCACTCGAAGTCCATCTGGGCAACGCAGTCGACACCTATATCTGATCAGGGCATCGCACAAGTCAACGTCGCCGACACGGACGCTGGCGGTCGTCAACCGCTCTGTCCTCCGATTTCCGCGACATAGGCCTCGAAGGCGAGATCCGCACCGCGCTGGCGGTGCACCACGATCCGCCGCATCAGGTCGAGAGCCTGCTCTCTGACCTCATCCGGTTCGGATCGCCCGACGATTCCGCCGACGGCATCGAAGATCCGCCCGATCTCGACGTGGTCCTGCTCGAGGAGCGCCACACGATTCGAGACCCTCGGGGCCTCGGCACGGAGATCGGCCAGCAGGCCGTCCTCATGCTCGACCTCGGTCACATGCGCCTGGAAGGCCGTGCGGAGATCGACCAACGAACGAGCGAGTTCGGCAACCCAGTCCGATGTCCCGGTCGGCCGTGCCAGCATCCGTTCGAACCGGGCGAGCGAATCGCCGAGTTCGACCCTGAGCCGTGACGCCGACTCGAATGAAGACGGTACACGTTCCATGACCCACCATCGCGCTCCCGGCGGGGCAACGCAAGGGCCCTCCGGCCCGTCCAGATCCGTCGAGAGGTTTTCGGGGATTTCGGGTACGCTCGAACTACTTTCGAAGGGGTGAGTGGAGCATGGTGAATACGGTGAACGAAACGCTGGAAGCGCTGCTCCGATCGTCGGGATCGACGACCGAGAGCGAGGAGATGTATCTCATCACCATTGCCCGCGCCACCGAGGACGGCCACCAGGGACCCGTGCCGGTACCACTCATCGCCGATGTCCTCTCGGTCTCGCGAGTCTCGGCCAACGAGATGGTCAAGAAGCTGGTGGCCCGGGGCTTCATCGAGTACGAGCCCTATCACGGAGTGAGCCTCACCCCCACCGGTGGCGGCGTCGCCAATCGGGTGCTGCGACGTAGACGCCTGTGGTCGTCATTCCTGGCCGAACACCTGGGCATGTCACCGTCGTTGGCCGACACGGTGGCGTGCGAGTTCGAACACATCACACCCCAGGACGTCGCCGAACGGCTGGCACAGTTCCTCGGCGATCCCACGGTGGACCCTGAGGGCAAGCCCATCCCCGCCGCCGACAACGGGTTGGCCCCACCCGTCCACGAGATCCTGCTGGGCGACTTCGCCGCCGGCCGACCGGGACGCGTCGTGCGAGTGGTCGGCGACCTCGCAACCCGATCGTTCCTGGCCGACCAGGGCGTGGCCGAGGGCGCCGAGGTGACGCTGCTGGCGGTGGGATCCGACCAGGGGTGCCTGGTGGACACCCCGAAGGGCCACACCCATCTGTCGCCGTCGATCGCGGCCGGCGTGGTGGTCACCCCCGTCGTCCACTGACTCCATTCCCCGGCCCCACCGTCACGGGGCCGCGGCCGGCTTGTACACGTAGAAGGTGCCGGCGACGTCCCACGCCATCGCCACGCTCTTGCCGGGCCAGTTCCGGGTTGAGCGGCGGCCTGGGCGGCGATCTCGGCGTCGATACCTCCAGCAGTGCTTCGGCCTGGTCGGCTCGGCCGAGGGGCCTCCCACGACCCCGATGAGGTCCCTCCACGGCGTCGCCCAAGGCTCGCTCGGATAGGCAACTGTGGGAGCGATCTGGCTGAGGAGCTCGTCCTCCTCGACGGTGATAACCGGGGACCTCTCCTGCGCGACCGATCACGCGAGTTCGGACCGGCCCTGCGTCGACTGAGTGTCGGTTTGCTCTCGACGGGCTGTCGAATCGCTTTCGACTTCCTGTCGAAGGAGCGGCTCTCTACGTTCACGGCCCATGTCAGGCGCGTCCTCCCCCACCGGGGTGCTCCTCCTCCAACTGGGCACTCCCGATTCGACCGAAGTCAGCGATGTCCGGCGTTACCTCCGTGAGTTCCTGTCGGACCCCCGGGTACTCGACATCCCGGCCCCGGCCCGGGCACTGCTGCTCAATGCCGTGATCCTGCCGTTCCGGCCGAGACGTTCGGCCGAGGCATACGAGAAGATCTGGACCGAGCAAGGTTCGCCGCTCGTGATTCACAGTGAGACGCTGGTTGCGGAAGTGCAGGAGATCCTGGGCGACGACTACCGGGTGGCCTACGGCATGCGCTACCAGAACCCCTCGATCGAGGTGGCGGTCGAGCAGTTGATGGCCGCCCGGTGTGACCATATCGTGGTGCTGCCCCTGTTCCCGCAGTACGCCTCGGCGGCGGGCGGGTCGGCGATGGCCAAGGCGCTCGAGGTGATAGGCCGCAGCTGGAACGTGCCCCGGGTGACGGCGCTCGGCGACTTCCATGACGATCCCGGGTTCGTGAAGGCGACTGCCGCCATCGCCGCCCCGCTGCTCGACGGATTCGGAGCCGACCACGTCCTCTTCAGCTATCACGGGCTTCCCGAGAAGCAGGTTCGCAGAAGCGATCGGTCGGACGACTGGTGTCTCACCGCCATCGACTGCTGCGCCCAGATCAACGACGTGAACCGCTTCTGCTACCGGGCGCAGTGCTTCGCCACCACCCGGGCGCTGGCAGCCGAGCTGGGCCTGGCCCCGGAGCTTCACTCCACCACTTTCCAGTCCCGACTCGCCGGCCAGAAGTGGATCGAGCCCTACACCGACAAGAGCCTGCCGCGCCTGTACGCCGCCGGTGTGCGGCGACTGGCTGTCCTGACGCCCTCGTTCGTGGCCGACTGCCTCGAGACGCTCGAGGAGATCGGTATCCGCGGCCGGGACCAGTGGATGGGACTCGGCGGCGAAGACCTGCTGCTGATCCCGTGCGTCAACGCCGATCCGTCATGGGCGGAGGCGGTGGCGGCGATGGTGCGACAATGACGCGTTCACGCCCTGCCCAACACCCGCTCCACGGTGATCTCGATGGCGGCCCTCTCGGGGTTGTCCCGGGCCGGGCGGTAGCGTCGCTCGAAGCCGGCCACCGCAACCGCCACCCGCTCGGGGTCGGTGGTGACCACCGCCGGGCCCTCGAGGGTGAGCCAGCGGGGGCCGTCGACCTGGCAGACGGCGGCACGCCCCGCCCGCTCGACGTTGCGCGCTTTCTGCGAACGGGCCGAGGTGATCACCCGCACGATGCCGTCGTCGCCATCGAACGAAAATGCGATCGCCACCACGTGCGGCGTCCCGTCCGGCCGCAGCGTGGACAGCGTGGCCAGATGCCGGGCGGTCAGGAACTCGACCTCCTCGGCGCTCAAATCGATCGGGGATCTCGGCATGGGTGGGAAGGCTATCGGCACGGGGGACAACCGTGAACCGAAACGACATCGAACAGTGGTACCGCGGCTTCCAGGATCGATTCTGCGTTGGGATGGAGACGCTCGACGGGGAGGGCGTATTCCTCTCCGATGAGTGGGATCGACCGGCCGGGGGTGGGGGAGTCACCCGCATCCTCGCCAACGGCAGGCACATCGAACGGGCGGCGGTGAACTTCTCGGCCGTGTGGGGGGAAACACCGCCGGGGCTCTCGGAACGGATGGCGGCGGCCGCCGAAGGGTTCTACGCCACCGGGGTCTCGATCATCGTCCATCCCCGCAATCCCCACGCACCCACCTTCCACGCCAACGTCCGATACTTCGAGACGGACGGCGGAGCCGCCTGGTTCGGTGGGGGCGCCGACCTCACCCCGTACTACCTGTTCGAGGACGACGCCCGCCACTTCCACCGGGTCCTGCGCCAGGCGTGCGACCGGCACACGATCGCCGATCACACCGGGTGGAAACGGGCCTGTGACGACTACTTCCACCTCGCACACCGGGGAGAGGCCCGGGGTATCGGAGGGCTGTTCTTCGATCACCTCACCGACCAACTCGAAGCCGTATGGGACTTCCAACGGGACCTGGCCGATCATCTTCTCACCGCCTATCTCCCGATCCTGGAGCATCGGATCGACACGCCGTTCGGGCCCGAGCAGGTCGCCTGGCACGAGCTGAGGCGTGGTCGCTACGTCGAGTTCAATCTGGTGTGGGATCGCGGCACCCGGTTCGGGATCGAGACCGGGGGGCGCACCGAGTCGATCCTCGGTTCGATGCCACCGAGAGCACGCTGGGAATACGACCATCACCCCCAGCCGGGGACGCCGGAGGCTGACCTCCTCGCCGTCGTGGCCGGCCCGGCCCGGGATTGGTTGTGAGCATGCACCTCACCTCGGTCAGCTTCTCCTACCCCTCCACCCCCGGCGAGATCCGAGCGGACCTCACCTCGGCATTCCGTCGGGATGTCGTCCCGAGCGACACCTTCGTGCTGGCCACCTGCCTGCGGATCGAGGTGGCCGTCGCCGGCGACCGACACCGTCTCGACGAGGTCGCCACCTCGTTGTTCGGGGACCCTGCCTGCCTCGAACACGGCGTCATCAGGTCGGGTGAAGAGGCGATCGCCCACCTGTTCCGGGTGGCAGCCGGCCTCGAGTCACCCATCCTGGGCGAGCGCGAGATCCTCACGCAGTTCCGTCAGGCGCTTGCTGACGGCGAGGAGCGCGGTTCGGTGACCGGGCTGACGGCCAAGCTGCTGGAGACTGCGGTGTCGGTGGGACGTCAGGCCCGCGAGCTCCTGCCCGACTCACCCCACGACTCGATGGCAGCGGTGGCCGCCCAGGTGGTGGGTGGTGAGGACCGGGTGGCCGTGCTCGGGGCGGGGCTGATGGCCCAGTCGGTGGTGATGGGCCTGCTCGGTCTCCCGGCGCCGCCGGAGATCACGGTGGTGGCCCGTACCCCGGAGAACGTCACCATCCCCGGGGTCACCGTCCGGCCGATGGCGGCGGCTTCGGAGGTCATCGCCACGTTCCCGGCGGTGGTGTCGGCCACCTCCGCCAAGCAACGCCTCATCCCCGACTCCCAACTCGCCGAGGCCCTGGCCCGCCGCCGCGACGAACTCACCCTGGTCGACATGGCGATGCCCCCCGATCTCCTCCCTCCGCCGGGGGCGTCGGTCCGCTATGTCGACATCGACGAACTCGCCGGCAAGGCGGCCCGACGTCCCCGCCGCGACGACGCCGACGCCATGGTGAGCGCCGCCGCCGCCGAGGCCTACCGGCGGTTGACCGATCATCACGCCGTCGGCCCCGTCATCGGGGGCCTCATGCGCAGCGCCGACCAGATCGTCGACCGGACCGTGGACCGCTTCATCGGTCGTCTGGGCCGGGGCGATGACGACAAGCTGCTGCGCCAGGCCGCCCACACGGTGGCCCGAACGCTGCTGGCCACGCCGGTGTCCTACCTCCGGTCGGCGGATCGCCCGGCGGAGGCGGTCGACCTGATCGCTGCCGCTTTCGGTATCGACGAGCAGTCATGAACACGATCCGGATCGCCACCCGCGCTTCACAGCTGGCACTCGTCCAGGCCCGGTGGGTGGGCGCCGCCCTCCAGGCCTCCCATCCCGGGCTCGGAGTCGAGTTGGTGGAGGTGACCACCACCGGCGACCTCGATCGGACGTCGCCGGTGGCAACCCTCACCGAGGTCGGTGCCTTCGTCCGCTCGGTGCAACAAGCGGTGCTCGACGGCCGGGCCGACCTGGCGGTGCATTCCTGCAAGGACATGCCGGTGCACGGTCCCGACGGCCTACGACTGCTGTTCCCGCTCCGCGCTACCCCCTGGGACGTGATGTGCGGATCCACCGTCGCCGCACTCACCGCCGGAGCGCGGGTCGGCACCGGGAGTCCGCGCCGCTCGGCCCAGCTGGCGCTGCTCCGACCTGACATCGTGATCGATGAGATCAGGGGCAACGTCGACACCCGCCTCGCCAAGGTGACTTCCGGCGAATACGACGCCATCGTCCTCGCCGAAGCCGGACTGATCAGGATCGGGAGAACCGACGCCATCGCCCAGCACCTGTCGGTCGAGGACATGGTGCCTGCGCCCGCCCAGGGTGCGCTGGCGGTGGAGGTACCGGAGGGGGGCCCGGCCGAGGCAATAGCCGCTCTGTTGGATCATGCGGCAACCCGGCGGGCGGTCGAGACCGAACGACTGGTGCTGGAACGGACCGGTGCCGGATGCCGCTCGGCGCTCGGGGTGTATGCCGAGGCCGGAGACACCACGATCCGGGTCCACGGATTCGCCGCCGATCACCACGGGTCGAGGAGCGCACGGGCCGAGGGCCCGGACCCGGAGGGGGCGGCAACCGCCGTCATCAGGGGGTTGTCGCTGTGAGACCGGACCACCCCCGAGTCGCCATCACCACCACCTCCGAAGGCTTCCTACGGGTGAGCCAGGCGTTCCTCGACGTCGATCTGGCGCCGGTGTCACTGCCCGGCATATCCATCGAACAGGCGACTCCCGCCGCACTCGACGCCATGCGGGCGGCGGCCGGGAGTGCCGACATCGTGGTGGCGACGTCCCGCCGGTCCATCGAGATCCTGTGGCCGGCCGGGGGGATGCCGTCCACGCCGGTGGCGGCGGTGGGGAACGCCACCTCGCATGCGGTGGCCGATGCCGGCGGCCGCCTCGCCTTCGTCGGCACCGGTGGCGGCGACGAGCTGATCGAGCTGATCACGCCCAGGTTGATGAGGGCTGTGGTCGCCTATCCCCACGCCCGCCGAGCCGACCCGGTGCTGGGCGACCGCCTCCGCCAACGGGCAGCACTGGTCCACAGCTGCGCGGTCTACGACACGATTCCGATCGCACCCTCGACCGATCCCGTCGACGTGGCCACGTTCGCCTCCCCGTCGGCGGTCGAGGGGTGGGCGCTGACCCGTGGCTTCGACCCGCTGGTGCTTGCGATCGGACCGACCACCCGGGCGGCGTTGGAACGGGCCGGACGACCTCCCGACATCGTGGCCGACGACCCCACCTTCACCGCTCTCGCCCGCAGCATCGCCCGTCATTTCAGGAGCGTCCCATGACCTTTCCCATCGTCCGTCCCCGCCGACTGCGCGCCACTCCCGCTCTGCGCCGCATGGTGGCCGAAACCCGGCTCCACCCGTCGATGTTCGTGCTCCCGCTGTTCGTGGTGCCGGGCACCGACATCGCCGATCCGATCGAGTCGATGCCCGGACAATCCCAACTGTCGGTCGATCGGCTCATCCCGGTGGTAGCCGAAGCCGCCCAGCACGGCGTGGGTGGGGTGATGCTGTTCGGAGTGCCGGATAGCAAGGATGAGGAGGGCAGCGGAGCCTGGGATCCGGCCGGCCCGGTGCCAGAAGCGATCCGGGCGATCCGGGAGCACGGCATCGACATCACGGTGTGGGCGGATGTCTGCATGTGCGAGTACACCAGTCACGGCCACTGCGGCGTCGTCACCGGCGAAACCGTCGACAACGACGCCACCCTCCCGCTGTTGGCGCGGGCGGCGGTGGCCTACGCCGACGCCGGCGCCGACGTCATCGCCCCCTCCGACATGATGGATGGGCGGGTCGGTGCCATCCGCTCCGCCCTCGACCTGGCCGGGCACGAGTCGCTCGCCATCTGCTCGTACTCGGTGAAGTACGCCAGCGCCTATTACGGGCCGTTCCGACAAGCCGCCGATTCGGCACCCGCCTTCGGCGACCGCCGGACCCATCAGATGGATCCCCCCAACCGCCGCGAAGGTCTGGTCGAGGTGGCACAGGACCTCGCCGAGGGCGCCGACATGGTGATGGTCAAGCCGGCCGGAGCCTATCTGGATGTGATCTCGACGGTGCGGGCCAACGTCGACGTGCCGGTGGTGGCCTATCAGGTGTCGGGTGAGTACTCGATGATCGAGGCGGCCGCCGCCCACGGATGGATCGACGGCGACCGGATCATGACCGAGTCACTCACCGGCATCGCCCGAGCCGGTGCCGACATCATCCTCACCTACTTCGCCACCCGCATCGCCCGAACCCTGGAGCTGACATGACCATGTCCACCGATCTGTACGAGCGCGCCACCAGGGTGATGCCCGGCGGGGTCAACTCGCCGGTGCGCGCCTTCAAGGCAGTCGGGGGGACGCCGCCGTTCATCTCGTCTGCGGCGGGGGCGGTCCTCGAGACCGAGGACGGCGATCACCTGATCGACTTCATCGCCTCGTGGGGTGCCCTGATCCTCGGTCACGCCCGCTCCGAGATCGTCGACGCCATCACGACCGCCGCCCGACGCGGCACCTCGTTCGGCGTGCCCACCGGTGCCGAGGTGGAACTCGCCGAACTCATCGTGTCGCTGGTGCCTTCGGTCGAGGTGGTGCGCATGGTGAACTCGGGAACGGAAGCAACCGCCTCGGCGATCCGGGTGGCCCGTGCCGCCACCGGCCGGTCGGGGATCGTGAAGTTCGAAGGCTGCTACCACGGCCATGCCGACCCCTTCCTCGTGAAGGCCGGCAGCGGTCCGGCCACCCTCGGCGCACCCGACAGTCCCGGGGTCCCGGCCTCGACCGTGGCCGACACCCGGTCGGCCCGCTTCAACGACCTCGACTCGGTGGAAGCCGCCCTGTCGAGTGGCGACATGGCAGCCGTCATCGTGGAGCCCGTCACCGGCAACATGGGAGTGGTGCCGCCGGAGCTGGGGTTCCTGCAGGGCCTGCGCGACCTGTGTGACCGGCACGGCTCCCTGCTCGTCTTCGACGAGGTGATGACCGGGTTCCGGGTGGCGCGCGGCGGCGCCCAGGAGCGGTACGGCATCACCCCCGATCTCACCTGCCTGGGCAAGGTCGTGGCGGGCGGCACTCCCGCCGCGGCATACGGTGGGCGAGCCGACCTGATGCGCCGGGTGGCCCCGGACGGCCCGGTCTATCAGGCGGGGACCCTGGCGGGCAACCCCGTCACCACTGCAGCCGGGCTCGCCTGCCTCCGGTATCTGGTCGACCATCCCGAGCTCTACGATCGCCTGGAGGTGATGGGCGCCCGCATCGAGACAGCACTCACCGCCGCCCTCGCCGAACACTCGGTACCGGGGTGCGTGCAACGGGTCGGAGCGATGCTCACCGTCTTCTTCGGCCCGACCGTGGTGCGATCGTGGGACGATGCCGCCACCGCCGACCGGGAGGCGTTCGGCCGGTTCTTCCGGGCAGCCCACACCGGCGGGGTGCTGCTGGCGCCGTCCCAGTTCGAGGCTCTTTTCCTGATGGAGGATCACGACGAGGTGCTCGACCGCGCCATCGCCACACTCACCGCTGCGGTCGGAGCGGCCAGGTGAAGCCGATCGTCGAGGCACTGCACCGGCGTCCGCTCGACCGGACGCCGGTGTGGGTGATGCGCCAGGCGGGGCGTTACCTACCCGAGTACCGGGATCTCCGCCAACGACACACCTTCCAGCAGGCGGTGTCGACGCCGGCGGTGGCGGCCGAGATCACACTCCAGCCGATCCGCCGGTTCGGGATGAACGGCGCCGTGATCTTCGCCGACATCATGACCCCGCTCGAAGCGATGGGTGTCGACATGACCTTCGATCCGGGGCCGAAGCTGCGTCCCCACACCCTCGCCGAGGTGGCAGCGCTTCCGGGTCTCGACCCGGAACGGGTGGGGTTCCTGGCCGAGACCATCCAGCGGGTGCGAGCCGGGGTGGCCGACGAAGTGGCGGTGATCGGCTTCGCCGGGGCGCCCGTCACCCTGCTGGCCTACCTGGTCGAGGGTGGCGGCTCCAAGGAGTTCATGGGGTTCCGCGGTGCATGCCGCCGCGACCCCGGAGCAGCCAGAGCCGCCCTCGACACGCTCGCCACCGCCATGAACGACTACCTGCGGTTTCAGGCAGGAGCCGGGGCGGATGCCGTTCAACTGTTCGACACCTGGGCGGGATGGTTCGACCGGAACGCCTTCGCCTCGCTGGCGCTGCCCTCGGCACGAACGGCTCTCACCGACGTGGGCGTGCCCACCATCTACTTCGCACCGGGAGCGGGCCACACCCTGGACATCCAGACCGGGGTCGGTGCCAGCGGGTACGGGGTGGACTGGCGGGTGCCGCTCGACCAGGCCTGGGACCGTCTCGGAGAGGTCGCCGTGCAGGGCAACCTCGATCCGGCCGTGCTCCTGTCGGATCCGGAGACGATCGCCGGCGAGGTCGACGCCATGATGAGCTCGGTGGCCGGCCGTGCCGGTCACATCGTCAACCTCGGTCACGGGATCGACCGGCACACCCCTCCCGCCCACGTAGCGGCCCTGGTCGAAGCCATCCGAACGTGGCGGTGAACGTCATCGCTGCCGGGCCGGCAGTGGGCCGGTCCGACGGCCGTATGCTCCGCCGGATCGGTCGCGTCCAATTCGCGGACCGACCGGCCCGCACCGCGCATACGCCATGAGAACCGAACCCCGCACCGCCGAGGAAGCATGACCGCCACACCAACCAAACGGAAGACCCCGCCCGGCTTCTGGACGGCGTGGACGGCGGTGGTCATCGACCTGCTCAGTTTCGGCATCATCATCCCGCTGCTGCCGTTGTACGCCGAGCGCTTCCAGGCCACGCCCATGACGATCGGCCTGCTGTTCGCCTCCTACTCGCTCGCCCAGTTCGTGTTCTCACCGATCTGGGGCCGGGTCTCGGACCGGGTGGGACGGAGGCCGGTGATGCTGATCACCATCGCCGGGTCGGCCATCGGCAGCCTCCTCGTGGGGCTGGCCGGGTCGCTGGCGATCCTGTTCGTGGGTCGTATCGTCGACGGCGTGTCCGGTGCCAGCGTGGCGGTGGCACGAGCCACCGTGGCGGATGTGGCCGATCCGGCCGATCGTCCCCGACTGATGGGGCTGCTGGGCGCGGCGTTCGGCCTCGGCTTCGTGATCGGACCTGCGATCGGAGCCCTCGCCACGCTGTGGGGCCCGCAGGTGCCGTTCCTGGTGGCAGCCGGGCTGTCGCTCGCCAACCTGGTGGTGGCGTTCGTGCGGCTGCCCGAGACCCGCGGGCCGGGCACGCTGCCGGCCACCGATGCCCGACCAGCAACGGACTTCCGGTCGGGGCTGGTGATGCGGTTCGTGATCCTCACGTTCGTGGCCATCACCGCCTTCAGCGCTTTCGAGGCAACGTTCGCCCTGCTCGCCGACGAGCGCCTCGCCATCACCGAGTCCGGGATCGCCCTGGTGTTCGCCGGTCTCGGTCTGGTGCTGGTGGCGGTGCAGGGCGGCATGATCGGGCCGATCACCCGACGCCTCGGCGAGACGAGTGCCATCCGATTGGGACTGGTCCTGAACACCATCGGGTTAGCCGCCATCTCCACCGCCGACACTTGGGCGCTGCTGGTGCCCGGGTTGGTGGTGCTGGCACTCGGCCAGGGGATCATCACCCCCACCCTTTCGTCGGCCGTTGCCGGATCCACCACCCCCGACCGGGCAGGAAGCGCCCTCGGTTTTCAGCAGTCGGCCGGGGGGCTGGCCCGGGTGGCGGGTCCGCTCATGGGCGGAGCACTCTTCGCCGTTTCGAGCCCGGCCCCGTATCTGGTGGCCGCCGGAATGACCCTGGTGGCCCTACCGCTCGTTCCATCGACCGACCCGGCCTGACCGGGAACGGCCCGGTCGGCGGGCGTGTATCGCCCACCCCCGGGTACCCTCGAAACCATGCGAATCATGGTCGTCTTCGCCACGGTGGCGCTCGCCGAGCTGGGCACGTTCCTGGCGGTCCAGGGGCGGATCGGACTCCTGCCCACGTTGCTCATCGCCCTCGCCACCGCCATCCTCGGCTCGATGCTGGTTCGGCGGGCCGGAATGTCGGTGTGGTCGCAACTCCAGCGCAAGATCGCCTCGGGTGGACTCCCCACGAAGGAACTGAGCCACGGCGCCGCCATCCTGGTGGCGGGAGCGTTCCTCATCTCGCCCGGATTCATCACCGACGCGATGGGGTTCCTCCTCCTGGTACCGGCAGTCCGTGATCGAGTGCACCTGGTGGCCAGCAAGCGGATGCAAAACCGGGTCACCGTGGTGACGTCCAACTTCGGAGCTCCCGCCGGGGGCGGGTTCGGGGCTCCCCCGGGAGCGGGCTTCGGCGCCGGCGGCCCCGTGATCGACGCCGAAAGCTGGGAAGTCACCGACGAGGAGCAACCGCGCGGCCAGCTGCCGTGACCGTCCCGCAGACACTGGCCTCTCATCTCGACTCGTTTCTGGGCGTGTGGCCACCTCCCAACCCCGGCCTCACCGTTGTCGAGTCCGACCGGCGCATCCAGCCCGGCTGGGACGGTGCCCTCCGCCCCGTGCGCGGGGTGGCGACACCGTTCGGGACGATCCTGTCGGTTCCGCCCGGCAGCGGGGACCGGGTGCGAACCCTGGGAGACACACTGGAGACCGTCGGCCCGCTGCTCCCCGAAGCCCTCGCCCACCCATCCTGGCGTTTCAATCTGGGCGTCTTCCGCTGGAGCGACACCCCCGCCGACCTCGGCGATGACGGCGTGTGGGTGCCGCCCAACACCCCAGGAGTGCCCGCCTGGCTGGCACCGTTCAACGGCGACGTCCTGGTCGGCTGCGCCGACGGCGACGTCGCCGCAGGCGTTGGCAGAAAACGACACGACCCCTGGGGCCACGAGCTGGCGGTGGTCACCGAAGAAGCCCACCGCGGCCAGGGCTGGGCCTCGCGGCTCGTCGCCCAAGCTGCCCGCCACGTCATCGCCGAGGGCGCCGCCCCGATCTATCTGCATGCCCCGTCCAACACCGCCTCCGCCCGCACCGCCGACACCGCCGGATTCCCGGATCGAGGGTGGAGGATCGTGGGGATGTTTCCGGGAAGCGGATAGCTTCCTCGCTGCTGGCTTTCCGGCTTCTGGCTTCTGGCTCGAAACGTCCGACGTCCGACGCAACACGCAACACGCAGGAATGAGCGAGAGCGTGAGGACCGGCCCGAATCCAGTAGCCAGCAGCTAGAAGCCAGTCGCATTCGAATAGTCTCACTTCATGACTCGTCCTCTCGCGATTGGTGTGCAGCTTCCGGAAGCCGAACGTGTGGTTCCTTGGCCGGAGTACCGGGACATGGCCATCGCCGTCGAGCAGACTGGCTTCGACTCGATCTGGGTGGGCGATCACCTGCTCTACCGCACCGAGAAGGGGGCGACGGGGCCGTGGGAGGCGTGGTCGCTGCTGGCGGCAATTGCGGCGGTGACCGAACGTGTCCAAATCGGTCCACTGGTGGCGGCGACCAGTTTCCACTCGCCCGCCATGCTCGCCAAGAAGGCGGCGACCGTCGACGAGATCTCGGGTGGCCGTCTCATCCTGGGGCTGGGGGCCGGTTGGAACCAGCCCGAGTACGAGGCGTTCGGGTTTCCGTTCGACCGCCGGGCGGCCCGCTTCGAGGAGGCGTTCACGGTGATCCGAACCCTGTTGTCGGAGGGGGCGATCGACTTCGAAGGGGACTTCTATTCCATCCGCGAGTGTGAGTTGGCGCCACCGCCCCGACCCGGTGGCCCTCCCCTCATGATCGGGTCGATGGGACCGCGGGTGCTGAAGGCGACGCTGCCCCACGTGTCGGCGTGGAACGCCTGGTTCGCCTGGTTCGGGAACAATGCCGCCGGGTTGGCGCCGTTGCTGGCCGACCTCGACCGGGCCTGTGTGGAAGCAGGACGCGACCCCTCCGAGGTGGAGCGCACCGTGGCGGTGATGGTGCGCATGCCCGATGCCGCCGGCCGCTACTACGGGGCCGCCGACGACGTCCCCACCGAGGCGGTCGACGCCGATCAGCTGGCCGACCTGCTCCGCTCGTACGCCGCCCTGGGCGTCTCACACGTCCAGCTGGTGATCGATCCCATCACCATCACATCGGTGAAGGCGCTCGGGTCGGTACTGGCGGACCTCGACCGTGACTGATCCCCGCCGTCGGCCCGGGACTTTCCCCGCGCCGCAGAAACCTGTGTGTGGGGTTCTGCGTTCTGCGTTCGGCGTGCGGCCAGCGCTCCCGACCTCAGCTGTGGAACCATGATGCGACCCATTCCGACATCCGCTGGCATCGCCGTGGCGCTGCTCGTACTCTTGAGCGGCTCGTCGGTGGCAGCGGCGCAGGGCCGGTTCGGCGACGACGACGGGTCGGTGCATCAGGTCGCCATCGAGACCCTGGCGGCCTCGGGCATCACCAGCGGGTGCAACCCGCCCGACAACGACCGGTTCTGCCCCGAAGACACGGTGACCCGGGGCCAGATGGCGGCGTTCCTTCGTCGGGGCGTCGGTGGGGCGGCACCACCGGTACCCACGTTCACCGACACCGCAAGCTCGGTGTTCGAAGACGACATCGCCTGGCTGGCCGGAAAGGAGATCACCACCGGCTGCAACCCACCGTCCAACACCCGGTTCTGCCCCGATGACCCTGTCACCCGAGGGCAGATGGCGGCGTTCCTGGTGCGGGCCTTCGGATATTCGGCCGGTGCCGGCGACGACCGCTTCGGCGACGATGACGACTCGGTGTTCGAAGACGACATCGACCGTTTGGCCACCGCCGGCATCACCCTCGGATGCAACCCGCCGGCCAACACACTGTTCTGTCCCGATGACCCGGTCACCCGGGGGCAGATGGCCACCTTCCTGGTGCGCGCCCTCGACCTGGACATCCCCCCAACGGCCCTCCCGCTGATCGGAGCCGAAGCCATCACCCACCTGGGCGCATTCGCCCTCCCCCAGGGCGACTTCGGCGAGTCCCGATTCAGCTACGGCGGCACCGCCATCGCCGCCCACCACCAGGACGGGGCCACCACCCTGTTCCTGGGCGGGCACGCCCACCAGCCCGAGCAGATCGCACAGGTGCGCGTTCCCGCCCAGCTGGGTTCGGGCGGATCGCTCCCGGTCGCCACGGTGCTCCAGCCCTTCGCCGACATCACCGATAGCGCCCTGCCCGGAGGCAGCCTGGTGTACGGACTGCTGCCGGACGGAACCGACCTGATCGTGACCGCCTCGGAGTACTACGACGCCGATGGCAGCCAACAGGTCTCGCACGGGCGGTCATCGATGGACCTGTCATCTGCCGGGGACTTCAGCGGGTTCGGAGGATTCGACTCGGTGGCGCCGTCACGATCGGTGGGCGGATACATGACCCCGGTCCCAATCGAATGGCAGGCGGCGCTGGGTGGGACCGCTCTCACGGGTCAGTGCTGTCTGCCGATCATCTCGGCCACCTCGGCGGGGCCATCGATCACCGTCTTCGACCCTACAGATGTGGGGACGGTCGACGAGGTACCCGGGAACACCCTCATCTGGTACCCAATCTCCAACCCGCTCGCATCCGAGATCACCCAGAACGACCTCTTCAACCTGGCCACAGTCGTTCCGGGCGTGGCCTTCCCACCCGGAACCCGCAGCATCCTCTTCATCGGCCGGCACGGCACCGGCCCGTACTGCTACGGGTCCGGCACCAGCGACCCCGACCTGCACGGCCTGCCCACCGGTGATGGCACCGACATCTGGTGTTACGACCCGACCGACGGCTCGAAGGGCACCCACGCCTACCCGTACCGCCATCAGGTGTGGGCCTACGACGCCACCGAACTGCTCGAGGTGCGCTCCGGCGATCTCGAGCCGTGGGACGTCCGCCCCTACGCCGTTTGGGAACTGGAAGGCATCACCGACTCCGGCGACGCCACCATCGTCGGCGCCGGCTTCGACCCGGTGCAGGGCCGGCTCTACGTCACGGAGAACTACGGCGAAGAACCGCACGTGCATGTGTTCCGGATCGGAAACTAGAGCAACGCAGAACGTACCGGACCGGGCGGAAGGCTCGCCGCTCGTCGCTGCTGACCCTCAGTGCGCAGAGCACACGCGTCGCTCCCACCTTTTGCACAATGAGGTTGAGCGGATAGGTGACCGTAGAGGACTCGAAGCTTTGTCCCCCACGCAGTGGGGGAAGGGTCCGTCCGGCGCAAGCGCCGGGGCGAGGAACGAGCGGGGTAGGGGGGTCGAAACTC
>JBHJOH010000048.1:0-4311 GCA_050329955.1 Acidimicrobiia bacterium | reverse complement strand
CCCTTCCCCCACTCCGTGGGGGACAAGACCCCTTACGCCTGCTCCACCTCTTCCAGCTTGCCGCTCTTGGCGCTCTTGAGGGCCGCTTCCATGACTGCGACGACGCGGAATCCGGCGTTGGCGTCGACTTCGGGGCTGGCGCCTTCGCGGACGCAACGGGCGAAGTCGGTCATCTGCTCTGCGATGGTGTCGTTCTGCTCGGTGGGGTGCTCGGTGGGAGCCTTGTCTCCGATACCCTGGATGAGCAGCCTGCCGCCGTCCTGGTCGCTCCAGGCGGCACCGGCGGTGCCCATCACACCGACCCGGTTCGTGGCGGGAACGGCGGTGGAAGTGATGAGGCTGCCGATGGCACCGTTGGCGAACTGGAAGGTGAGGATGGCACCGTCGTCGAGGGCGGTCTTGCCGAAGGGGCGGGTGCTGATCGCCGAGACGTGAGTGATGGGGCCCACGAAATACTGGAACGTGTCGAGCACGTGCACGCCGAACGGGGTGAGACCGGAGAGAGGCCGCTCCTCGGGGTTCTGTCGCCAGTTGTCGGGGGCGGGATTGCCGCCGCCGGGGGCCGAGTAGTTGGCTTCGAGGGCGATGATGCTGCCCAGTTCGCCGGCGTCGATCATCTGCTTGATCCGGCGGCTGGGAGCCTGGCGGCGGCGCTGATGGCCGACCTGCAGAACCTTGCCGGCGGCGTCCGCTGCCGCCATGCAGGCGCGAGCGCCTTCGACGGTCATGGCGAACGGCTTGTCGACGAACACGTGCTTACCGGCGACGAAGGCGGCGGTGACGTAGTCGACGTGGGTTGAGTGCGGGGTGGCGACGATGACCGCTTCGATGTCCGGATCCGAGATCAGCTCCTCCACCGAGGCCGCCGACCTGATTCCCCTCTCGGCGGCGAACGCCTCCCGCGTCTCGGGGGTACGGGCGTAGCAGGTGACCAGGTCCACGGCACCGGCCGAGGTGGCCCCGCGCAGCAGTTCGTTGCCCCACCATCCGAGGCCCATCAGACCCACGCGCACAGGTTCCATCGCTCGCTCCTCTCGCTCCGGCACTGACGAGGATCCTATAACGTGCAGGATCGACACGCAGAACCAGGAGCCCCGCCATGCCGTTGAGCCCAGCCAAGGAAGCCGCATTCGAGAAGGTGACCGGCCTGTGGGTGGCCATCCCCACCCCGTTCACTGCCGACGGTGCCCTCGACGAAGCCGGCATCCGCCAGTCGGTGGAGTACTACGTGTCAGGCATCGAGGTCGACGGCATCTTCTGCGGCGGCGTGATGGGCGAGTTCTGGTCGATGACGGTCGGAGAACGCCGCCGGGTCCATGAGCTCGTGGCCGACACGGTCAACGGGCGCATCCCGATCATGGCCCAGACCAGCCACCATGTGTTCGAACACTGCGTCGAACTCGGCAACCACGCAGAGGAGCTGGGTTTCGACTTCGCCATCGTCATGAACCCGTATTTCCCGCCGCGTCCCACCGATGACGTGGTCCGCGCCTGGTACGGGGCGCTCGACAAACAGACGTCGATCCCCACCTTCCTGTTCAACACCGCCTATTCGGGGTACTCGCTGTCGCCCGAGCTCATCATCGAACTATCCGACCTCGACCTGATCTGCGGGATCAAGAACCCCAAGCCGAAGGCGCACTTCGAGAAGGTGGTGAAGGGCTGCGGCGACCGGATCGTGGTGTGCGACGCCGCCGAGGACGAGTGGCTCGAGTACCACCTCGAGTTCGGGATCCAAGCGCTCATGTCCACCCCGGCGCTCGCCATGTTCCAGACACCGCACCACCGGCCGATCGCCGACTACACCCGCCTCGCCGCCGAGGGCAAGATCGACGAAGCCTGGAAGGTGCAGCGTTCCCTCGCCCAGCATCGGGTGGCGTTCCAGCGCTGGCTGCGCGACCCGTTCTTCGCCGGACCCACCGGTGTCATCCCCATCGCCCAGCTCAAAGGCTGGATGAGCCTGATGGGCCTGCCCCAGGGCCCGGTGCGCTTGCCGCTGCTGCCCCTCAATGCCCAGGAGGAATCTGATCTGGCAGCCGATCTCGAAGCGCTCGGCCTGTTGGACGTTCTCTGACATGCGGGTCATCGACGGCGCAACCGTCGAGCGATATCTGACCGATGAGCTGGCGCTCGCGGCGATGCGCCGCTGCTTCGCATTGCAAGCGGCGGGGCAGACCGGTGCGAACGGCAGGATGGATCTCGGACACTCCGCCGGGTGGATGCGCGTCCTGCCGGCGGTGTTCGAGGGCCTCGGCGTGTTCGGTCACAAGATCATCAGCTTCACCAACGCTACGGGCGTGCGCTACGTGGTCACGCTGTTCGACATCGCCTCGGGCGAGATGACCGCCGTGATCGACGCCGAGGCGATCACCGGCGCCCGTACCGGTGCCACCGCCGCCCTCGCCGCCGAGGCGATGTGTCGGCCCGGCGTGTCGGTGGCGGCGGTGATCGGAACCGGGTCGGTGGCGCGACGCCAGCTCACTGCCCTGCAGGCGGTGCGACCGGTCGAAGAGATCCGCGTGTTCAGCCGCAACCCGCAGAACCGCTCGGACTTCATCGCCGAGATGCAACCCCTCCTCGATCCTCGGCTGGTGGAAGCAACCAGCGTGGAGGAGGCGATCGACGGGGCAGGCCTCGTGACCCTGGCCACCAAGTCGCCAACGCCGGTGTTGGGCCGTCGCCATCTGACTCCGGGCATGCACGTCAACTCGGTCGGCTCCGCCCGGCCCAACCTGTCGGAGGTGGAACCCGACACCTTCGCCGCCTTCGATCGGGTGGTGTGCGACTCGGTGGATCTGGTGTTCGGTGAGTCCGGCGACGCCATCGCCTCCGTGAAGGACGGCCTGTATGACGTCGGCCGGGCGGCGAACCTGGCCGACATCGTCGACGCTCCCCCACCGAGACCCGACGAAGCCGTCACTCTCTTCAAGTCCACCGGCACCGGACTCCAGGACCTGGCGCTGTCGGTGGCCATCCTCGAGATGGTGCAAGCAGACGAAGCGGGGACGGTCGTCGGCGACGTGCTCACGTTCAAGGAGTTCACCGAGACGGGGAGAACCTAGAGCTGTTCACGCTTGACCGTTCACCGTTTACCGTCAGGCCCGCGGCAGCACTGCTCTCATCGAGCGGCCCCTCAGGCTCTCTGCGGCCTAGGGTCCTGGCCGTGGTGAGCAGGACACGAGCACTTTGGGACAAGCAGAACCACGCGGTGGGTGAGCGGCGAACGCTGTTCGAGTCGGTGGCCGGCACGGTCGACGCGAACACCGTGCTGTACCCGGGTTCCTACGTCGATCTCACCCCTGCCTTCATCTGGTCCGAGACCACCTTCGTCGACGTCGATCGGCGGGCCAACCAGTTCTTCGCCGACACCGGCGGCGTCGACGAGCTTCTGAGCGAGCACGGAGCCGACGGCCACACGGTGCGATTCATCCACGGCGACTACCAGGACCCATTGGACCTGGCAGAAGGCTCGTTCGACCTGCTCATCTCGCTGTATGCCGGGTTCATATCCGAGCACTGCACCCGCTACCTGCGTGTGGGAGGACATCTCCTGGTGAACTCCAGCCACGGCGACGCCGCCATGGCCTCGATCGACGATCGGTATGGACTAAGGGCGGTCATCACTTCCCGTGACGGTGGCTACCGGGCGAACTCGTCCGACCTCGACTCGTACCTCGTCCCGAAGAAGGACGTGGAGGTGACGAAGGACCTTCTCCACAGCACCGGGCGGGGTATCTCCTACACGAAGAGCCCCTTCGCCTACCTGTTCGAACGGTACCGCTAGACCATCCCGAACGCGCAAAACCCGGCCGCTCACCGTCCGGAGAGGAGCCGGGTTCACTTCCTCGGGCTATTGCCGTCGGCACGTTCGATGATCGACCATGCGACCGCGAACTTCAACCCGTTTCAGCCGGCGACACCGGCCACCTGCACCAGCGTGTCGGAGTAGGCCACGCCACCACCCCAGTCGGTGGCGGTGTCGTTGGTGAGGGAGTTGGCGGTGGCGGGTTGGCCGTGGTGGTCGGACCACCAGCCGAAGGGGACGATCACCACGCCGGGGCGGACCCGGTCGGAGATGCGGACCTCGAGTGTGAGCTTGGCACGGTCGTTCCACACCTCGGCGGTGTCGCCCGCTGCCAGCCCGCGGGCGGCAGCGTCCTCTGCGCACAGCTCGACGTAGGGCGCGCCCTCCAGCGGGCCGTGCTTTGGCAGATGCGAATAGGAGCTGTTGAGGAAACGGGTGTGGACCTTGGGAGTGAGCAGCGCCAGCGGGTAGTGCTCCACCAGCGCCGGGTCGCCGGCCGGGCTCTC
>JBHJOH010000047.1:0-4422 GCA_050329955.1 Acidimicrobiia bacterium | reverse complement strand
CGAGCTTCGAGCTTCGAGCTTCGAGCTTCGAGCTTCGAGCTTCGAGCTTCGAGCTTCGAGCTTCGAGCGATTCTGGCCAGCAACCCAGCACCCAGCATCTTCAATCTGGTAGCTGGATGCAGAAGAACCCCCGTCGAGAACGGGGGTCTTCGCTTGCAGTCCCGACCAGATTCGAACTGGCGTTACCGGCTTGAGAGGCCAGCGTCCTAGGCCACTAGACGACGGGACCATTCGATTGTGACGCAGAGGTCATGCACTCATGGATTCATTCATGCATGCCGTGCGTCGCTCGGGGGGAAGGAATTGAACCCTCAATTACAGGACCAGAACCTGCCGTGTTGCCGATTACACCACCCCCGAATGCAGACGCGCCCCAGAGAGCACGCCTCAAGGTGGACTACCATCGTACCGCAGCAAAAGACGGTCGTCACATCCGCACGTAACCATTGCGCCGGCGTACGTCGCCCGTACGCTGATCGCCCATGTTCGACTTCCTCATGGGCTATGTGATGGGCGAGCGCTCGGCGACTCGGGCGGCGGCGTTCGCCCGGTCCGCCGGCGGCGGGGCCGGGGCAAGGGCCGGCGAGTTCCACGATGTCAACGAACGAGTCGACCGATTGATCCTCGTCGTCGATGCCATGTGGTCGTTGCTCAAGGACAGTGGCTGGACCGACGAACAGCTCCGAGATCGACTCCGGGAACTCGATGTCATCGACGGTGTCGAGGACGGCCGCCGCACCGCCAGGCCATCCCCATGCGGTGGATGTGGCTCGATGGTGGAAGTGGGCCGGTCGAGCTGCGCGTTCTGTGGCGTTGCCATCGCTGCCAAAGGTCCCGTCACCGACGGCATCTGACGGCTCAGCGAAGACCGGGCACCCGTACGTCCACCCACACCATCCGGTGATCAGACGACGGGAACGGGAAGACACCCACCAGCGGGAAGAGAGGGTCTGCCTGCACCGGCCAGAACACCCCGGCGTCGGTGATCCGGAGAGCCTTGGAAGGCAACACGTAGTCGACCCTCAGGTTTCCCGGGGCGCCGTCGGCGAAGTCGGCCGTGTCGAACCGGGGGTCGCCGATGTGGGAGTCGTTGGCGCCTCCCTGAATCGCCGACGCCTCCACAGCCCCTTCGCTGGACGGTGTGACCGAGGTGTTCACCCGCGGATGATCGAGCAACTGCTGGGCGGCTCCCGGAATCGAGTCACCGTCGAAGGGGTCCGAGTTCAGGTCGCCTGCCACCACGAAGAACGAACCTGGGTTCAGCCCACCCCGCTGACCGCGATCGTCATAGATGTAACGACTGGTCGCTCGTGACGACACGTAGTCGGCCCAGAAGCGGATCTCGTCGGAGTTTCGGGTGCCGTTGCGGTCCTCGGCGCCGTCGAACACAGGTGGCGTCGGATGGCTCACCAGGAAGTGAACGGTCCGTCGCCCGATGCGGATCGGCAGATCCCAGTGACTCTTCGACGACAGGCGGAAGACGGCGAGCTCGTCATCGGAGTACCACGACTCACCGGTGGAAGGATCGACCGGCAGCAACGCCCCGGGCATGTCCTTCCAGAGGAAATTCTGGAAGGTGCGAGCGCGGCGTTCCAGGATCGGGTACCGCGAGAGGACCAGCATCCCGAACTGTCCGGGGAAGAACCCGAATCCGAAGGCGTCGTTGGGCCCTTCGACGGCGCCCGAGTTGTCGAGGTCGAAGCCGGAGGGAACGCCCGTGTTGGATGGGGCGATGAAGTGGTGGCGGTATCCGGTGAGCTCGGCGAACAACGCTCCAGCCTCCGGGTCGAAGTCGAATTCATTGATCAGGAGCACGTCTGCGTCGTTGAGGGCGACGATCTCGAGCACTGCGGCGACCTGGTCGGAGACCGAGCCGGCTACGGCAGCCTGCAACTCTGCCACCAGTTCACCCTCGTTGAATCGGTTGAGGCTGGCATTGAAGGTGGCAAACCTCACCTCATCCCTGGGGGCCGCCACAGCTGGTGCCACGGTGAAGACCACCATCAGGGCGGCCATCAGACCGCCGATCACAGACTTGCGCATGGTCACTCCCTCGATCGGTGAGCCCACCGTACGCGGCTCCGGTGAACGGTGCGGGACGATGACGGGTACGCAGAGCGATCAGTCGCCGGCCAACGCGGCCGCAACCTCTTCGGCGGTGAGGGCGTCGACGAAGTCGTCGAGCTGGCCATCGAGCACCTGATCGAGTTTGTACAACGTCAGCTCGATCCGGTGATCCGTCACCCGGTTCTCCTTGTAGTTGTAGGTCCGGATCTTCTCGGAACGCTCACCGGTACCCACCTGGGAACGTCGGGCGGCGGCCTGTTCGGAATGGCGGCGTTCCTCCTCGAGCTGAAACAGGCGGGCCCGAAGGATGCGGAAGGCCTTCTCCTTGTTCTGGAGCTGGCTCTTCTCGTCCTGGCAGGTCACCACCAGGCCGGTGGGCTCGTGGGTGAGCCTCACCGCCGAATCGGTGGTGTTGACCGACTGCCCGCCGGGGCCGCTCGACCGGTACACGTCGACCCGCACGTCGTTCGGGTCGAGATCCACCTCGACATCCTCGGCTTCCGGGAGCACGGCCACGGTGGCGGTGCTGGTGTGAATCCGCCCCTGGGACTCGGTGCGGGGAACCCGCTGCACCCGGTGGACCCCGGCCTCGAACTTGAGCCGGGAGAAGGCCCCGCGACCCTTGACCGCAACGGTGACCTTGCTGAACCCACCCGCCTCCGAGGCGGCGGAATCCATCGCCTCGACCGTGAAGCCCCGCCGATCGGCATACCGCTGATACATCCGCAGCAGGTCGCCGGCCCAGATCGCAGCTTCATCGCCTCCCGCGCCAGCCCGAACCTCCAGGATCACGTCCTTGGCGTCGTTGGGATCTTTGGGGGCGAGCGCCACCCGCAGGTCGGCTTCCAGCCGTTCGGCTTCGGCACCACGTTCAGCCGCCATCTCCCGCAGCTCATCGGCCATCGAGGCGTCGACGAGGGCGAGTTCCTCGGCCTCGCGGCGGTCCGAGTCGGCCTCCCGCCACGCCTCGATCAGATCGACCACGGGTCTCATCTCGGAGTGGCGGCGTCCGAGATCGGCGAGACGGGTCGAGTCGGTGATGACCTCCGGATCGCCCAACAGGTGCTCGACTTCACGGAACGCCGACTCGACCTCGACCAGGCGGGCCTCGAGGCGGGATTCCATGTCAGACGGCCCGGGCGTGGAGGGCGGCCTCGGGCACGCCCCCACGGGCGATCACCTCGTCCACCTGATGCGGCTCGAGCGCCGACACCAGGCTGGTGACCGCCACCTCGATCATGTCCCGCTCGGGAACTCCGGTGGTGAGTTTCTGCAACCACATCCCCGGTGCCGCCATGAAACGTCCCACCCGGTCACTCTGGCGAGCTCCGGCGAACTTGAGAACTTCGTACGACAGGCCGGCGATGAGCGGGATGCCGATGATGCGGCTCGCCACCAGCAGCGGCCAGTCCGGTTTGCCAACGAAGCTGAAGACCGTGATCGACAGCAGGATGACGATCATGAGGAAGTTGGTACCGCAGCGGGGATGTTCCGGCCGGTAGCGCGCCACCGAGTCGACCGACAGCGGCTCCCCCGCCTCGAAGGCGTGGATCGACATGTGCTCGGCGCCGTGGTACTGGAAGACTCGGCGAATCTCCTTGGATCGGCCGATGAGCCACAGGTAGCCGATGAAGATCACCAGCATGAGGGCGGCATCGATGGTCGCGAAGGCGATCCGTGAGTCACCGGCCAGCCAACCGGCCACCAGAGCCGGCACCATGATGAACAGCCCCACGAAGACCACGAGCGCGATTCCCATCGAAAAGGCGATCTCGCCCCTGCTCAGTTCCTCTTCGTCCTCGCCGGCCACCTTCTGCGCCGACCAGGTCAAAGCCCGGTATCCCAGGGTGAGCGACTCGCCCAGCACCATGATGCCCCGTAGGAACGGGATGGTGGCCACCTTCGAACGCGATGACAGCCGCGGAAGCTCGTGGCGAACCGCCTCGATGACCCCATCGGGGCGACGAACGGCGATCGCCCAGGCTCCCGGAGCGCGCATCATGACGCCCTCCAGGACGGCCTGACCTCCCACCGACATCGGTGGCTCGGGCTTCGGCTCGGACATAACGAGCGATCAGGCTCGAAGAGCCGTCACTCGACCTCGACGGTTTCCTCCGCCGGAGCGGACTCTTCCTTCTGGCGCTTCTTCGACTTGATCTCGGTTCCGGCGTACCGCTTCTGGAAGCGCTCGACGCGGCCACCGGTGTCCACCAGCTTCTGGCGACCTGTGAAGAAGGGATGGCACTCGTTGCAGAGCTCTACGTGCATCGACCCGGGCTTGGTCGAACGGGTGACGAACGTGTTACCGCACGAGCAGGTGACGCTGGTGTCGGCGTATTCGGGGTGTATCTCGGT
>JBHJOH010000046.1:0-43049 GCA_050329955.1 Acidimicrobiia bacterium | reverse complement strand
GCAACGTGATCTGCTCGGACATGACTGGAAACTCCTCAGCGGGGAAAGCGACTCATTATGCCCGAGTTCTACCCTGTGAGGCAAGGCGACCGATCCAGGCCTCCGTGGCCGACGCAACTTCGGCCAGCAACTGCGCCTCCGTTCGCCCCTTCATCCGCCACGAGTGATCGGCCCCGACCAGATCCACCACCTCTACACCCGTCAGCGGACGAACGTAGCCGTCAAACAGATCCGAGCGAGCCAGTGTGTCACGGTCGCCCTGGAAGAACAGTGAGGGGACAGCCATCCGAGGAAGGTGCTCGATACGGAGCTGGTCGGGCTTGCCGGCCGGGTGGAGGGGGTAGGCGTATGCGATCACACCGGCCATGGCAAGGCCGTCAGCGGCGAGCATCGTCGCCATCCGCCCACCCATCGATCGTCCGGCCAGGAAGAGTCGCTGGGTACGCTCGCCTGCCCAGGTCGCCACCGCCCGGTGGCAGTCGAGCAGCACCGGCGCCCGGTCGGGGGCCTTGCGACCCAGTTCGGTGTAGGGATAGTTGAAGGTGATGACACCGAGCCCGGTCTCGGCCAGCGCACCGGCGAGGCCAACCATCAGGCGGTGATCCTGGTTGGTGCCGGCACCGTGGGCGAGCAGCACGGTGGTGTCGGACTCGGCGTACACCCGGGCCGTCACCGAGCCGCCGCTCCAGCAGACAGCGCCAGTGACGACCGTCACGGCGCGCTCGTCTCGGGCCATGCGAGGTCGACGGTCACAGCCTTGTGGTCGAGTCCGGCAATGCGCTGGACCGAGACGTTGGCGAGGTCCACTCCGGAAGTGAACACGTGGTCGATCCGGAGCACTGCGGGCCACCCGGGAGCCTTGGCCCAGGTCGGTGCCGGTCGGGTCCCGATTCGTTCCGCCCAGCGATTGACCCCGTCATCGAGGTGACGGGTGAGACGTCGGTAGGTCGGCCACCACCGGGTGGCGTTCATGTCCCCCACCACCACCCGATCGGCCGGCCGCGACAGCACCGGCTCGAGCGCCCTCAGCTGGGCGCGCCGGGCTTGAATGCCCTTGAAACCGTCGATCGGGTTGGCCATGTGGATCGAGATCACTTCCAGCGGGCGGCCCGCCATCTCGACCCGGCCCACGAACCCACCGCGAAACGGCAACGCCAGCGGGGTGACCCCCATCGGATGAAGACCGACCAGAGCCCGACCCTCGTGATCGAGACCGCCCTCGACCGCTCCGTAGGGGAAACGCTCGTTGAGGATGCGGGCGGCGTCGGGACCGACCTCCTGAGCACACACGATGTCCGGCCGGACTGCGTCGAGGAAGCGGAAGAGATCAGAGGGCACGACCCGCCCGTTGTACAGGTTGACCGTGACCAGCCGCATGGATTCAGGTCGTCTGCGGCGGGAGCGTCTTGAGGGCGTCCTGGATCTCTTCGAGGCCCTCGAGGTACCCGTCGAGCTCGGAGCGGAGCTGACGGACGTCGTCGACATGGTCCATCCCGGCGCCGGGTGCCGAGGACTCGAGGGCGAGTGTGCCCACCTTCACCGACAGCGTCTCGATACCGGTGACGGTGGCGGCCGACCGCGACAGGATCTCTTCACGACGCCGCTCGACCTCGCCGACCTCTTCCAACTGGGCTTCGAGTTCCTGCGACAACCTGGTTCCCGGACCGGCGGCCTTGGCCCGCTCGCGAATCGACGTCGGGTTGACCGTCCGCAGGACCCCCGCCGCCCGCTGCGCCCACACCAACGAGTCGTACAACCGTTCCAGGGCGTCGTTGACCCGCACCTTCATCCCGGCGAAGTCGTCGGCGTCGGGCAGGCTGGCGACCGTCTGCTCGAACCGGTCCCTGGCCTGCAGGCCCGCCACCATGTAGCGGCGGTGCTCGACGTCGAGCGCTCCGAGGTCACGATTGAAGTCGGGTGCCAGCAGCGACGACACCAGCTTCGGATCCCGCAGGTGCAGTACCACCGACGTGAGCCAGGCACCGGCGGCGGCTCCTGCCACCCATGGCCAGGTCAGCGGCGTCGCCAGACCGATGGCGGCGAGCAGCCCCCCGGCGACGAGACCCGCCGGAGAGGTGGTGGCCTTGGCGAGGAGCTTGCCCCGCCTGACCCGGGAGTCGTAACGCAACGTCATGTCAGAAGTTCGAGACCACCTGCTCGAACACAGCCTCGATGGTGCGGGGATCGGTGGCCTGGTAGAGGCGGGCCTGGGACGCCTCGGCGATCCGGGTGAGAGCGTCGATGTCGGCTGCATCACCGTACGCCACCGGGAAGACCCGGACGGGATCGCGTTCGTTCGAGCTGAGCTGGGTGAGCAGAGGCTCGATGTTGCAGCCGTCATCGAAGTCGTCGCACACCCCGTCGGAGAGCAGGATCACGGCGTTGATCCGGGTGGGGTCGAAACTGTCCCGAATGGCGGTCACTGCCGCCGACGTGGCGTCATACAAGCCGGTGCCGCCGTCGGCGAGGAGGCCCCTGGTTCGACTCTCGATCTCGGCGCGGTTGGCCGAGAGGGTTCCGACCGGGACCACCTCGATCCAGTCCTGGTCCCCGTTGAGGCGGGTCGAGAAGGCCCACAAGCCCACCTCGTCCTCCTCCTTGAACTGATCGAGGCTCGACAGCACCGCCTGCTTGGCCAGGTCGAGCTTGGTGAAGCCATCGCCGCCGAACTCTCCCATGGAGCCGGACACGTCCAGCAGCATGATGACCCGCGCCGACTTCCGGTTCACCTCCCAGGAGTCCACCAGCGCCGCCAACACCGCCGGTTCAGGAACCTGCAGCTCGGTGGACGGCTGGGACGGGTCGAGACCGTTGGCCCGGCTGATGGGCTCACCCACCGCCACCGACGGGTTGCCGGGGCGGAACCCGAAGTCGAGCACGCGGGCCTGGTTCTCGGGATCCTCCACCACGAAGGCGCTGAACTGTTCCGCCGCCTGACGGTCGATCTCGTCGACCCAGGGGGCGTCGAGGACGAAGGCGGGGTTGTCGCTGAAGAGCGTGCCCTCCTCCGGGTAGATGGCCACCAACGGAACGTTGGGCGGCGTCGAGGCCTCCCCGGTGTCGGCCGGGTCACCACGGTTGTAGGCGATCACCGACACCTCTTCCACCGCAACCGCCGAGGCGTAGCTGAGAGCCCGTCCCCGCAGATCCTCCCGCAGCATGTTGTCGAGGAACGTGAGCGTCGTGTCGCCATAGTGCACGGTGGCCGCCTCGACACCCTTCACGAACTCGATGACATCGGGGCGGGAGATGGTGTCCAGGGTGAGCGGTTCGGTGGTGCCGGCGGCGGCCGAGTAGATGGCGACGGTGGCCGACAGTCCCGACGTGGAAAAGTTGGGGTTGGTCTTGCCCAACTTGAACGGCCCCCACTCGGGATGCCCCACCGACCCCCACCCTTCCGGGTTCTTGGACAGCTCGAGCACGTCGGCCCAGCCGATGTCCGCCTCGGGCCACCCCAACGCTTCCGCCATCGGCTGGGGCATGGCCAGCACCAGCGGGGTGAGCATGATCCGCTCGAAGTCGGTCGCCATGGCTGGCTGTCCGGCCTGGGCGAGGCGCTCGTTCAGTACCGCACCCCAGGCGGCGGAGGCGGGGCTCCACAACACCGGCTCCGGACCGACGGAACCGTCTGTCGGCCAGCCCTCGGCGAGGAGCTGTGCTCCCCGCCCGGAAGCGGTGCGGTACACGGTGATGGCCACGCATTCACCGTCGATTTCCGGTTCGGTGGCGTTGAATTCTCCGGCGAGGGCGGTGATCAGCGTCATCTTCTCGGACGACACGTGCATCGGCACCTCGCGGCATCCGCTCGGTACGTCGATGGTTCCAGGGTTGCCCGGGTCGACGGGCTCGTCGCCACCGATCGACACGCAGGCCGAAGCCATCACCGCCAGCGCCACCAGACCTGCTCGGGCTCTCATGTGTGTTCCTCCCATGCTGCGATCAGTGTGGCACGGGTCGGATCATCCGGGGAGGGACTCTTTGCACCCGGTGTGCCCAAACCGTCGGGGAGCGGCCCCGAGACACCGGCCGCCGGCCTCAGGCCGCCCTCGGTGAACACCGTTGCCATGTCGGTACCGGAGAGCTCCTCGATGAGGGCACCGCTCCCCCGCCCCGTTCCCACCGACACGTACTCGATCCACGGCCCGGATTCGGGGTAGCCGATCTCGATGCGGCCACCTCCCCGGGCGATGGCGTTCTGGAACTGGGCGGCGACGGCCACCTCGGTGGTGACCACCAGGTCGGCCCGACTGGCGAACAGCACCAACTCCTCCATCAGATCGGCATCGCTGTCCTTGACCACCCGCAGCGATCCGGCGAGGGCATCGGCATTGGCGCCCAGCGCCGGCTGCAGCACCGACCAGGCCACCATCCCCTGCTCGGAGACGGTGGGATCGGCCAAACCCACCTTGAAGTCCCCCCAGGCGGAGTTGCCCCCCAGCTCGGCCCAGGTGCGTCCCAGCGACGATCCCACGCAGGCGGCGTCGACCCGGTCGCCACAGGCCAACTCGAGCGGTTGCCACCGGGTGCGCCATCCGGCAATCACGATCGGACTCTCGGCCAGCACCGGCCCGAGCTCGGTACCGTCGGGGAAATCTACGGCGGGGGCCAGCACCACACCCCGTTCGGGAATCGGCTCACCCGCCTCCCAGGTATCGAAGGCAACGCCGAGCGCCGCAGCGGCCGAGGTACAAACGGTCTCCAGGGCCGGCACGCAGGCGAGCACGACGTCCGAACCCATGTCGGAGGCCTCAACCGTGGCCGACGTGGACGGCCCGGGGCCGTCGGACTCACGCGACAGCACCCAGCCGGTGAGCAGGATGGCCCCACCCACCACCATCGCAACCAGTCCCGCCTTCCAGCCACTCACAGACGCATCACGCTGCGATGCTACCGGCAACGGTACGCTCAGGAACGTATGCGTGTCATAGCCCATCCCGACCCCCAGACCCTGGCAGAGGCTGCGGCCGCCGCCATCACCGCCACCATCGCCAAAACGGAGGGAGCGCGTGTCAGCGTCGGACTGGCTGGCGGCTCCACTCCCAAGGACACGTATGGCCGGCTCGTGAACCACCCGGTTCCCTGGGAGCGGGTCGATCTGTGGCTGTCGGACGAGCGTTGGGTCGCCCACGACGACACGGACTCGAACGGGCTCATGGCGCACGAGGCGTTGGTTTCTCGCGTGCCGGCCGCCTTCCACCGCCCCCGGTGGTCCAGTTATCTGACGGCGGCGGATTCCGCTGCCTTCTACGAGGCCGAGCTGCGGCGCATCATGCCCGACGGCGTTGCGGATCTGGTGTTGCTGGGGATGGGGACCGACGGCCACACCGCCTCGTTGTTCCCCGGTACCACCGGGCTCGACGAACACGATCGGTGGTTCATCGCCAACGCGGTGCCGCAGCTCGACACGTGGCGGCTGACCGCAACCGCCACCATGATCCAGCGGGCCCGAACGGTGATCGTGCTCACGGCCGGATCCTCCAAAGCGGAGGTGCTTGCCGAGGTGTTGGAAGGCCCCGACGGCGTTCATCCCATCCAGTTGCTCCGCCACGCCGTGGGCGAGGTCCTCTGGATGGTCGACGACGCCGCCGCGGCCGGGCTCACCTCCACGCCTGTCGAACGACCCTCACTGTGACTTTCGCCGACCGGGCCTGTATCATTCCCCAATCCGAGTGGGGAGTACCCGCCAGGTGTCATCGTCAGTACGAGCTGCCAATGTCTGCAACAGAGGCACGGCGGCTCCGGTGCCACCGGTCGCGTGGAGCGGCTGGAGAGACCCTCGGCTTCCCAACGACGCGGAGGAATCGATGCCAGACACGACACCGGACCCCGACCCTGACCCCCACCCTGCCCACGACCACAGGCGTGGTCAGTCTCACCGCCGGACGACGGCATGAGCGCCACGTTGCCCCAGCTGCTCCTGGTCGCCGGGCTGGTGGTGATCAACGCCATCCTCGCCGGGAGCGAGATCGCCCTCATATCGCTGCGTGAGGCGCAGCTCGCCAAGTTGGAACGACGGGGCGGCGCCGGCCGGGTGGTGGCACGCCTGGCGCGTGACCCGAACCGGTTCCTGGCGACGATCCAGATCGGCATCACCCTGTCGGGCTTCCTGGCGTCGGCGACGGCGGCGGTCACCCTGGCCGAACCGGTGGTTCCCTACCTGTCGTTCATGGGAGGTGCCGCCGACACCGCTGCCATCGTGGCCGTCACGCTGATCCTGTCGTACTTCACGTTGGTGCTGGGCGAACTGGCGCCGAAACGACTCGCCCTGCAACGGGCCGAGAGCTGGGCTCTCATGATCGGAAGGCCCCTCACCCTGCTGGCCGTGATCACCAAACCGCTCGTGTGGCTGCTCAGCATCTCGACAGACGTCGTGGTGCGTCTGTTTGGTGGACGTCCGGGGGCGACGAGGGAAGAGGTCGACCTCGAGGAGCTCCGCGACATGGTGATAGCCAATCGCGGTCTTCGTGAGGACCATCAGGAGGTGCTCCTGGGCGCATTCGAGGTGGCCGAACGCAGCATCGGCGACGTCATGACACCCAGGACCGATGTGTTCAGTCTGGAAGAGGGCACCACCGCCGCTGTCGCCCTGCAGCTGCTGATCCAGGCGGGGCACACCCGCGCACCCGTGGCCGGGCGGGTTGGTGGACTGGACAGCGCCAAGGGCGTCGTGGGCCTGGTCGATCTGCTCACTGCCGACCCCGGCTCCCCGGTCGAAAAGCATGCCAAGGAGCCACCGGTGTTCCCGGACTCCGTGCTGGTTCTGGTCGCCTTGCGAAGCTTGCAGCAGCGCCGCCAGCACCTGGCGTTGGTTGTCGACGAATTCGGTGGGATCGACGGCATCATCACCGTCGAGGACCTCATCGAGGAACTCGTCGGCGAGATCTACGACGAGACCGACCGAGATGTTCTCGGTGCCCGCAAGGGCCTGGATGGCACCGTTCTGGTACCCGGTCGCTTCCCCATCCACGACCTGGTGGATCTCGGAATCGAGGCACCGGAAGGTGACTACCGAACCGTGGCGGGCCTCATCATCGAGCGCCTGGGACGGATCGCCGTCCAAGGTGACGCGCTGGACATCCCCGGATGGCGCCTCGGCGTCGAGAACGTCGAGGATCGGTCCATCACCCTGGTGAAGTTCACGCCGACCGTCGACGCCACCGTCGCGAACGGCACCGGCGACACCACGGCCGATACGGACTGAAACCCGACCGTGCAGTCGGTGGCTCGGACACCGAGCGGGGAGTCGGGTCGGGGTCTCCCCCGGCCCGACTCTCATCCCCGCCGGCGGTTACGGCGCCGACCGCCGCCGGCATCCGTGGACGGTTGGGGAACCTCGGCGGTGGGTACCACCGGCAGCTCGGTCTGATCGACCAGACCCGACCGAACGATGCGTTCCATCTCGGCGACCACCTCGGGGTCGGTCTCGATCGGTTGGTACTCGGAAAGGCGCCGGTCGACCTCGTCGATGGCCCGCTGCTCGAGGGTCTTCTCACCACGCTTGACCCAGGTCTCGCGGTTCTCCCGGTCGATCACCGGTGACGTCAGATACAACTCGCGAGGCCAGTGCTCGATGGTGTGATCGGCCATGATCAGATGGTTCTCGGCGAGGAGATGGTCGATGAGCCGGTCGACCGGAAGGTCGTCGAGCACCTGTTCTTCCCGCACGAAGTGCAAGGCCTGACCGCAGAACTCGTCGTCGACGACCAACTTGGGAAGGCTGAACACCAGCACGAAGTCGAGCATCCCCGGCCCCGACACCGAGTTGACCCCGGCCAGGGCCGCCAGCAGGGCGCTTCCGAACGTCTCTGCACCCGCCTGAGCGTCAAGGAACTTCCCGTCCGACAGCGCCATGTACGACTGGGTGGGAAGCCCCAGCTTCTTGGCCACCGCCACGTACGCCACGTCGAGGTGGAGCGCCTCGATCGCCGCCATCGGCGAGCTGGCCGCTTTCATGTGGAAGGCAGCGGGCGCACCACCGAACAGCACCGGGGCACCGGGGCGAATGACCTGGGCCATGGTGATGCCGGCCAGCACGTCGACGGTATGGAACACGGTGGCGCCCACCAGGGTGACAGGGGCGATGAGACCCATCAACGTGACGGGGACGATCTCGACCGGGATGCCGGCGTCGACGCAGTCGAGCAGGTTCTGACAGCTGTCCTCGCCGTAGCGGAAGTTGCCGGTGGCGGTGATGGTGAAGATCGACATGGGCTTTTCGATCAGCTCGGCCCGGTCGCGGCGAAAGAGCTGCATCAGCTCCACCATGCGCGCAACGCCGTGCTCTGTGAACGCTCCGGAGACGATCGGCTTCTTCGAGTTGGTGAGACTCAGGTGGAGCCGCCACACGTCGGACACCTGCGGCTCGATGTCGTCGTTGGTGGAGAAGGCAGTGGCCAGATAGGGGATGTGGGTGAGCCCGTCGCCCAGCCGGATGTACTCGGCGAAATCGGTCGAGTTGGCCAGGCGGGTCACGCCGGTGCGGTGGTCAGCCACTTTGAGCCCACTCGACCCGGGCACGAAATGGACCCGGTCGCCCCCGATGTCGGCGTGGGGATTGCCATCGCGGTCGTAGAGATGGAACGACGACGGGGCCGAGGCGATCGCCCGCTGCACCACATCGGTGGGAAACAGCACCCGGTCTCCCCTGGTGGGGAGTCCGGCCTCGGCCAGCCGGGCCGCCAACTCCTTGCCACGGATCTCGAAGCCCACCTCGGCCAGCACCCGCATCGACTCGGACAGGATCCGATCGATGAGGTCGTCACCCAACACGTTCAGTTTCGGCCGCATGCTCACCCGATCTCCCGTTTCCTGCGTTCCACGTACTCGGTCAACTGCTCATCGATCGCCGGATCCAGGGCCGGCTGTTGGTACTCGTCGAGCAGCTGTTTCCAGATGGTGTTGGCCCGATGGGTCGCATCCACCGAACCGGCTTCGGCCCAGCTCTCGAAGTTGCGCCAGTCCGACAGCATCGGCGAGTAGAAGGCCCGTTCGTAGCGCTCCATGGTGTGTGACGAGGCGAAGAAATGCCCGCCCGGCCCCACCTCGGAGATGGCGTCGAGCGCCAGGGTGTCGTCGTTCACCTCGATCGGTTGGAGGTACTCGGCCACCATCTGCAACATCTCCGCATCCATCACCAACTTCTCGAAGCCGGCGGTGAGCCCACCTTCCAGCCAGCCGGCGGCATGGTTGACGAGATGGGCGCCCCCCATCACCGCTCCCCACAACGACATGGCGCTCTCGTACATCGCCTGGCCATCGGGCGAGTTCGAGGCAGTGGTGTTGGACGAACGGAACGGCAGACCGTAGCGACGGGCCAGCTGGCCGCCGGCCTGGGCCGCCTTGGCGTATTCGGGTGTCCCGAAAGTGGGAGATCCGCTCCGCATGTCCACGTTGGAGGTGAACGAGCCGTACATGACCGGCACGCCCGGGTTGACGATCTGGGTGAGGGCAACCCCGACCAGGGCTTCGGCGTTCTGCAGCACCAGCGCTCCCGCCAGCGTGGCCGGTGCCATCGCCCCGGCGAGCGTGAACGGCGTGATGCAGGCCACCTGGCCGGCTTCGGCCAGGGCGATGGCGCCTTCCGCCATGGGGATGTCGAGCTGGAGTGGGGTGTTGGTGTTGATGATGCCCACCAGTGCCGGGTCCGACGCCAACCCGTCCCGGTCGGTGCCGAGTGCCAGACACGCCATCTCGATGCCGTCGTTGGTGCGTTCGGCACCCAGCGTCACCGCCTGCCAATTCTTGTCGAGCAGCCGGATCTGGGCGAGGTGGAGGTCGAGGTGACGACTGCGTGGATCGAGATCCATCGGCTCGAACGGACCCCCGCCCTCCTGGTGGACTATGTCGAGACTCTGGATCACTCGCAGGTAGTCACACATCTCGGCGTATGACCCGCTGCGCCGGCCCCGATCGAGATCGTGCACGTAGGCGGGGCCACCGACGGCGTTGAACACCACGTGGCGGCCGCCCACGGTCAGGTTTCGTTGCGGGTTCCTTGCTCGCAGCGTGAACGAGGAGGGGGCGGTTTCCACATGGTGGGCGATCTGGTCGCGGCCGAAGCGCACCATCGACGTCTCGTCGTCTACGCTGGCACCCGATCGGGCGAAGAGGCGCCGGGCCCCCGGGTGGAGCACCCGCATCCCCGTGGTCTCGAGCAGTCGCATCGAGGCATCGTGAACGGCCTCGACCTGGTCGGGCGTCAGCACCTCGACCGGAGCCGGAAAACGTTCCACCAGGCGCCACGGAAGACGGTGAACCCCACCGCTTCCACGTCGTCGCCTCATCCGCTCCGAGCTCGTCACCTGATCGTCTCCACCGGGCCGGGTGCGGCAGTGTAAGAACCAAAAGCAGGTTTGGGTATATCCGGGTGGTTCGGACAGGAGGCGGTCACGGACGTCCTCTCATCAGACAGGTCGACGAGCAGACGCGCCCACCGCTCCGACCAGGCTCCGGCTGGTAGTCGCGGTGGCGCCATACACTCGCCAGGTGCGAAAGGTACTCGCCCTGGTCCTGTTGTTGTCCGCCTGCAATTCGCCGGCGGCGATCGATGACGTGGCACCGGCGCCGGTCGACACCACCCTGGCGCCGACGGTGGAGACGACGGTGTTCGAACCGCAGGCCTCGGTCGCCACCATGGTCACAGACGGCCTCCCGGTCGAGGTGTTCGCCCCGACCGAACCGGGTCCGTACCCGGTGCTGGTCACGGTGCACGGCGGTGGATGGGTGGGGGGATCCCCCGACCACATGGCACCGCTGGCCGACGCCCTCGCCGGCGAAAACGTGGTGGTGTTCAACATCACGTACACCACGATGAGCGACGGGGGACGTTTCCCTGACATGGTCGAGGACGTCGCTTGCGGAGTGGCCCACGCCCGGGCGAATGCCTCCGAATACACAACCACTCCGGAACGGGTGTTCATCGCCGGCTTCTCGGCGGGCGCCCACCTGTCGGCGCTGGTCGCCTTCGCCCCCGTAACCTTCACCTGCCCCGACGGAGGCATCGCCGTCCCCGACGGCTTCATCGGGTTGGCTGGACCGTACGACACCGACCGCATCACCATTCTCGCCACCCTCTTCGGCGCCACCATCGAAGAAGCGCCTGACACCTGGGCCGCCGGCAACCCCCTCAACTACACCGAGTCCGCCCCGGACATCCCCATCCTCCTCATCCACGGCGACGCCGACACCACCGCGCCCATCTCATTCACCGAACAACTCCACGAAGCCCTCACCGCGGCGGAAGCCGACGTCACCTTCGAGATCCTGCCCGGTGGGACGCATCCCGATGCCGCCGATCCGAACGTGGTCGGAGATCTCGTGGCCGCGTTCCTCGAGCGGTGAGCAGCGACGAGCCAGATTCGGCTGCTGGCTGCTGGTTGCTGGCTCGGAACGTCCGACGTCCGACGCAACACGCGAGAACGCGCGTTCTGGCTGGCAGCTCAGTACCTCTGGAATCCGCGCACTGGCAAGCGCGATCCTTTCCGCTTGGGGGCGCCGGCGTGCTCGAGTAGCCGAACCACCCGTGCCCGGTGCGGTCGGAACGGCTCGAGGAGTTCGAGCATCCGTTCGTCGTTGCCCCGTTCCTCGCCCGCCAGGTGCCAGCTGACGATGTTCTTGAGGTGGTAGTCGCCCACCGACACGGCGTCGACGTCACCGTGGCTGACGACGAGGGTCTCGGCGACGGTCCACTCCCCCACCCCGGGAAAGTGGGCGAGGTAGCGGCGGGCCTCGCTCACCGGGGCCGCCGACATCCGGTCGATTCGCTCGGCGGCGGCGGCCAGGCGGCGCACGGTGTCGGCACGCTTCTTCTCGATGCCGAGGTCGTGGAAGTCGTGATACGCCGCTTCGGCCAGACGGCCGGGGTCGGGCGGGAGCCACAACCCGCCATGAGGGCCGGGCGCGGGCTCGGAGAAGCGTTTGGTCATACCGACCAAGCCCGTGGCAGCCTCCCGGCCGGTGACCTTCTGACCCAACACCGCCACCACCGCCGCTTCGAAGACCATCCGGGTCCGCCCGAACCGAACTCCTGGTGAGCGCCGGTGGAGCTCGGCGACCTTGGCTTGCTCGGGAACCCATCCGGAAGGCTCGTCGTGGAGCCCGAGTAGCTCGGCCGCCCCATCGAGCATCCAGCCGGCCCCGGGGCCCCAGGCGTCGACGGCGACGCCATCCCCCGACCGTCGCACCAGCACCGTGCCAGGACCCTCGGGAGTGCGCATCGCCCGCCACCACCCCTCGTCTGATCGGGCCGACCAGGCAAGTCCGAGTGGTCTGAGCGTCCGTTTCAGGTCGAGGGCGCCCGACACCTTCAGCAGCCTGCTCTTCACGCTGCCGACGCTACCTGTTCGCCACCGTCGGCGACGTGGCACACCGGTGTGAACCACGATTCGGAGCGGCGGGAACTTCCCGTCTAGATTCGGGTCGAAAGACCGAGAGAGAGCCAAGGAGGGGTCCTCGACGGCTGCGTCGCGGCGCCCTCCAAGCGAACATGGAGGGTGTATGCGGGACTGGTGTCGCTGGTGTCGACCCTCGCTGTTCGTCCCCCTGCTGGCCCTGCTCGCCCTCGCCGGAATGGCGGGTGCGTGCGGGACCGTGCAGAGCGACGTCCGCGAGCGTTCGATCGCCGAACTGGAGGTAGCCGGCTTGGCCGCCGTCACGGTGGACGGCGTGTCGTATCGGAATGTCACGGTGTCCGGGCCGGATGAGCTCGAGGGCGGAGCGGTGGAACTCGTCGAGTCGCTTCAAGCCACCCGGGAGGTGTCCTACGTCGGAACCGGCGCTTCTGGACCCGCCGCTCCGGACACGACGACGAACGACACGTTGTCGACCTCGCCCGAGGTCACCGCAGATCCCACGATCGAGGTGACGGCATCGGTCGCCGATGGAGCGGTGACGCTGCGCGGTGAAGTGCCTGACGAGACGACCCGAACCCTGCTCGTCACCGCCGCCGCCGACGCCTACGGAGCGGGGAACGTGGTCGACGAACTGACCGTTTCGGGTAGTGGGATCACGCCCGAGCTGTCGGCCGCCGCCGCCGACCTGGCGTCGGTGATGGCCGCACTCTCCGACCGGTTCGTGACAGGTGAGGCCCGACTCGACGGGACCGACCTGACCGTCACGGGGACGGCGGCGAGCGAAACGGCCGTCTCGGATCTGGAGGCGCGGGGGGCCGGGCTCACCGGTGCCGCCGGCACCACCGACCTGGAGACTGCGCCCACGCCCGCCGCGACACAGCTCGACGTGACCGCGGACATCGCATCGGGGTCGATCAACCTGTCGGGCTCGGTGCCGGACGAAGACATCAGGACCTCGGTCGTCGATGCCGCCATCACGGGCTTCGGCGCCGACAACGTCACCGACCAGCTGAATGTGGCCGGCACCGAGGCCACGGCCGAGCTGACCGGGGCCGCTGCCGACCTGGCGACCGTGCTGAGCGGGCCCGCACCGGGCTTGTCCCAGGGCTTGGTCGCACTCGAGGAGACCGACCTGACCGTCACCGGTACCGCCGCCACCCCCGAGGGTGTCGGCACCATCAACGACGCACTGGCCGGGCTCACGAGCGTGTCGGTCAGCGCCTCGGTGGGCGCCGATCCCGGCCAGGCGGTCGACGCACTCGGCGACCTGCTGACGCTGGAACCGATCACCTTCGAATCCGGATCCGACGTCATCACCGCCGAGTCGGACGAGACGCTGCTCACCGCCGTCGAGTATCTGACGGCAGCGTTCGCAGCCGATCCGGATCTCGCGGTCGAGATCGGTGGGCACACCGACGATCAGGGCGACGAGGGCTTCAACCAGGATCTCAGCCAGGCGCGGGCGAACGCCGTGCTGCAATTCCTGACCAACAATGGCGTTCCCGCCACCGGACTCACCGCCAGGGGGTACGGGGAGTCCGAGCCGGCGGCAGACAATGCAACAAGTGAAGGACGGTCGCAGAACCGTCGGATCGAGTTCACGATCGTGGAGGGTTGAGAGCAATGGGATATGTGTTCAACGAGATCTTCTGGTGGATCCTGGGAGCCCTCGTCATCGGGTTCCTGCTGGGATGGCTGTTCTGGAAGTGTCGGATGTGGCTATCGGGTCGGGCCGCCGAGGACCAGAAGGTCGCCGAGCTCACCGCACTCGCCGACAGCAGAGCGGCCGAACTCGGGGACCTGCGGGTGCAGCTGGACGAGCGGTCCGCCTCGCTCGCCGAGCTGACGAGCCGGGCGCAGTCGTCCGACTCTGAGATCCTCACGCTTCGCTCCCGGGTTTCCGAGCTCGAACCGGCCACGAAACGGGTCCGAGAGCTCGAGGCCGACGTGTCGGGGCTGGCGGCTCTGCGGCTACGGGTCAAAGATCTCGAGGCCGACCTCGTGCGACTGCCACAGCTGCACGATCAGGTCGAAACGCTTCAGACCGCCAACTCCGAGATCCCCGGACTCCGTACTCGCATCTCGGAACTCGAGGGTGCAGCTGCAGCTGCAGCTGCTGCTCCGACCGTCATGGGGTTGGCAGGCCTGACCGGGGTCTCACTCGACAGCTCACCCGAAGTGTCCGCCGGGACGTTCTCCGCGGACGACAGGGCGGACGAGCCGGAACTCGACATGGACGCCGCTGCCGCCGTGCTGGGGCGACGGATTCGCTTCGACGACCTCACAGTCGTCGAGGGGATCGGTCCCAAGATCGCCGAGCTCATCGAAGCTGACGGCATCGGGAGCTGGCGCTCGCTCGCGCGGGTCGAGTCGTCGCATCTCAAGGGCCTGCTCGATGACGCCGGCCCTCGCTTCCAGATGCACGATCCGGGCACGTGGCCCGAGCAGGCCGGGCTGCTGGCGGACGGCCGATGGGAAGAGTTCAAGGAGCTGTGCGAGGTGCTCGACGGCGGCGTCCGCGTCGACGGCTCCCGTGCCGAAGGCGCCGGCGGTGTGGTCGGGTTCGCCGCTCTCGCCGCCGAGGCCGAGGTCGCTCCCGACCTGGACGGCGCATTCGACGTGCTCGGGTTCCGGCCCAACCTCGACGATCTCAAGATGATCGAAGGCATCGGACCGGCCATCGAGAAGCTGATGAACGACGCCGGAATCAGCACCTGGCGTCGCCTGTCGGGCACCGACCCGGCGGTTCTGTCGGACATCCTCAACGAGGCCGGGCCCCGCTTCCGCATCCACGATCCGTCCACCTGGCCGCGTCAGGCGGGCCTGTTGGCCGACGGAATGTGGGACGAGTTCCGTCAGCTCACCGACAACCTCAAGGGTGGGCGGGAGTAACACTCCCGCCCACCGGCATCCCGCCGGTTGGCGTCATAGGCCTTTGGGATGCCAGACGGTTTTTGTCTCCGTGAAGGCCGCGATCAGATAGGGGCTCTGGGCATCCGCCTGGGGCCCCTTGACGATCCGCTTCATGTTCTCGGCGGCGGCCGTCTCGGCTTCCACCACCACCTCCGCCGGCGCTCCGGTCAGATCGAGCACGTTGACGTCCATATGACCGGCCATCCATGGGACCAGCTCGAGCGGCGAACCGGTGAGCAGGTTCACCACTCCCCCGGGAACGTCGGACACTGCCAACGCCTCGGCCAGTGCCACCGCCGGGATGGGACGGCGCTCCGATGCCACCGCGATCACCGTGTTCCCGGTCACCAGGGCGGGTGCAATCCGCGACACCAGTCCCAACAGGGGAAGATCCGGTGGGGCGATCGTGCACACCACCCCGCTCGGCTCCGGGGTGGAGATGTTGAAGAACGGCCCGGACACCGGGTTGAGGTTGCCGAACACCTGGGCGAACTTGTCGCACCACCCGGCGTACCAGACCAGCCGATCGGCGGTGGCGGCCACCTCGGTCTCGGCGTGCCGACGCGACGAGCCGGTCTCCCGCAACTGATCGACGAACACCGACGAGCGTTCGTCGATCATCTCGGCCAGGCGGTACAGGATCTGACCGCGGTTGTAGCCGGTGCGACCCGCCCACCCCGGCTGGGCCGAACGGGCTGCCCGCACCGCATCACGCAGATCCTTGCGGGAGGCAAGAGCAACCCGGGCGATCACCTTGCCGTCGGAGTCGAGCGCCGGATAGGTCCGACCCGACTCCGAACGGGGGAACTGGCCTCCGATGTAGAGCTTGTGGGTCTTCTTGACCCCGAGACGACCCGACATCACATCCCCTCCACATCGAGGTAAGCCAACAGACCGTGCCGTCCGCCTTCGCGGCCGAACCCGGACTCCTTGTATCCGCCGAAGGGTGAAGCGGGGTCGAACTTGTTGTAGGTGTTGGCCCACACCACTCCGCTCTGGAGTCGGTCGGCCATCCACAGGATGCGACTGCCCTTGGTGGTCCACACACCGGCCGCCAGGCCGTACGGGGTGTTGTTGGCCTTCTCCACCGCTTCGTCGGCGGTGCGGAAGCTGAGGATCGACAGCACCGGACCGAAGATCTCCTCCTGGGCGATGCGGTGGCTCATCGACACCCCGGTGAACAGGGTGGGGCGGAAGAAGAAACCCCGCTCGGGCAGGGCGCACTCGGGCTGGAACATCTCCGCCCCCTGCTCGGCGCCGGCGGCGACCAGCTCGTCGATCTTGGCGAGTTGCGCCGCCGAGTTGATGGCGCCGATGTCGGTGTTCTTGTCGAGGGGGTCTCCCACCCGGAGGGTGGCAAGCCGGTTGCGGAGTCTTTCGACGAACACGTCATGGATCGACTCCTGGACGAAGAGCCGCGAACCGGCACAGCACACGTGTCCCTGGTTGAAGAAGATGCCGTTGACCACCCCTTCGACCGCCTGGTCGATGGGGGCATCGTCGAAGACGATGTGTGCGCCCTTGCCCCCCAGTTCCAGGGTGAGGCGCTTGCCGGTGCCGGCCAGCTGGCGACGGATCATCTTCCCCACTTCGGTCGAGCCGGTGAAGGCGACCTTGTCGACATCGGGGTGTGCCACCACCGCCGCTCCGGTCGCACCGGCGCCCGGGACCACGTTCAACACCCCGGGCGGCAACCCGGCTTCGGCGGCGATCTGAGCGAAGTGCAGCGCCGACAGCGGGGTGGTCTCGGCCGGCTTCAGCACCACCGTGTTACCGGTGGCGAGCGCCGGTGCCACCTTCCAGGCGAGCATCATCAGCGGGAAGTTCCAGGGGATGACCTGCCCGGCCACCCCGAGCGGCTTCGGCATCGGACCCGGGAATGCGTACTCCAGCTTGTCGGCCCACCCGGCGTAGTAGAAGAAGTGGGCCGCCACCAGCGGCAGGTCGACGTCGCGTGACTCCCTGATCGGCTTGCCGCCGTCGAGGGTCTCGAGCACGGCCAGCTCGCGGGAGCGCTCCTGCACCATACGGGCGATCCGATAGAGGTACTTGGCACGCTCGGCGGGTGCCAGCTTGGCCCACGGTCCCGAGGCCTTGCGGGCGGCCTGCACCGCCCGGTCGACGTCGCGCTCACCGGCCAAAGGTGCTTCGGCCAGCACCTCCTCGGTGGCCGGGTTGATGGTCTCGAACCACTTCTTCGACAGCGGAGGGCGGAAGTCGCCGTCCACGAACACGCCGTAGCGGTCCCCGATCGAGACCACCTCGGTGGCCTCCTTGCTGGTTGCATAGCTCCAGTCGAGCGGTTCGGAGGTGGACGTCGCCGGCACGGGCGCGGCGTCAGCGGTGAGTTCGCTCATCGGGTCAGTCCTTCGTGAAGTAGTCGGGCGACTGGTAGCGACCGGTCTGCAGATACCGGATCTGCATCAGCAGGTCGTTGAGCAGCGAGGAGGCGCCGAAGCGGAACCAGTTGGCGGACATCCACTCTCGGCCCAGGGTCTCGTTGAGCACCACCAGGAACCGGATGGCCTCCTTGGATGTTCTGATCCCACCGGCCGGTTTCATGCCCACCTGCACTCCCGTCAACGCCCGGTAGTCCCGGATCGCCTCCAGCATCACCAGGGTCACCGGCAGGGTGGCGGCCGGGTTGATCTTGCCGGTGGAAGTCTTGATGAAGTCGGCCCCGGCCGCCATCGCCAGCATCGAGGCTCGTCGCACGTCGTCGAGGGTTCCGAGTTCACCGGTCTCGAGGATCACCTTGAGATGGGCCGGACCACAGGCCGACTTGACCGCCCGGATCTCGTCATACACATCGAGGAACCGACCCGACAGGAACGCCCCCCGGTCGATCACCATGTCGACCTCGTCGGCACCCATCTCCACCACCCGCCGGACCTCGTCGATCTTGATGTCGAGCGGGGCCTGACCCGACGGGAAGTAGGTGGCGACCGACGCCACCTTGACGCCGCTGTCGCCCAGCGCCTGGCGGGCCACCGGCACCATGTTCGGGTACACACAGATGGCGGCCACCGACGGGATCGACGGGTCGCCCGGATCGGGGCGGATGCCCTTTGCCGAGAGCTGGCGGACCTTGCCGGGGGTGTCTTTGCCCTCGAGCGTGGTGAGATCGCACATCCGTATGGCGAGCTCGAGCGCCGCCATCTTCGAGTCCTTCTTGATCGACCGGGTCGACAGCGCCGCCACTCGCTCGGCGGCAGCCACCTCGTCAACCGGGGTCACACCACGCACGAAGGCCTCGATCGAAGCCTTGGTGGCCTTGTCCGGGGCGGCGACGGCGGGGACACTCATGACCTGATCCTATTCGGATCGAGCCGGCCTGCCCGAAACGCGACTACAACATCGAGGTGACGTCGGGTTCGCAATCCCAGGGCACGATCACGCCATGCCCCGGGATCTCATCGCGTCCGAGCTCGAGGAGTTGATCGCCCGACACGGTGCAGACGACTCCGGTTCGGTAGCCGACTACATCCGCGAGCTCTCGAAAGCCGACCCGGCATGGTTCGGCGTCAGCCTGTGCACCACCGACGGCGCCGTGTACGACGCCGGCGATCATCAGCAGTCCTTTACGATCCAATCGGTGTCGAAACCGTTCGTGTACGCCCTGGCCCTCTCCGACGTCGGGCCCGAACGACTGCTCGAGCACGTGGGCGTCGAACCGAGCGGCGACGCCTTCAACTCGATCCTGCTCGACTCGAGCAACCGGCCGCACAACCCGATGGTCAACTCGGGGGCCACCACGGTGGTATCGATGGTGGCGGCGAGGAACGCCGGGGAACGGTTCACCCGCATCCTCGACATCCTGTCCCGTTTCGCCGGAAGACCACTCGAAGTTGACGATGCCGTGTTGGAATCCGAACGTGACACCGGGCACCGCAACCGCGCCATCGCCCACCTCATGCGCACCGTTGGGGCGGTCACCGACGAGGTCGACCTCGTGCTCGACGCCTACTTTCGACAGTGCTCGGTGCTGGTCACCAGTCGTGACCTCGCCGTGATGACAGCGACCCTGGCCAACGATGGCGTCAACCCGTTGACAGGCGAGCGAGTCGTCCCCGGCTGGGTCGTCGGCGACGTTCTGAGTGTGATGCTCACGTCAGGCATGTACAACTACTCGGGTGAATGGGCCTACCGAACAGGCCTTCCAGCGAAGAGTGGCGTGGCGGGCGGTGTGGCCGCCCTCGTCCCAGGCCAGGCCGGTGTCGGCGTGTTCTCGCCGCTGCTCGACGACCGCGGGAACAGCATTCGGGGCGTGGGAGTATGCCGCGAGCTGTCGGATCGGCTCGGATTCCATCTCTTCCGAAACCGGACCGCCGGGCTGCCGCCCATCAGATCGGTGAGCTCGGGGAGGGAGCGACGCTCGCTGAGGGTACGGCCGATGTCGGAGTCGGCGGCGCTCGAGAGCCTCGGCTCCCGCATCGCCATCGTGGAGATGCAGGGACCGTGGTCGTTCGTTGCCTGCGAGCGCCTCTTCACCGAGCTGGAGTCCGTTCCCCATGACCACCTGATCCTCGACATCTCGCGGGTGGCAACGGTCGACACCACCGTCACGGTGCTGCTCGGGAACCTGGCGGAGTCGTGCCGACAGCGGGGGGTCGAGGTGGCAGTGGCGGGCATCGTTCCGGCGGGCCTCGACTCGCTCCCTGTCAGGTACTTCCCGGGCATCGACCATGCCCTCGAGTGGGCGGAAGGCCGTCTGCTCACCCAGGCCGACCTGACTGACACGGGCGCGGCGGTCTCGATGGCCGACAGCGACCTGGGCCGTCATCTCGACGGTGCCGATCTTGATGCCCTGGGCAGCGGGGCGTCGACTCGCTCCGTAGACGCCGGGGACGAGCTGTGGTGCGCCGGCGACGCTGCCGGCTCGATGTTCCTGGTGCTGGAAGGCATGCTCGTCGCCTGTCACGACGGATACCGGGTCGCCTCGTTCGGACCGGGAGCCATCGTCGGTGAAATGGGTTTCCTCACCGGCGAACCACGTTCGGCCACCGTGGCGGCCGATGCTCCGTCGAAACTGCTCGAGATCACCGGTCTCGATGAGCTCTCGAGCGAGGGACGGGCGGCCATCCATCGCACTCTGGCCCTGGTCGCCATGGCCCGACTGGCAGTCACCAACCGGGCGCTGGCGGCGGCGCGAGCGTGAGGTCGAAGCCCCGTCAGTCGAGTGACGTGAAGTAGCGACCCCGGAAGTATCCGAGCGCAGCCTCCTCGGCGTCGCCGATGGTGAGTCGCTCGACCTTGCCGATGTAGATGAGGTGGTCGCCCCCCTCGTAGGTTGCCCAGGGGCTGCATTCGAAGGTGGCCAATGAGTCGGCGAGCACCGGGAGCCCATTGTGGCCCGGCTGCCAATCCCACCCCTCGAAACGGTCGATGCCCTTGGCGGCAAACCGCATCGACAGGTCCTGCTGCTGCGCCGACAATACGTGCACGACGTATCCGTTGCCGGCCTCGAATGCGTCGATGTTGGTCGACGACTTCCCCAACGAGAACTGGACGAGGGGCGGGTCCAGCGAAACGGAAGCGAACGAGTTGGCGGTGAGGCCCGACGGGACACCCTCGGCGTCGATCGTGGTGACGATGGTGACACCCGTCATGAATTGCCCGGCAGCGGTCCGGAAGTCACGCGGGTCGATCTCGTGTTCCACTTCCGCTCCTGCCTTCGCCGACGACTACCGACCGCATTGTGACATGGCGAGGATGGGATACCAGGAAATGGGCATTGCTGGCTGCTGGCTCCTGGCTGCTGGCCCCTGGCCCCTGGCTGCTGGCTCATGGCCCCTGGCTGCTGGCTCATGTCGCGAGCGTGCCCGCCCACGCGGCGACGGCGGCGACATAGCGTTCCACGTCGTCATCGCTGATCTCGAGCGACAGGGCGATGAACCCCCGCCGGGCGACGTAGAAGCCGGCGGCGAGGCTGGCGAAGAACCACAGCTCGCGGAGGCGCTCGTCGCCGCCGGCCAGGTCATCGACCGACCTCACCGGCCCGGGTACCGGATGAACGGTGAGGATCGATCCGATGCCGGTGGCGCACATACCCACGGGAGCCAGCGCCTCGTCGAGGGCCGCCCTGAGGCGGTCGCCCCGGGCGTTGAGGGCGGCGAGGCGCTCGTCGTCGAGCACCGACCCGATGGCGGCCACTCCGGCCGCCATCGAGACCACATTGTTGTTGAAGGTCCCGGCGTGGGCCAGTTCCCCTCCGGTCGCCGGGTCGTACGCCGCCATGATCGGACGTCGCCCGCCGAAGGCCCCGAAGGTCATGCCACCGGCGAGGTACTTGCCGAGGGTGGTCATGTCGGGGAGCACCCCGGTGAGCTTCTGCATTCCTCCCGGTGAGAGACGGCTGGTCATCACCTCGTCGAACACCAGCACCGCTCCGTGCCGATCGCACAGCTCCCGAAGCCCCTCCAGGAAGCCCGGCTCGGCGGGGATGCATCCCGACGACCCCTGCATCGGCTCCACCACCACACACCCGATGTCGTTGACGGGGTCCGACATGAGCGGCTCACACGAAGCCAAGTCGTTGAACCGGGCGACAGACCACCGGTGCGGCACGTTGACCTGGCGCCCTTTCGACCCGAACGTCAACACACCGCCGTGGTACCCGCCGTCGAACACCAGCACCCCGCTCCGGCCGATGTGGTGGAGGGCGGTGGCGATGGCCATCAGGTTGGCCTCGGTACCGGAGTTGGTGAAACGCACCTGCTCGATCGAGGGGAACCGACCCACGATCAGCTCGGCGAGACGCACCTCGTCCTCGTGGACGGCGCCATAGGCGATGCCCCGATCGACCGCCTTGTGGATGGCGTCGGTGATGTCCACCGGCGAGTGCCCGAACAGCCCGGCGGTGTAGTTGCCGAGCAGGTCGACATAGGTGTGGCCCTCGGCGTCGTGGAGGTACTTCCCTTCCGCCTGCGTGACCCGAATCGGGAACGGGTCGACGTGGAGCACGGTTCGGGTGTTGCCACCGGGCATGACCGCCATCGCCCGCTCCCACCACCGACGACTGACGGGATGAGCCGCCACATACCGCGCCTGGGCAGCGGCCACCAGATGATCGATGTCCATCCTCTGACTCTATCCAGCCGGGTCCCGGCGCCATCGTCGAGCGGGCCGGTGCGAGCCACTACATTGCGGCGGTGAGCAAGAACCCCTGGACGTGGATCTGGTTGGCCGCGCTCGGGTTCGCCATCGGCTTCCCGCTGATGAAGGTCATGTTCGAGTCGGGCATGAACGTGTGGCAGATCCTCGTTCCCCGTTATCTGATCGGCACCGCCGTGATCGCCCTCATCGCCCGCTCGCGCTCGTTCGACTGGCGGGCTCCGGGGGCGGTCCGTCAAGGGGTGGTGCTCGGGATCGTCAACGTCGCCACACCCACCATCCTCATGAGCCTCGGCACCGACCTGCTGCCGTCCTCTGTGGCCGGGGTGTTGACCGCATTCATCCCGATGGCGACGGTTGCGGCCGCCCACTTCGCGGTGCCTGGCGAGCGCTTTTCGGTGCGGAGGATCCCCGGCCTGATGCTGGCGACGGCCGGCGTGATCCTGCTGGTAGTGGCGGGGCGGGGCGACGACGGCGCTCGCATCTCGCTGCTGGGGGTGGTCCTGTTCCTGACCGGGGTGTTCCTCGCCGGCGTGGGCGGCGCCCTCAACAGGCGCTTCGCCATGGGAACGCCGGCAACGGCGCTGGTGCTCCCCCAGTTCGTCGGCGCCATGACGGTGGTCACCCTGATCGGGTTGCCACTCGGCGGCAGCCGGCTCTCGGGTCTCTCCACTGTCCAGTGGAGCCAGGTGGTTGTCTTCGGACTCGTGTGCACCGCCCTTCCGTTCTTCGCCCTGCTCAAGGCTTCGGAGCTGGCATCGGCCGCCAAGGCGTCGCTGATCGGCTACATCGTCCCGCTGCTGGCCGCCGTGATGGCAGTCGCCGTCCTGGGCGACCCCGCTTCGAACGCGCTGTTGTTCGGTGGGGGCCTGATCGTGGCCGGCGTCTACGCCGCCGACCGGGCTGAGCGCCGGATGGCGCTGGCCGGCTGAAGGGCGCCTGCACCGTATCCACGGCTTCACCCGGTTCAACGCCTGCCCGATAGATCACGAAGAGGAACGACCACGACCGAGACACTCGCCCCGACATCAGAATCACGCTCGGTGCCGTCGGTGTGGCTGCTGGTGGTCGCCACCGCCCTGCTGTGGGGGTCCGGCGGCCTCGTCTCCAAGGCCCTCATCGAAAGCGGCGTCGACGCCTTCACCGTCACGGCCGTCCCGTTCGGCGCCGGAGCGATCCTGGCCTGGGTGGTTGCCAGGAGGTTGCCGAGCGTGGCCGCCTTCGTGTCGGGGTTGCTGCTGGGCGTGATCAGCACCGCCGGCCCTGCCCTGTTGTTCAACCTCGGGTACGAGACCCTGCCGGCCGGAGTGGTGACACTGCTCATCGCGGTCGGTCCGATCATCACCGCCATCGCCGCCCACTTCTGGTTCGCCGACGAGAGGTTCACGCTCGGAAAGGGAGGCGGGTTGGCCATCTCGCTGTTCGGGGTGGCGATCCTCTCCTTGGGCCAGGGTGGCGAGGACGGAGGTACCCCAATCGGCGTGGTGCTGGTCATCTGCGGTTCCCTTCTCGCCGGGACGACGGCCGTGTGGGGCCGGTCGGCGGCGATGCGCCACGGTGCGAAGAACCTGGTGCCCACCCAGCTCACCGGCGCCGCCCTGACGCCGGTGGTCATGTCGTGGGCGCTCGACCGCGACCTGGTCCCGACGGGAGGATTCCAGGCTTGGCAGCTGCTGGGGTTGGTGGCGATCGGGTTCTTTGCCAGCTTCCTCGGCTTCCGGATGATCATGAAAGCCAACGAGATCGGCACCACCGGTCAGGTCTCGCTGGTGGGTTACCTACTCCCGGTGGTGGGTGTCGGCGGCGGGGCGATCTTATTTGCCGAGCCGGTCACCGCCTCGGTGACCATCGGGGGCGTGCTCATCCTGGGAGGTGTGCTCATCACCGGCCGCTCCGGCGGCAAACCGACCCGGGTGCTGCGCTCGGCCGGGTAGCCTCCGTCCATGTCCAACCCACGTCACATCCTGGTGGCGGTGGCATGGCCCTACGCCTCCGGCTCGAGACATCTCGGGCACCTGGCCGGGGCCTACCTGCCCGCCGACATCTTCGCCCGGTACCACCGTCAGGTGGGGAACCGGGTGCTCATGGTGTCCGGATCCGACGTGCACGGCACCCCGATCACGGTCCGCGCCGATCAGGAGGGCGTGACGCCCCAGGAGATCGTCGACCGCTACCACGCCGAGTTCGTGGAGAACTGGGAGAAGGTCGGCATCCAGTGGGAGCTGTACACCACCACCGGCACCCCCAATCACCACGCCGTCACCCAGGACGTCTTCCTGCGGCTCGCCGAGAACGGCTACATCGCCCCCCAGACCTCCGAGCAGTTGTTCGACCCCGAGGCCGGCCGTTTCCTTCCGGACCGCTACGTGGAGGGAACCTGTCCCCACTGTGGCTACGGCTCGGCCCGCGGAGACCAATGCGACAACTGCGGACGTCAGTTGGACCCAACCGACCTGATCGACCCCCGGTCCAAGTTCACCGGCGCCACCCCTGAACTTCGGGAAACCGAGCACTACTACATGCTCCTGTCGAAGTTCCAGGACCGCTTGCTCGAATGGCTGCGATCCCGCCAGGGATGGCGCAAGCACGTGCAGAACATGGCGATCGGCTTCACCGAGGAAGGTCTCCAGGACCGCGCCATCACCCGGGATCTCGACTGGGGAGTCGCCATCCCCGAGCCGTACGACACCATCGGCCCAGGCAAGAAGATCTATGTGTGGTTCGACGCCGTGATCGGGTACCTCTCGGCCGCCAAGGAGTGGGCGGAGCTCAACGGCACCCCCGACGCCTGGAAGGACTGGTGGGAGAACCCCGACGCCGAGAGCTACTACTTCATCGGCAAGGACAACGTGGTCTTCCACGCCGTCATCTGGCCCTGCCAGCTGATGGGCTATGGCGGTCTCAACCTGCCGACCGACGTCCCCGCCAACCAGTACGTCACCTTCAAGGGCGACAAGGCCTCGGCCAGCCGCGGTATCGGCCGCTCCATCGGGTGGTACGCCGACCGGCTCGAGCCCGACTCGCTGCGCTACGCCCTCACCGCCGGGCTCCCCGAGCAGAACGACACCGATCTCTCCGACGACCAGATCATCGAACGGGTCAACTCCGAACTGGTGGCAACCTGGGGCAACCTGGTCAACCGGGTGCTGTCGATGACCTCGAAGAACTTCGACGGCGCCCTCCCGACGCCGGGCGACCTGTCGGACGCCGATCGGGCGCTGCTCGCCGGCACTGATACCGCCCTGGCGGAGGTCGGTCGGCTGATCGAAGGCGTGGAGCTGCGCAGTGGGCTGCGCCGGGCGATGGAGGCCGCCGGGGAGGTCAACGCCTACCTCAACGCCGAGGAGCCGTGGAAGGTGGTCAAGGTCGACAAGGACCGGGCCGGCACCGTGCTGTGGACGGCGGTGCAGGCCATCGCCGGGCTCCGGGTGGCGTTCAGCCCCTACCTCCCCTTCACATCCGCCCGGATAGGCACCCTGCTCGGCGTGGGCGAGGCCATCGCCGACTGGGCCCGGGTCGAGGTTCCCTCGGGGACGCCGTTCGGCAAGATCACGCCGTTGTTCACGAAGCTCGAGCCGGAGGTGTTGGACGACTGAGGGAAACCCCCCATTCCCATAGAGCGCCCGATGTGGCATCTTTGCGGAATGGACAAACCGAGCCCGGTCCACATCAGAGTCGCTCGCATCACCGCCGGCATCGTGCTGGTGATCGCCGGCATCCTGATGCTGGTTCTCCCCGGGCCGGGGATTCTCACCATCGTGGCCGGGTTCGCCGTGTTGGCGAAGGACTTCCCGTGGGCGCAACGCATCGTCGACTGGATGCACGACCAGTGGGACGACGCCAAGGCCTACGTGGGGAAGCGCAGGGAAGAACACACCGAGAACGCCTCCGAGAAGCCTCAGACCGACGCCGCCTGAGAGATCCCTGTCGGTCGTTCCCGAATCGTGACATGCGAGGAGCCCCCGGCGATGCTGGGGGCTCCTCGCATGTCCGATGATCAGGCCGGGTACTCAGCTGGGCGGGTAGACGCCCATGCCCTTCGCCTTCTCGGTCTGCCAGAAGATGTCGGCGATGTCGTCGATGAGCGACAACAGATTCTGGGCCACGGCGGCGTCGAGGCTCTTCTTGGCATCGCCGGCGCCCTTGATGGCCTTCCAGAAAAGGTCGTCGAGCTGGGGGAACTCGGCCCGATGCTCGGCGGTGAAGAAATCCGCCCACAGCACCATCAGGTGATGCTTGACCTCTTCGGCCCGCTGCTCCTTGATGATGATGGCGCGTGCCTTGAAATGCTCGTCGTCGGTGCCGTGGTACTTCTCGATGGTCTTGAGCACCGAGAGTGCCTCGATCTTGGCCTGGGCGGGGTCGTAGACACCGCAGAACAGGTCGCAGTGGGCATGAACCGGGGTTGCTGCACTGAACAGACCCATGGATGATCCTCCGTCTCGTCTCGTATCACCGACCATACTCCTCCCCGGGCGGCAGCAGAAAGACGGAACGGTGGACAAGTTCGTGGTGCACGAGATGTCGATGAGTCCGACCCTGCTACCGGGCGATCGCCTGGTGGCTATTCGGCGTCCGCCCCGGGTCGGCCAGATCGCCGTGTTCCCCCACCCCCATGAACCAGGGGTGAAACTGGTGAAGCGGGTGGTGGCAGGTCCGGGATGGGATGTGCGCCTGGTCGACACCAGGCTCGAACTGACCCGGCCTGCCGGAGCCGGTTCGGTGGTTCGAGTGCCGTCCGAGCATCGACCCCGGGTGTGGTCGCTGTCCAATGACGAGGTGTTCGCGTTGAGCGACGCCGTGGACGCCACCCGGGCGGACTCCCGGATGTTCGGGCCATTGCCCATCGTCTCGGCGATGACCGTGGTGTTGCGATATCGCCCTCTCAGAAGAGTGCACAGATTCGAATGAACACGTATCCTCCGGCCGCGACGCGGCTCGGTATGTTGGTCAGGAGGGATCAGATGACATCGACGACGAACCCCACGAAGGCGACCCGCAAACCGCGCTGGGCGCTGGAACGACAGATTCGGCTGGTCGCCGGGTCGATCGTGCTCTTCGCAGTCGTCGCCAGCATCTGGTGGCCCCCGGCCCGCTACCTCGCCGGAGCCATCGGCTTGGGGCTGACGCTGGCGGCCATCACCGACACCTGCCTGATGGGGAACATGCTGATGAGGCTGCCCTACAACCGCATCAGACTCGGCTGAACGACCGGCCCACGCGTTCCGTATCGTGGAATTGTTCCGCATGACGGTATGCGGTTGGCTATCGTCGCCGTAGCAACCTGTCGCGCGCCATCCATCATCGACGGCCCGCGACGCGATCGTGGCGAGGAGGCCTCTCACCCATGTCCGCAGCCGTTTCGAGCGACATCGACATCGCTCGCGCCGCCACCCTGCAGCCCATCATTGCCATCGCCGAACGGATCGGCCTGCAACCCGACGAGCTGATCCCCTACGGTGCCACCAAGGCCAAGGTCAACCTCGACGCTCTCAAACGCATCGCCGGCCAGCCTCGCGGCAAGTACGTCGATGTCACCGCCATCACCCCCACGCCGTTGGGTGAGGGCAAGACGACCACCACCATCGGCCTCACCCAGGGCCTCGGCAGGTTGGGCCATGAGGCGATCGCCTGTATCCGCCAGCCATCGATGGGCCCCACCTTCGGCATCAAGGGCGGCGCCGCCGGCGGCGGCTACAGCCAGGTGGTGCCGATGGACGAGTTCAACCTCCACCTGACCGGTGACATCCATGCAATCACCGCCGCCCACAACCTGGTGGCGGCCGCCATCGACGCCCGCTGGTACCACGAGAGCCGCATGTCCGACGAGGCCCTCGAGAAGGTGGGGCTGAGCCGACTCGGCATCGACGTGTTCAACCTGCAGTGGAACCGGGTGATGGACATCAACGACCGGGCGCTGCGCAACGTGATCGTCGGTCTGGGCGGCTCGCTGGAAGGACGTCCCCGGGAGACCGGGTTCGACATCACCGTGGCCTCGGAGCTGATGGCGATCCTGGCCCTGGTCGACGGCGACAACTATGCCAGCGCCCTCCGCAACCTGCGTGAACGGGTGTCCCGGGTGGTCATCGGCAACTCCAAAGCGGGGACTCCGATCAGCCTGGAGGATCTGGGCGTGGCCGGGGCGGTGACGGTGCTGATGAAGGACACCCTGCATCCCACCATCATGCAGACCATCGAGGGCCAGGCAGCCTTCGTCCACGCCGGCCCCTTCGCCAACATCGCCCACGGCAACTCCTCGATCCTGGCGGATCGCCTGGCACTCCACCTCGGTGACTACGTGGTCACCGAATCGGGTTTCGGGGCCGACATGGGCATGGAGAAGTTCATGGACATCAAGTGCCGGACCTCGGGCCTGCGACCCGACTGTGTGGTGATGGTGGCCACCGTGCGGGCCCTGAAGACCCACGGTGGAGGCCCGAAGGTGGTGCTGGGTCGACCGCTCGACAAGGCCTACACCGAGGAGAACCTGGCCCTGCTGCAGGCGGGTATGCCCAACCTGGCGGCCCACATCAAGAACGCCAAACGGTTCGGCGTGCCGGTGGTGGTGGCGATCAACAGCTTCCCAACCGACACCTGGGCCGAGATCAACGCCATCCGCGAAGCGGCGTTGGAAGCCGGAGCGTCGGATGCGGTGCTGGCCGAGCACTGGGCGAAGGGCGGCGAGGGCGCCACCGAACTGGCGGCGGCCGTCGTCAAGGCGTGCGAGGAGCCCAACGAGTTCGCCTACCTGTATCCGCTCAACATGTCGATCAAGCAGAAGATCGAGATCATCGCCAAGGACATCTACGGCGCCGGCGACGTCGAGTACTCCCCTGCTGCCGAAGCCCAGATCGCCGGATTCGAGAAGGCCGGGTTCGGATACCTGCCGATCTGCATGGCCAAGACCCACCTGTCGATCAGCCACGACGCCAACCTCAAGGGCGCCCCCACCGGGTTCACGGTGCCGGTGCGCGAAGTCAGGGCATCGGTCGGAGCCGGGTTCATCTACCCGCTGCTGGGCGAGATGCGCACCATGCCCGGCCTCGGGTCGACCCCCGCCTACATGAAGGTCGACATCGACGACGACGGCAACGTCGTCGGGTTGTTCTGAACGCCATGCTGGTCGGCGTGACGGTGGACGTGACGGACCTGGACCGTTCGTGCGCGTTCTATTCGGCCGCCCTGGGTGTGCATTCCCTCCGCCGAGACGGCACCTACCAGTACCTCTCAGAGATCGCACCCGGGGTGAAGCTGATCCTCCAGCAGACCACCGATGCCAAGTCTGTGAAGAACCGGGTGCACCTAGAGCTGTTGGGAGACGACGATCTGGTCGAGGCGATCTTGGCCGCCGGCGGAACACGCCGGTGGTCGGTCGAGGAGTCCGACTACGCCCTCACCGTGATCGCCGACCCCGACGACAACGAGTTCTGCATCGTCACCCGCCCATCGCCGGAACTGGCGGTCAATTGATGGCCAGCGCGGCCGTGAACACCGCTCCGATGGTGGCCATCGCCCCCACCTGCGACAGCGTGAATGTCCGGGTCTGCGCTCGCAGTTCGGTGCCGAACGACTCGGACTGCGCCCGCAGAGCCTCGAACACCATGTCGAGTCGCATCTCGACCCGCTCCATTCTCACCTCGAGCGCATCCATCCGCACCTCGAGGGCTCCCATCCGTACCTCGAGCTCATCCATCCGACTTTCCAGCACACCAACCCTCGTCTCGAGTCCATCGATACGGGTGCCCAGTGCGTCGGTGTCCGAACGGGTGGCCAGGTCGATTCCTTCCGGTGTGGGAAGAGCGCGCATGAGCGTCTCGGCATGCCGTTCGCCGAGAACCTCGGCCAGTTTGTGGCGCAACGCCTGTCGCGGATCAGCCATTGTTGTCATCGATCGTACCTCCTGCCCTCCCGAAGAGAACGTACGAGAGGGATGTGACAGAATCGGTGAGCAGGGGCCAGGAGCCAGGAGCCAAGAAGCCAGAGGCCAGAGGCCAAGGCGAGGAGCCGGAAGTCAGGAGACGCGAGCGGTAGCCCGGGCGGACCGGCGTCTGTTCCGCCCGGCGTCAACCACATCAACAACATGATCCGGTGTAACGACGGCGCGGGGCGGAAGTCCGCCCGCAATAGAAAGGAGGTGATCAGAGATGTCACGACGTCCACGTTTGACGACACCGTTGGTGCGTGAGGATGGGGTGCTTCGCCCAGCGAGCTGGGATGAGGCGATCCGACGTGCCGCCGACGGTTTTGCGACTGTCCGGGCCGAGCACGGTCCGATGGCGCTGGGGATGTTCAGTTGTTCGAAGGCGACCAACGAGACCAACTACCTGGCGCAGAAGTTCGCCCGGACCGCATTGGGCACCAACAACATCGATTCCTGTAACCGCACTTGACACGCTCCCAGCGTCACCGGTCTGGTGGCGGTTCTCGGAGTGGGTGGCGGTACCAGTTCCTATGAGGAGATCGAGAACACCGATCTGATCATCCTTTGGGGTTCGAACGCGCGCAATGCGCATCCGATCTTCTTCCATCACCTCCTGAAGGGGGTGCGCAACGGCGCCCGCTTGTACACGGTCGATCCGCGCCGGAGTGAGTCGGCGCAGTGGGCGGATGTGTGGCTGGGCATCGATGTGGGTTCCGACATTGCGCTGGCGAATGCGATGGCCAAAGTGATCATCGACGAGGGCCTGGCGCACATGCCGTTCATCGAGAGGGCCACTACCGGCTTCGATGAGTACCGGGCGAACCTCCAGTCGTTCACGCTGGAGCGGGCGGCCGAGATCACGGGGATTCCGGGCGAGGTGATCCGTGAGACGGCGATCGCCTATGCAACTGCCGGGACTGCGCAGATCTGTTGGACGCTGGGCATCACCGAGCATCACAACGCCACCGACAACGTGCTGGCGCTTATCAGCCTGGCGTTGCTGACAGGTCATGTGGGCCGCTACGGGTCGGGCCTGGTCCCGATCCGCGGGCAGAACAACGTGCAGGGCGGCGGTGACATGGGCGCCCTGCCGAACAAGCTTCCGGGCTTCCGGGATGTGGAGAGCGATGCCGACCGGGCGGATTTCGAAGCGGTGTGGAATCGTCCGATTCCCCCCAAGCGTGGATGGCATCTGACCCAGATGTTCGAGGCGATGGAGGCGGGGAAGCTGCGGGCGCTGTACGTGCTGGGCGAGAACCCGGCCCAGTCCGAGGCGGATTCGCATCACACAAAGCGCAGGCTGGAGGCCCTGGACTTCATGGTGGTGCAGGACATCTTCCTGACGAAGACCGCCGAGATGGCCGATGTGGTGTTCCCGGCGGCCGCCGACTGGTGCGAGGGCGAGGGCACGGTGACGTCGTCGGAGCGCCGGGTGCAACGGGTCCGGGCTGCGCTCACTCCGCCCGGTGATGCCAGGACCGATATCGAGATCCTGTCGATGATGGCCGAGGCGTTGGGCGCCGGGTGGGGCCGACCGACCGCCGAGCAGGTGTGGGACGAGCTGCGAAGCCTGTCGCCCCCGCACCGGGGCATGGGTTATGCCCGGCTGGAGGAGTCGGGCGGGATTCAGTGGCCCTGCCCGGATGAATCACATCCGGGTAGCCAGTTCCTCCACGCCCGCCTGTGGGAGGACCATGTGGTGGATCCGGCGCCGTTCTTCCCGGTGGAGTGGGCTCCCCCGGTCGATCGGCTGAGCGATGAGTTCCCGCTTCGCATGACGACGGGGCGACATCTGGACGGGTACAACACCGGGGTTCAGTCGGGTGGTTTCGATTCTCCTATCCGGATCGGATGCACCATCGATGTGTCTCCCGAGGATGCCGAGCGTCTCGACCTGACGCCGGGCGAGATGGTGTCTCTGTCGTCCCGGAGGGGCGAGATCGAGGCCCCGGTGCGGGTGGACCCGGGTCTGCGGCCCGGCTTGACGTTCATGGCGGTGCACTACCCCGACGACATCGACATCAATGAGTTGACGATCGAGGCGTGGGATCCGAAGTCCGGCACCGCCGAGTTCAAGGCGACGGCCATCCGCATCGAGAAGCTGTCGGTGACGGCGGGATGACCTCCACCAACCCGCGTTCTGGGGTCGAAATCGACCGTCTGACGGTCGATTTCGACCCCAGTTGGAAGGAGAGGTCGTGGATCTGAAGCTCATGGGGGTCGAGGCGACGGCTGCCGAGGTGGCGGCTATCGCCGCCGCCGTCCCCGCCGCCGAAACGGTGGACCTCGAAGGACGGGTGGTGCGTACCGAGCGAACGTCGCTGCGCCATCATCTGCTCCCGGCCCTCGATGCGGTCCAGTCCACCATCGGGTATGTCAGCAAGGGGGCGGTCGACGAGATCGCTCGTCGCCTGCATGTCCCGCCCGCCGAGGTGTTCTCGGTGGCGTCGTTCTACGCCCTGATCGCTCTGGAGGAGTCCCCGCCCCGGGTGGCCCACATCTGCGACGACACCGCCTGCCGCCTGGCCGAAGGGGCCGCCTTGTTGACGTCGCTCGAGGGCCGTGATGACGTCCATCCCACTCCCTGCATCGGTCAGTGCGACCGGGGTCCTGCCGCCTACATCCAGCGGGCGGGCGCCGACGACCTGGTGGTGACCGGGGCGTCCCGGGACGACGTGGTGGCGGTGCTCGACGGAGCCGAGAGCGAACCGCCGCTGCCCTACGTCGTCGGCGACCGGCTGTTGCGGCACGTCAACACCACCGACCCCGAGGATCTCGACTCGTATCGCTCCCGCGACGGCTACACCGCTCTGACGCATGCCGTGGCGCTCGGGCCCGACGGCGTCATCGCCGAGATGAAGGCGTCGAACCTGCGCGGTCGCGGCGGAGCCGCCTTCCCGACCGGCGTCAAGTGGGAGGCGGTGCGAAACCAACCTGCCCAACCCAAGTACGTCGCCTGCAACGCCGACGAGTCCGAGCCCGGCACCTTCAAGGACCGGGTGATCATGGAGGGCGACCCGTTCGCCCTGATCGAGGCGATGACCGTCGCCGCCTTCACCGTGGGAGCAGAGCAGGGGTTCATCTACATCCGGGGCGAATACCCGGTCGCCCCCCGCCGGCTCCGCACCGCCATCGCCCAGGCCGAAGCGGCCGGTCTGCTGGGCGCCGACGTGATGGGCACCGGCACGTCGTTCCATCTGGAGGTCCGGAGAGGCCAGGGCGCCTACATCTGCGGCGAGGAGACCGCCCTCTTCAATTCGATCGAAGGGTTCCGCGGCGAGCCGCGCCAGAAGCCGCCGTTCCCGGTGGAATCCGGGCTGTTCGGGAAACCCACCCTGCTCAACTCGGTGGAGACCTTCGCCAACGTTGCCTGGATCCTCACCAACGGTGGTGCCGCCTTCGCCGCCATGGGCACCGCGGAGTCCACCGGCACCCGCCTCATGTGCCTGTCGGGCGACATCGCCCGTCCCGGGGTCTACGAGGAACCGTTCGGCACCACCCTGCGTTCGGTTCTGGAACAGGCCGGTGATGTGGTGGGCGAGCTGCGGTGCATCCTGTTGGGCGGTGCCGCCGGCACCTTCGTGGGGCCGGACATGCTGGACGTGCCGCTCTCGTTCGAATCAGCCCGCGCCAACGGGTTCTCGCTCGGTTCGGGGGTGGTGATGCCGTTCAACACCACCCGCGACATGGGTGACATCGTGGCCCGCATCGCCCGGTTCTTCCGGGATGAGAGCTGCGGACAGTGTGTTCCCTGCCGGGTGGGCACCGTGCGGATCGAAGAGGCGGTGGGACGGGCCCGGGCCGGGGAGGGTATCGACATCCCGCTGATCGTGGAGATGGACCGGGCCATGAAGGACTCGTCGATCTGTGGGTTGGGCCACACGGCTTCGTCGGCGGTCCTGAGCGCCATGCGGATGGGGTTGGTATGACCGACCTGGTCACCATCACGCTCGACGGCGCACCGGTCACGGTGCGCGCCGGTGCCACCCTGCTGGAGGCGTGCCGTGCGGTCGACAGCGAGCAACCGACGCTGTGTCATCTCGAGACCCTGACCCCGATGAACGTGTGCCGGGTGTGTGTGGTCGAGGTGGAGGGAAGCCGGACGCTGGTGCCGTCGTGCTCCCGGCCCGTCGAGAACGGGATGGTCGTTCACACCGACTCGGAACGGGTGCGGCTGAGCCGCAAGGTGGTCTTCGAATTCCTGGCGTCGTCGGTGGACATGTCACTGGTCAACGCCGAGACCAAGGGTTGGATGGCCGAGTACGGCTGTGATCCCGATCGCTTCGGACCACCCGCTCCCCCGGTCACCGACCGCGACCGGCGGCGGACCGGCCACCACCACCCCGCCGATGGCATGGACGCCGAAACGGTGCATCAACCGATCAAGGTCGACAACCATCTGTACGTGCGCGACTACTCACGCTGCATCCTCTGCTACAAGTGCGTGGAGGCATGCGGCGAGGACGCCCAGAACACCTACGCCATCGCCGTGGCCGGTCGGGGGTTCGACGCCCGTATCTCGACCGAGTTCGACACCGGCCTCACCGATTCCGCCTGCGTGTTCTGCGGGAACTGCGTGGGCGTCTGCCCCACCGGAGCGCTCATGTTCCGCTCGGAGCACGAGCTTCGCACCGCCGAAATGTGGCATCCCGAGGACCAGACGGTCACCCGAACCGTGTGCTCGTACTGCGGGGTGGGCTGCAACCTGGAGCTGCACGTTCAGGACAACCGGATCGTGAAGGTCACCTCTCCCCAGGACCATTCGGTCACCGAGGGCCACCTCTGCATCAAGGGCCGTTTCGGGTACGAGTACGTTCAGGAGCTGGGCGATCTCGCCGTGACCCCGATCGACGAGGTGCTGGCGAGAGCACGCCAGTCGTGACCCGTCCCGGGTCCCACCAAACGAAACTGGGGACGAAATCGACGCGTGGCGTGTCGATTTCGTCCCCAGTTCGGGATCGGGATCGGGATCGGGATCGGGATCGGGAACCGTCGGGTCGGTTCACACCGACCGACCGAGCGTCAGACTGCGAGCGGAAGCCGCTCCGCAACCGCATGATGGACACTGGCTCCTGAACCGGCCTGCACGCTGGCCTCACGGCCGCAGGCGCACAGGAACGAAGTGACATCACCATCGTGACGACGTTCGACACCGCGCACCTGGTATCCCGCGATCAGGACCTCGTGACCGTAGCTGTCACACCAGACTCGGAACACGCTCCACCACCTCTTCCGGCACCGGGGGTACCTCGTTGGCTGCCGCCCGACGGGCCCGACGCACCTTGACTGCCTCGGCGGCATCGCGGGCGCGATCGGCCAGGCGATGTGCCTCTTCGATCTGGGTGACTGCCAGGTAATACAACATCTGCGGATGCGACACGTTCGTTTCCTTCTTGTGGAGTTACTCTCCGAGTCCCTGACGGCGGTTTGCCGCAGGCGATTCGGATCAGTAATGGTTGTAATCTCTTATGACTCTTACTATACCTGCGGTAAGGTAATAACTCAAGTGGACTTCTCTCATTACAGCAGCGCACCGTTGGGACTGGTGGTCGAGCTCGTCAACACTGACGGTAAGCTGGTCGACAGGCGCGATTCGCTCATGTTTCTGGGGGATCTCGAGGTCTTCCTGGAACGACACCGTGACATCTGGATGGAGGATTCCGTCCCTCCGGTCGAGAGCGATGTGGAGCCGGTTCGGGCGTTGCGAAGAGCCCTCCGGGCGGTGTTCGAGGCGTCCGAACCCGACCAGGCAGCGGCCATCATCAATCGAATCCTCGCCGAGAACGGGGCCGCTCCCCGGGTCTCCACCCATGGCGGCGTGCCCCATCTCCACTTCGAGACCCCGGGGACCAGCTTCGCCCGGTGGCTGGCGGTGGTGGCTGCGATGGGACTCGCCACCGTCGTGGTCGATCAGGGCATCGGGCGGCTCGGTGTCTGTGCCTCGGCGGACTGCCACGACGTGTTCCTGGACATCTCGCGCAACCGGTCGCGTCGCCACTGTTCTTCGACGTGCTCCACCCGGGAGAACGTCGCCGCCTACCGCAAGCGGCACCGGCCGGCATGACGGCACCGCCCGTCCGGGCCCGATTCGACGACCTGCGGCCCCGCCGACGGAGATCGTTTCAGCTCGAGGGGCCGATCGAGACACTCCAGGCCACCTCACTCGACGACGTTGCCGAAGTGGTCGCCCGAGCCGATCAGGCCGTCCGTGCCGGCCGATGGGTGGCCGGGTGGGTCACCTACGAAGCAGCGCCGGCCTTCGAGCGGGCCACAACGGTTCGGCCGCCCGAAGGGACCGCCCTCGGCGAGCTCCCCTTTGCCTGGTTCGCCGTCTTCGAGTCCCGCGGACCCACCGACGATGCAGCGCCCGGCACCTACCGGCTCGGACCGTGGACACCCACGGTGTCGGCACAGCAGCACTCCGCCGCCGTTGCGGCCATCCGCCACCACATCCGCAACGGCGAGACCTACCAGGTCAACTACACGTTCCGCATGGAGTCCGAGTTCGAAGGCGACGCCATGGCCCTGTACCGGGACCTCTCCGGCTCCCAGAACACCGCCTACGGGGCATTCATCGACACCGGACGCTGGGTGGTGGCATCGGCCTCGCCCGAGCTCTTCCTCGAGTGGCGCCACGGGCGCATCACCTCGAAGCCCATGAAAGGCACCACCCGACGAGGCATCGACCTCACCGACGACGAGGCGCGCCGGGTGTGGCTGGAGCACTCCGAGAAGAACCGCGCCGAGAACCTCATGATCGTCGACATGGTCCGCAACGATCTCGGACGGGTGGCCCGAACCGGCACCGTCCGGGTGCCCGCCCTGTTCACCACGGAGAAGTACGACACCGTCTGGCAACTGACATCCACCGTGGTCGCCGACCCCCTACCGGGGACCGACCTCCTCGACGTGTTCGCCGCCATCTTCCCGTGCGCCTCGATCACCGGGGCGCCCAAGCTCGCCACCATGCGCATCATCGCCGAACTCGAGTCCGACCCGCGCGGCGTGTACTGCGGCGCCATCGGGTTCGGCGGCCCCGGCACCGACGGCGAACCGCAGTGGGCCTTCAACGTCGGCATCCGGACCGTGCTGGCCGACCGCAGCACCGGGCGGGCCTGGTACGGGACCGGCGGCGGTATCACCTACGACTCGACCCCCGAAGACGAGTACCAGGAGGCCCTCCTCAAGGCTCAGGTGCTGGCCCGGCGATCGGCGGACTTCTCGTTGCTCGAAACCATGCGGTGGGATCCGGTCGGCGGGTTTCGTCATTTCAGCCGGCATCTGCACCGACTGGCCGACTCCGCCTGGTACTTCGATGTTCCCCTCGATCCCGCCGAGGTCAGGGCCGCGCTCGAGCGGGCCACACGCGGCCACGAAGCAGCCCTCCGGGTTCGGCTCCTGGTCGACCGAACGGGGTGGGTGGCGGTGGATGCCGAACCCGCCCCCCTCCCGCCATCCCAGCCGCTCCGCCTGGCACTCGACACGGTGCCGGTTGACCCCGAAGACCCGTTCCTCCGGCACAAGACCTCCAACCGCCGCGTGTACGACGAAGCCCGCCTCCGACACCCCGACGCCGACGACGTGGTGCTTGTGAACACAAACGGCGAGGTAACCGAGACCACCATCGCCAACCTGGCGGCGCTGATCGACGGTCAGTGGGGCACCCCTCCCCTGGCATCGGGTTGTCTTCCCGGGATCGAACGTGCCGTGGCGCTCGACGACGGGCGCCTGGTGGAGCATCCGATCCTCGCGACCGATCTGGCGGGCGCCCAAGCCTTGGCACGCCTCAACGCCCTCCGGGGCTGGGAGCCGGCCGTTCTGATCAGGGCATGATCTTCAATCGGAGAACGAGATCACGTTGCGGAGAGCTCCACCCGATCGAACCTCCGCCACCGCGGTGGCGATGTCGATGAGCGGATAGCTGCGGGTCACCAGGTTCTCGAGATCGAGTCGACCCTCGGCGTGCAGTGACACCAGCCATGGGATGTCCACGCTGGGGATCGCCGAACCCATCTTCGAGCCGATGATCCGCTGGCCCGCCGCGGCGAGGTAACCCAGCTCGAGCTCGGTGGCAACCCCGTTGGCCGGCATCCCAACGACGCACAGGCTGCCACCACGCCGGGTCATCGCCAGGCCCGAGTCGATGGCACGGCCACTCCCGGCGGCGACGAACACCACGTCGGCACCGCGACCGTCGGTGAGCTCCCGTACCTGGTCGACGGCCACGCCGGCGTCGACGGTGTCGGTGGCCCCGAACGAGACCGCCGCCTCGAGCTTGCTGGCGGCGAGGTCGATGGCGACGATCCGGGCGGCTCCGGCGATACGGGCTCCCTGGACGACGTTGAGTCCCACGCCGCCCACTCCGATGACGGCGACAACCATCCCCGGCTCGACCCGGGCCGTGCGGGTCACCGCCCCCACCCCGGTCAGCACCCCGCACGCCAGGAGCGATGCGAGGTCGGGCGCCAGGTCGGAGGGCACCGGGATCACCTGAGACGAGTGGGCCACCACCTCCCCGGCAAAGCCCCCCACCTTGAGACCCTGGCCCAACGGGGCCCCGTCGGGGCGGTGCAGGCGAGTCTCCTCGTCGAGCGGGAACCGGGCGGCACAGAAGGTGGGCTCGCCCGCCTGACAGAAGAAACACTCCCCGCAGTACCGGACCAGGGTCACGACCACCGAGTCGCCGGGTGCCACGGTGGACACCCCGGCCCCGACAGCCGACACCACTCCCGCCGTCTCGTGTCCGAACACCGCCGGCTCGAGCGCGCCCCAGGAGCCGTCGAAGAACGACATGTCACTGTGGCAGATGGCGGTGGCGGCGACGCGCACCTGAACCTCCCCCGGGCCAGGAGGGTCGAGATGCACCTCCTCGATCTCGAGGGGACGGTCGGGCGAGTACGAGACGGCGGCGAGCGTCGTAGTGGTCACGTCAGCACCTCGGGGAACCCCGGCGCCCGAAGATCGGTGCCCAGCGCATCCTCCAACAACTTCACCACCTGGCTCGACCAGGCGCCGCCGCCGTACTGCGAGCGGGCCCGGATGAAGATCTGTTCGACCAGACCGGCAACTTCGAGCGGCACACCGAACTCGCTCCCCAGATGGTGGGCGAAGCCCAGGTCCTTACAGGCCAGGTCCATCGTGAAGCCGATGTTGTAGCTGCCGTTGAGGATCACCTGGCTCTCGGTCTCGTGCACGAAACTGTTCCCGGAGCTGCTGCGAATCACCTCGAAGGACTTGGCGAGGTCCAGGCCCCCCCGCTTTGCCAGCATCAAAGCCTCCCCGGCGGCGACCAGGTGAATGAAGGCGAGCATGTTGGTGATGACCTTGATGATGGCCGCACTGCCCAACGGACCCATGTGGATGACCGGATCGCCCATCGCCTCCAGCAGCGGGCGCAGGCGGGCGTAGACCTCCTCGTCGCCGCCCACGATGACGGTGATCTCGCCGGCGGCAGCCTTGTGGACACCACCGGTGACCGGGGCCTCCAGGCAGATGACGCCGACCTCGGCGGCGAGCGCGGCCAGTCGCCGGGTCTCGTCGAAGTCATTGGTGCTCATGTCCACCCACACCAAACCCTCATGAGCACCCGAGAGGATGCCGCCCTGCCCCGTGATCACGGCGTCGACCGCCTTCGAGGACGGCAGGCATGTGAACACCACATCGACCTTCGATGCCAACTCGGCCGCCGACTCGGCCCAGCCGGCTCCGGCGTCGATCAGCGGTTGGGCGGCATCCTTGTTGAGGTCGGACACCGTCAGGTCGAAGCCGCCGCGCTGGAGGCTCGCAGCAAGATGCAGCCCGAGATTGCCCAGGCCGATGAATCCACACCGTGTCATGTCTCCCTCAGATCGGTCGATCGGTCATCTCGAGGTGAAGCAGCTTCCCCTCGTAGGGATGAGCCCGGGCCACCTCCTCGTCCAGTTCGATACCCAGCCCGGGCGCCTCGGGGGGCACGATGTATCCGTCCTCCCAGGCGATCGGTGATTTGACCACCTCGGCGTGGAACCCGTCCCAGGTGCCGATGCTCTCCTGGATGAGGAAGTTGGGCGTACATGCGCTCAGCTGGATGTCGGCCGCGGCTGCGATCGGGCCGCAGTACAGATGCGGGGCAATCTGGACATACCGGGCCTCGGCCATCCCGGCGATCTTCTTGGCCTCGAGCAGGCCGCCGACCCGCCCGAGCGCCATCTGCAGGATCGCCGCCGAACGATGTTCCAGCACCCGGGCGAACTCGTACTTGGTGGTGAGCCGCTCCCCGGTGGCGATGGGAATGGTGGTCTGGCGGGCGACCAGTGCCATCTCCTCGGGCATCTCCGCCGGAACCGGCTCCTCCAGCCACAACGGGTCGTAGGCCTCGAGCCGGCGGGCGAGGCGGACCGCTCCCGCCGGTGTCATCTGCCCGTGGGTGCCGAACAACAGATCACACCGGGGGCCCACCGCTTCCCGGATGGTCCGCACGAACCGCTCCGACAGATCCAGTGCTTCCAACGATAACTGCCGGGGATCGAAGGCGCTGTAGGGACCGGCGGGATCGAACTTGACGGCGGTGAAGCCCTGCTCGACGTACTCGACCGCCCGAGCCGCCGCCAGATCGGGATCGATGTACACATCGGCCGGATCCCCTTCCTTCGGGTAGAGGTAGGTGTACGACCGGAGCCGATCGTGCACCCGACCGCCGAGGAGGCGGTGAGCAGGTTGGCCCACCTCTTTGCCGATGATGTCCCAGCAGGCCATCTCGATACCGCTGAGGATGCCCAGCAGGGAGATGTCGGGGCGTTGCCCGTAGCCACTCGAATAGACGGTGCGCCACAGCCGCTCGATGTCGAACGGATCGGTGCCCACCACCTTCCGTTCACACACGTCTTCGATCATGCGGGCGACGACGGCGGGATGGAAAGGAACCGAGTACACCTCGCCGTAGCCGACCACTCCCGAATCGGTGACGAGTTTCAGGAAGACCCAGTAGCGACCACCGAAGTGCGGAGGGGGCACACCCACCACGAATGTCTCGAACCGGGCGATCCTCATGCGGGTCGGCATGCTACCAGTGGGAGCCTACCGACGAGGGTCAGGAACGCTTCTTGGCAGCCTGTTTGCGCTCGGACTCGGTGAGGTAGCGCTTGCGGACCCGGATGGCGCTGGGGGTGACCTCGACCAGCTCGTCCTCGGCGATCCACTCGATCGCCAGTTCCAGCGTCAGTCGCTTCGGTGGGGTCAGCTTGATGGCGTCATCGGATCCGGAGGCGCGGATGTTGGTGGGCTGCTTGGCCTTGGTGGGGTTGGCCGGCATCTCGTCGGGTCGACTGTTCTCGCCGAAGATCATGCCCTCGTAGACATCCTCGCCGGGGCCGATGAAGAGTTCGGTGCGCTTCTGGAGGTTGTCGAGAGCGAACCCGGTCGACACGCCCTGACGATCGGAGATGACCGGCCCGCCATGACGGTGCGGCAACTCTCCCACCCACTTGATCCAGCCCTCATGGTGCTGATGAACCAGAGCGGTGCCGCGGGTGGCCGTCATCAGCAGAGACCGGAAGCCGATCAGGCCGCGGGCGGGGGCGGTGAGGGTGATGATGGTGCGGCCACGGTCGCCGGGGCGCAGGTCGAGCACGGTGCCCTTGCGGGGCGCCACCGCCTGGGTCACGGTCCCCACGTACTCGTCGGGGACGTCGACCACGCCACGTTCTAGCGGCTCATGCGGCTTGCCGTCGATTTCACGAAGGATGACCTCGGGACGACTCACCTGGAGTTCGAAGCCCTCCCGTCGCATCGATTCGATGAGCACGGCCAGCTGCAGCTCCCCACGGCCGGCGACTTCGATGACCTCGGGCGAGCTGGTCGGCCCGATGCGTATCGAGACGTTGCCCAGCACCTCGCGGTCGAGGCGATCCTTGATCTGACGGGAGGTGAGGTACTTGCCGTCGCGACCGGCCAACGGTGAGGTGTTGACCCCGAAGGTCATGCGCAGCACCGGTTCGTCGACGGTGAGGCGGGGCAAGGGGACCGGGTTGGTGGGGTCGGCGAGGGTATCGCCGATCTCGACCTCGGGGAAGCCGGCCATCACGAAGAGGTCGCCGGCGAAGCGGGTCTCGACATCGACGCGCCTGAGTCCCTCGAAACCCAAGAGATGGGTCAGGCGCCGCTTGATCGGTGCCTCTTCGTCGTTGGAGTGACACAGCGCAACCTGGGATCCGGCTGTCAGCGTTCCCTGCACCACCCGTCCGATGGCGAGGCGTCCCAGGTAGTCCGAGGCGTCCAGATTGGTGACGATCGCCTGCAGCGGCGCCGAAGAGTCGCCGGCCGGGGCCGGGACCGTATCGAGGATGGCGTCGAAGAGCGGCCCGAGATCGGCATCGTCGTCGGGCATGCCGATCCCGGCGACGGCACGGCCGTGGCGGGCGACGGAAGACACGATCGGGAACTCGATGTGGGTTTCGGAGGCGCCCAGATCGAAGAAGAGCTCGTAGACCTCGTCCACCACTTCCTCGGGACGGGCATCTGCGCGATCGACCTTGTTGATGACCACCACGGCGGGGAGGCCCAATGACAGCGCCTTGGACAACACGTAGCGGGTCTGGGGCAACGGACCCTCGGCGGCGTCGACCAGCAGCAAAACCCCGTCGACCATGGCGAGCGCCCGCTCGACCTCGCCACCGAAGTCCGAGTGGCCTGGAGTGTCGACCAGATTGATGCGCACGCCCTTCCACTCGACGGAGGCGGCCTTGGCGAGGATCGTGATGCCACGCTCGCGCTCC
>JBHJOH010000045.1:0-9260 GCA_050329955.1 Acidimicrobiia bacterium | reverse complement strand
CACAACCCGATCGGCATCGGCTGGGCCGGCCCCACCATCCTGGCCGCAGGCTCGGATGAGCAGCGCAGCCGCTACCTGTGGCCGCTGCTGGAAGGCAGTGAGTTCTGGTGCCAGCTCTTCTCGGAGCCCGGTGCCGGCTCCGACCTCGCCTCGATGGCCACCAGAGCCGTCCGCGACGGCGACGAGTACGTCCTCAACGGGCAGAAGGTGTGGACCACCTACGCCGAGCGGTCGCAGTACGGCATCCTCCTGGCCCGCACCGACCCCCATGTCGCCAAGCATCAGGGCGTTTCGTATTTCATCTGCCCGATGGATGCCCCCGGTGTCGAGGTGCGGCCCATCAAGCAGATGACGGGCGACCTCGGCTTCTGCGAGGTGTTCTTCACCGACGCCCACATCCCCGCCGAGAGTCTGGTCGGCCCCGAGAACGCCGGGTGGGCGCTCGCCAAGATGACCCTCGGCAATGAGCGCGTCTCGCTTTCGTCCGGGGGTGTGTTGTGGGGGCAGGGCCCCGAAACTGTCGATCTGATCGACCGGGTGCGCGGCGCCGACGATCCGCGTATCCGCGACCGGGCGGTACGCCTCCACATCGAGGCCGAGGTGATGCGCATCCTCGGCTACCGCATCCTCTCTCAGCTGATGGCCGGACGCGGGCCCGGACCCGAAGCGGCCGTCAAGAAGTTCATGGCGGACCGCCACGGCCAGACGACGATGGAACTGGCCAAGGACCTGTCCGGTCCCGACGGCATGCTCAGCGCCGAACGTCGGGTCGGCGAGGACGAATGGGACTGGGGCTTCCTCTACTCCCGTGCCCTCACCATCGGCGGCGGAACCTCCCAGGTGCTCCGCAACATCATCTCCGAACTCATCCTCGGCCTCCCCCGCGAGACCGACCCCGACCGCGGAATGCCCTGGGTGGAAACAGTCCGTTGAGGACAGTCGCTCGTCGCTCGCTGTTCAGTCCGTGATCTTCCGGTACTGCCGCACCGCCAGCGGAGCGAAGACGGCGAGGATTCCGACTGCCCAGGCGACAGCGGCCAATACCTGACCGGTCACGGTCTGGCCCGGGAGGAGCGCCCCTTCGCCCAGGATGAGGCCGCGGAGGGCGTTGGCGGTGACGGTGATCGGCTGGTTGTCGGCGAAGGTTCGGAGCCAGTCGGGCATGGTCTGGGTGGGGACGAACACCGACGAGGCGAACACCAGCGGGAACACCGGCAGGAACACCGCCGACTGGGCTGCTTCGGGGTTCTTCACGGCCAGTCCGATCGATGCCATCACCCACGAAAGTGCGTAGGCGAACAGCATCGCCACCAGCATCGCTCCGATCATCCCGAAGATCGAGGTCTGCCAGCGGAACCCGAGCAGGAACCCGACCGCCAGCATCAGGGTGATGACCGCTCCGTTGCGGATGGCGTCCGACAGTGTGCGACCCGCCAGCACCGCCGATCGGGCCATGGGCAGGGCACGGAACCGGTCGATCACGCCCTTGCTCAGGTCCTCGGTCAGCCCGAGCGCCGTCTGGCCGGCGCCGAAAGCCGCAACCTGGATGAGGAGTCCCGGCACGATCCAGTTGATGTAGTCCCCTCCGGCGGCAGGGGGAAGGCTGGCGCCGAGTGCCCCACCGAACACGAAGTTGAACAGGAACAGGAACATTACCGGCTGGATGGTCGAGAACAGCAGGAGCTGGGGGAGTCGGACGTTTCGGAGCAGGTTGCGCTTCGTGATGACCCAGGTGTCTTTGAGCATGTGCCCCACGGACATGCGGGCCGGGGACGGTTGTACGGTGGTCATTCGGAGTTCCTCCCGGGACGCCGGCGGCGACCGCCGGCGTCGGGCTTCTTGGCGGTCTCTTCTGCGATGTGCCCGGTCAGGCTGAGGAACACATCGTCGAGCGTGGGTTTGCGCAGGGTCATGTCGTCGGGTGTGATCTGGGCTTCGTCGAGCGCTCGCACCGCCTGCATGAGCGACTTGGAGCCGTCAGGGGCGGGCACCGAGATCTTCCTGGAGACGGTGTCGACCACCGGCTCGTCACCGTTGATGCTCCGCAACGCGGCGATGGTGGCCTGGTGGCACTCCTCGGCGACGCTGAGTTCGACCACCGACCCGCCCAGTTTGTCCTTGAGCTCGTCGGGGGTCCCTTCGGTGATGAGCCGTCCCTGATCGATGACACCGACCCGTGCCGCCAGCTGGTCGGCCTCATCGAGATACTGGGTGGTGAGCAGGATGGTGGTTCCGTCGGCGACCAGGTCCTGGATCAGCTCCCACACGTCGATCCGGCTGCGCGGATCGATCCCGGTGGTGGGCTCGTCGAGGAAGAGCACCTGGGGACGCCCGATCATCGACGCCGCCAGGTCGAGTCGGCGCCGCATGCCGCCCGAATAGGTGCGAACGGGCCGGTCGGCGGCTTCGCTGAGGTGGATGCGTTCGAGAACTTCGTCGGCACGTCTGGTGGCCTCGGTTCTCGTGAGGTTGTAGAGCCGGCCGACCATCTCGACGTTCTCGCGTCCGGTGAGGTAGTCGTCGACGGCGGCGAATTGGCCGGCGAGGCCCAGCCGGGTCCGGGCGGTGACCGGGTCGGCGAGGACGTCGACTCCGGCGACCCGGGCGGAGCCGGAGTCGGGCTTGAGAAGGGTGGTGAGGACTCTGATGAGGGTGGTCTTGCCGGCGCCGTTGGGGCCGAGCAGGCCGTAGATGATGCCGGGCTCGAACTCGAGGTCGACATCGACGAGGGCGTGGACGTCGCCTCCGAAGGTCTTGGTCACACCTTCCACCTTGACGATGGAATCGGACATGGGTCTCCTTGATCGTGCGGATTCGCCTCGGTGGAGGCTGTCTCAGGGTTGCACTGACCACCATCGCGCAGATAGTTTGCAAAGTCAACTTCTTATTCAGGTGCTATTGTGAGTGTCAATGGTTGATAGTCCGCAATCGAACCAACGGGCCGAGTTGGCGGAGCTGATGCGGCGGATGGGCGAGCAGATGCGCCGCCGCTTCCACGAGGTGGTACGCGGCCACGGTCTCACACCACCGCTCTATGCCACGTTGCGCGAACTCGACGAGCCCCTGCCAATGCGGTCTGCGGCCGAGCGCCTGTGCTTCGACGCCTCATACATCACCGCGCTCGCCGACCGACTGGAAGCGCTCGGGTTCGTCGAGCGTCGAGCCGACCTTGCTGATCGACGGGTGAAACAGCTAGCCCTCACCGAGCTTGGCGTCGACGTGAAGCGGCGAATCGACGAAGCGATGGCGCTGGGTCCGGGGCTGTTCCCGGAGCTCGATGACGAGGATGTGGCGGACCTGGTCCGGGTGTACCGCAAAATGCTGGCCGAGCCCGACTGACCGCCCTCTGTTGGGGCGGGGCTCAAGGTTGGAAGAGGGCGTGCACCATGGCGGTCAGCTCTTCGACCAGCGGCCCCGATCCCGGCCGCAGTATCAGCGGGTTCTGGTACCCCTGAACGGTCACCAGGAAGGCCGCGGCCATGGCCTCGGTCTCGGCCTTGCGGATCATGCCGGCCGCCTGTCCGAGTTCCAGGAATCGACCGACAACCGTGAGGATGCTGCCCTCGTGGTGGCGGTACACCTGACGGATGGTCTCGGAATCGGGGAGTCGGCTGATTGCCAGCCGGAAGATCCGGGCGTCGTGTGAGAACCCCCGAATCACCTTGCGCACGATGGTCTGGGTGGTTGCCTCGAGACCGTTGTCGAGCAGGCCCTCGATAGACAGGGCCTCGTCGAGCTCGGTGGTCATCGCCTCCAGAGTGGCGTCGAAAGCGGCGGCGAGCACGGCATCCTTCGACGAGAAGTAGGTGTAGAAGGTGGCGGGGGAGACCCCGGCATGATCGGCGATGAGCTCGGGGGAGAGCACACCCTGGCTCCGCAGGACCGCGCGGGTCGAGGAGATGATGGCCTCGTAGGTGGCCCGGGCTTTTCTGGTGGTCGGTGGTGGTGGAAGAACTGTCGTCATGGGGATGGTCTCGCGTGTCGGTCGATGATGCCCCCTGGATGCGCGTTTGGTCGGCATCTCCCGCGCATTCTCGCTCGTGACCGAAGAAACTGGAGACGAGATCCAGAAAGCTCTGATAAGATTAGATGATGGCTACGAGGTCGATCGAATTTACCGAGCTTGTTCTCCGAGCAAGAGAGGTCGGCGAGACGGCCCGGCGCACGGCACCAGACGCCGAACGAACTGGTAGGTTGTCAGACGATGTGGTGGGGGCGATTCGATCGTCCGGGTTGCCCGGCCTGGGATTGCCGGGGGCTCTCGGTGGCTTCGCATCCCCTCCTGTGGCCACGACCGAGGTGTTGGAGCAGATTGCCATGTGCGATGCAGCTTCCGCCTGGATCGTGATGATCGCCTCCACCGCATCTCTCAACGCCGCCTACCTGGCACCCGCCGGCGCAGAGCGTATCTACGCCAACGGCCCCCACACCATGACCGCCGGAGTGTTCGCACCGAAGGGCCGGGGGACCCGGGTCGAAGGCGGCTACCGCATCTCCGGCTGGTGGCCGTTCTGTTCGGGATCGCTGCACGCCGACTGGATCACCGGTGGATTCGTGGTCGAAGGCGAATCGACGCTGCGCGCCGCATTCTTCCCGGCCGACCAGGTCGAGATCATCGACAGCTGGCACGTGATGGGCCTCGCCGCCACCGGCAGCCACGACTTCCGGGTCGACGACGTCTTCGTCCCCGACGACCACACCATCGCCCCAGACATCGACCCGCCCTGGGCCGAAGAGCCGCTCTACCGGTTCCCCCTCTACGGCATGTTGGCGTTGGGGGTCTCGTCGGTGATGCTCGGTATCGCCCGGGGAGCCATCGACGACGTGGTCGAGCTGGCGACCGAGAAGGTCCCCACCGGTAGTCGCCGCACGCTGGCCGAACGGCCCGCCGTGCAGCAGGCCATCGCCCAATCAGAAGCCCGCCTCGGGTCGGCTCGCGCCTACATGCGTGACCGGATCGCCGAAGCGTGGGATCTCGCCGTCGACGGCCACCCGGTCGAGGGCACCACTCGGGCCGGGTTGCGGATGGCTGCCACCCACGCCGCCGAGACGTCCGTCGACGTGGTCGAGGCGATGTTCCGGGCGGCGGGGGGGACAGCGATCTACCGCACCAACCGTCTGGAACAGCGCTTCCGCGACGTCAACACCGCTGCTCAGCACATGATGATCTCCCAACCCACCTGGGAAGTGGTGGGGAGGGCGCTGCTCGGCGTCGGCGACCACAACCAACTGTGAACCTCTCCACCATCACCCTGGAGCGACACGGCGACGTTCTCGAGGTTGTGATCGACCATCCGAGCTCCGAGCTCAACGCCATCGACGGAGCGCTCCACCACGACCTCGACCAGGTCTTCTCTGCCATCCGAAGCGAGGAACATGCCCGGGCGGTGATGGTGACCGGGCGCCGCAAGGCGTTCTCGGCCGGAGGCGACTTCGCCTGGTTCCCCGAGCTCGCCAACCCGGTGACCCGCGAGCACGTGCGGCAGGCGGGAAAGCGCATCGTCTGGAACATCCTCGACGCCGAGATCCCCATCGTCGCCGCCGTCAACGGCCCCGCCATGGGCCTGGGTGCCACCATCGCCCTGCTGTGCGATGCCGTGTTCATGGCCGACGACGCCGTGATCGGCGACCCGCACGTGCGGGTGGGGCTGGTGGCGGGCGACGGCGGCACCGGCATCTGGCCGCTGCTGGTGGGGCCGATGTTGGCCAAGCGGTACCTCCTCACCGGTGACCGCCTCGACGCCGCCGAGGCGCTCCAGCTGGGCCTGGCGAGTCACGTGGTGCCGGCCGATCGGCTGCACGCCGAGGCAATGGAGTTCTGCCATCGCCTGGCCGCCCGGCCGCCGCTGGCGGTGCGGTACACCAAGGCGGCGATCAACGCCTGGGTCAAGCAGGCCTTCGCCACCGCCTTCGACATCGCCATCGGATACGAGACGGTGACCATGGCCAGCGCCGATCACGCCGAGGCGGTGGCTGCCATCCGCGAGAAGCGACCGCCCCACTTCGAGGGCCGATGATGGAGCTGTACGACGGCATCATGACCACCCGCGCCATCCGGCGTTACACCGATGAGCCGGTGACGAACGGCGAGATCCTCGGGTGTCTGCGGGCCGCCCAACAAGCTCCCAGTGGTGGCAACAGCCAGCCATGGCAGTACCTGGTGGTGACCGATCCCGGGGTGCGCGTCGACGTCGGTGACATCTACCGGGCCGCCTACGAACGCTGGGAGCGTGCCCAGCTCGCCGCCCTCCCCGAGTCGTGGAGCGGGGCGCAACGCGACGAGTACCTGCGCGGGCTGCGGGCGTCCCGAACCCTGGCCGAGAACCTCGACCATGCACAGGCGCTGGTGCTGTTCCTCATGCCGGACGTGTCGATCACCCCGGTCGACGACGACGGACCCATCGAGATCGGCCCGCTGTATGCCAGCGTCTACCCGGCCGTCCAGAACTTCATCCTCGCGGCCCGTTCGTTCGGGATCGGCACCGTGCTCACCACCGTGTGGTGGAGCAAGCAGACAGAACTCCGGGAGCTGCTGTCGGTCCCGGACCGCTTCCAGATCATCGCCCTCGTCCCCATGGGGCGGCCGGCAGGCCGATTCGGGGTGGCACCGCGCAAACCGGTCGAGCCGATCGCCCACTGGGACGGCTACGGCAACCGGCCGTTCAAGCGCTGATCCCCTACGCTCGGACCATGATCGAGCCACGGCCGCGACCCTTCCCTGATCGTGATCTCGATCTTCTGTCGTCGGTGATCGCTTTCCTCCAGTTCGTCCAGATCACCAGCGTCAACAAGGTGGCGGGACTCTCCGAGCAGCAGGCGAAGGCGACGCCGATCCCCACCTCGCCGGCGATGAGTCTGCTCGGGCTTCTCAAACACGTCACAGCGGTGCAGCGGCAGCACATCCAGATCCACATCGGCGGTTCCGATCTCCCACCGCTGTGGCGGGCGGACGACCTCGAGTTCGACTTCCGACTGGGACCGGAGGAGTCGATCGAATCGGTGGTGGCGGCGTTCGACGCCGAGTGCGAACGCTCGGCGGCCACCCTCGCCGGGTTGGACCCGGAACGGGCAATCGTGGCGTACGACGATCCCAATCGGGCGGGCAGGCTGCTGGTGGATGTGGTGCAGGAATGTGCCCGTCACCTGGGCCACATCGACATCGTGCGGGAACTCGTCGACGGGGCCACAGGCGAGTGACAGTGAGCGGCGTGGTGATCCCGTACTGGCTGGATCGGCCAGTCCTCGAAGCGCTGGCCGTGGCGAGAGCGGCGGACGCCCTCGGCTACCAAGAGCTGTGGATGGGGGGGCTGTACCACTTCGATGTCTTCGCCCTGGCCGGGTCGGTGGTCGGCGTGACATCTTCGGTCACCCCGGTGCTCGGGCCGCTGGCCGCCGCCGTGCGCGATCCGGTGTCGATCGCCCGGGGGGTGGCCTCGGTGGCGACCCTGGCCGGTCGGCCGGTGCGACTGGCACTGGGTGCATCTAACCCGGGGATGGTGGAACGTTTCCACGGTCGGCGGTTCGGGAGCGAGCCCGAACGCATGCGCCGGGTGGTTTCAGAGGTCCGAACCCAGCTCGAAACCGGCCGATCGCCTACCGGTTACCGCTCGGCGTTAGGCCCGGTGGAATCACACATCTCGGTCGCCGCCTTCGGGCCCCGCATGGTGGCGGCGGCCGACGAAGTGGCCGACCGCATGGTCCTGAACCTGGTGACACCCGAACAGGCGGCACTGCTGGCCGGGTCGGTGACCATTCCAACGGTTGCCTGGGTGGTTGCCGCATTCGAACCGGGCGAGGCCACCCGACGCCAGGTCGCGGGGCAGGTGGCGCACTACCTGGCCGCCCCTGGATATACCGACATGTTCATCGCCGCCGGGTTCGGCAACCTCGTCGCCACCGCCCGTGAAGGGATGCCCGTTGCCGAGCTCGCCGGCCGGGTTCCCGACGAGCTGCTTGCCTCGGTGGCGCTGTACGGGTCGAGGGTCGACATCGCCGAACGGCTCGAGCGCTACCGCAGCGCCGGCGTCGACGTGGCGTTCGTGCCGTCGACCGCCGAGGATCCGGCTGGTGAGCGGGTGCTGTCCGTGCTGCGCCGGCTCGTGTGAACGTCATCGGCGTGCGTGCCGGGTGCCCGAGAGCCCTGGCTGGGAACGCCCGGTGTCGGTTCCGGGCGTCGGCCAGGACCCTCTAGCCTCTGGCCCAAAGGAGCGATATGCGAGCGATGGTGGTTCCCCGTTTCGGCGGTCCCGAGGTTTTCGAGTGCCACGATGTGGCGGTCCCCGAACCGGGCGCAGGGCAGGTGTCGATCGATGTCGCCCATGTGAGCGTCAACTTCACCGACGTCCGTAATCGGCGGGGTGACGGCTTGGGTACGCCGCCGATGATCCCCGGCATCGAGGCGTCGGGCACCGTGCGGGCGGTGGGCGACGGCGTCTCCGATCTCCGGCCGGGCATGGCGGTCACGTCGCTCACCGGTGGTCACGCCTACGCCGAAGTGGTGGTGGCCGACGCCTCCAGGGTGCTTCCCATACCGGCGTCGCTGGTGGGCGACCCGGTGGCAGCCTGTCTCATGGGGGTGCTCCCTTCGGTGCTCAACCTGCTCAGACTCGCCGGGAAGGTGTTCCCGGGGGAGTCGATGCTGATCCACGGCGCATCGGGCGGGGGCGGCACAACCCTCGTGCAGGCCGCCCACCTCATGGATCTGGGGCCGGTGTTCGGCACCGTCTCCACCCAGTGGAAGGCCGATTACGCCCGCAACTACGCCTTCTCCCGGGTGTTCCTCCGTGACGAGTTCGACACCGCCCTCATGGAGGCCACCTCCGGACGTGGGGTGGACGTGGTGTTCGACCCGGTGGGCGGCGAGGTGCGGGCACGCTCGTTCGAAGTGCTGGCACCGTTCGGCCGCCTGGTCCATTTCGGGAACGCCTCCCTCGACCCCGAGGTGGTGCCCGGCGCCGCCTGGCTGCGTGCCAAATGTGTCGGCTACGTCGGCTACTCCGGCGGCCAACACGTCGCCCTCGACTTCGAAACCGTCTCCCGGAGCTGGCGCCAGGCTGTCGACCTGGTCGCATCCGGAGCCGTCCGCATCGACGTCACCCGCGTCTTCCCCCTCGAAGAAGCTGCCAAAGCGCATCGCGCCATCGAAGCCGGGGAAGTTGTGGGGAAGGTCGTGTTGGAGGTCTGAGCTTCGAGCTTCGAGCTTCGAGCTTCGAGCTTCGAGCTTCGAGCTTCGAGCTTCGAGCTTCGAGCTTCGAGCTTCG
>JBHJOH010000044.1:0-5728 GCA_050329955.1 Acidimicrobiia bacterium | reverse complement strand
CAGCACCAGGTCGGCCCCGGTTCGGGCGGCCAGGTCGAGCCCTCCCGACAGGTAGTCGTTGTGAACGTGCGTCTCCAGCACATGGGTCACGGTCCGGGACCCCACCACGTCGAGAAACCTGTCGATGTCTCGTTGGGGGTCGATCACCACGGCGACGTCGGCGTGGGTCACGATGTAGGTCGCATCCCCCAGGCTCGACGTGCGTATCGAGGTCACGTCCATGGCCAGCTCCTCGCATTCGGAATGTACGGACATTAGAAGGAGGTATGCCTCTCCGTCAACGGGTGTCGGCCATCAGCTCCCAGCCGCCGGGCAGAAACCGGAGTCCATCCGGTCGACCATCCGATTGTCCGTACTATTCTCGCCGCATGTTGTTTCGACGTTCCGGAATCGATGTCGCCACTGCTCATCAGCGCCAGGGCGACGGTGTGATGCTCATCGACGTTCGCTCCAAGAACGAGTGGCGCTCCGGCCATGTGCCCGGGGCCACCCACGTCTCACTGGAGTCGTTGCCCCAGCGGATCGAGTGGTTGCGAAAAGCTGCCGCCGACACCGAGGTGATGGTGATCTGCCGTTCCGGGAACCGATCGGCGCAGGCCACCAAGCAGTTGAGCGCCGCCGGTGTCGGGGCCGTGAACGTCCGTGGCGGGATGGTCGCCTGGGAGCGCGTTGGGCTGCCGGTGAAGAAGGGCTCGTAGTGACCACCGCGCCCGCGGGGCCGTTGTGGCTGCAGGTGCGCTCCGATCTCGAGACCCGGCTCGCCAACGGCGAGTTCGACGATCGGTTTCCCACCGACCGTGAGCTGATCGACCGCTACCGCGTCAGCCGTCACACCGTCCGCGAGGCCGTGCGCTCGATGCAGACCGATGGCGTGGTGATCCGGCAGCGGGGGCGGGGCTCGTTCCTTGCGGCCGACGGTATCGAGCAGCGTCTCGGAACCGCCTTCAGCCTGTTCGACACGATCGAGGCCAACGGGTTGCGACAGCGTTCGGTGGTCCTCGACCAGCGCATCACGACCAATCCCCGCGCCGCCATGGTGCTGGAAACCCACCCCGACACAGAGTTGTTCGTGCTGGAACGGATCCGCCTCGCCGACGGAGAGCCGCTCGCCCACGACATCGTCTGGATACCGGCCGTCATCGCCCGGCCGTTGGTCGACGCCGACTTCTCGGCCACATCGCTGTACGAACAACTCCGGCAACGGTGTGGCGTCGGTCCCCGCGAAGGCACCGAACGGATCCGGCCGGTGGTGCCGACCCCTGAGGAGGCTGCGCGGATCGGACTGGAGCCGGGAGCAGCCGCCCTCGAGATCGACCGCCGGACCCGTTTCGACGGTTCCCCGCTCGAATGGCGGCTCACGGTGGTGCGGGGTGACCGCTGCGTGTTCCGCGCCGACTGGTCGGATGCCAACCCGGTGCTGACCCCGCGGCTCGTCCCGCGCTGAAACAGGTCAGCCGAGACCGTCTGGTGCCGGTGTGCCACACTCACGTTGATGCATCTGCACATCGAAACGTCGGGGTCCGTGGCCACCCTGCTCATCGACCGGCCCGATCGGCACAACGCCTTCTCGGACGAGATGTGGTCGGCGCTCCCCGGGCTGCTGACCCGGGTTGAGCAGGATCGTTCTATCCGGGTGCTGGTGGTGGCCTCGTCGACCGCCCGGGTGTTCTCGGCCGGCGCCGACGTCGCCGAATTGCGCTTGGCCCTCGAGGATCCGGACGGTGCCGAGCGTGGACTTCGCCACATCCGGACGGCGTTCCAGGCCCTCATCGATCTGCCGATCCCAACGGTGGCGGCCATCCGGGGAGCCTGTCATGGGGGAGGTGTCGGGCTGGCGGTGTGCTGTGACATCCGGATCGCCGACACCAGTGCCACCTTCTCGATCCCGCCTGCCAGGCTCGGACTGCTGTATCCGTTCCCGGCCCTCAATCGGCTGGTGTGGATGCTGGGCCCCGGTCAGGCGAAGCGGCTCCTCTTCTCGGCGCGGCCGTTCGATGCTGACCAGGCAGCGCAGTTCGGCTTCGTCGATGAGCTGCACCAGCCCGACCACTTCGAAACGGCGCTGGAGCGACTGGTCTCCGAGGTCGCCGCCAACAGCCCGCTGTCGGTCCGCTCCATGAAACGAGCCGTCTCGCTCATCGAGCAGGCCGCGCCTGATGGCGAGTCCCTGGTGAGGGCCCTGGAACTGGAAGCGCTCGCCTCCGCCGACCACGCCGAGGGCGTGGCCGCATTCCTCGGGAAGCGACTTCCAGTATTCGGTCAGACGGTGGTCGACACCACCGAGTTGTCGCCCCCGACATCGGTGGGCCAATAGGCATCGGCCGCCTCGTCGTTGGCCCAGTCCCGACCGTCGAAGAGGTACCGGAACTGGATGTTGGCGTCCTTGGGGAGTCGGACCTTCAGTTTGAAGGTCCCTTTCCCGCGCCGCTTCATCGGGATCGGCTCCCAGTCGGTGGCTTCCGAGAGCCAATCGGCGGTCTCGGCCCCGGGGCGCTCCACCTCGAACGTCACCTCGACCTCGTCCTTGGTCTTGAACGGGCGCTTTGCAAGCATCACGTCACCTCCAACTCGCACGCTATCGGGCGTGGGTGTCGGGGGGGTTTCGATCCGGTTATCAACGCCGGACGGCGAGCAGTCCTGCATCCACCCCGAATTCGCCGAGTTCGGAGGGAACCGCCCCGTTGCAGATGAGCCCGGCGGCGAGCGTCCCGGCCCCGGGAGCGGTCTGGATGCCGGTGCCGCCCTGGCCGGTCAGCCAGAAGAACCCGGGGGCATCGGGGTCGAACCCGATCACCATGGACCCATCGGGAACGAACGAACGCAGACCGGCCCACGAGGAGCGGACACTCCTGATCCCGAGCGTTGTCGCATCGTTGATCCGGTCGATGGCCAGGGCGATGTCCAGTTCCTCGGGGCGGGCGTCGCAGGGGTCGGAGGGGGTCTCGTCGGCGAGCGAGCACAGCAGCTGCACGCCGTCGGGTTTGAAGTAGAAGTCGTGGTCGACGTCGACGACGAGCGGCCATCCTGACCACGACTCGGTGCCCGGGACCATGAAGGCGGTGCGGCGCTTGGGCACCAGCCCCACCGGGGCGATGTCCGCCAGAGCCGCCACCATGTCGCACCAGGCTCCGGCGGCATTCACCACCACGGCGCATTCGGCGGTGAATCCGGGCGTCGTCACCACCCATCCTCGACCGGTGCGTTGCAGTGCGGTGACCGGCGACGCTGTCCGGATCTCTCCATCGTTGCGACGCATGCCGCGCACGAACGCCTGGTGAATGGCGGCAACGTCCATGTCGGCGGCGCCCGGTTCCCACAGCGCTCCCACCAGCCGCTCCGTCCGCAGGGCGGGCACGATCCCACCGGCCTCGGCCGGAGACAGCCGATGGACGGTGGTCCCGGTGGCGGCGCCGTCGGCTACGACCTGCTCGAAGTGCTCCGACTGCTCCGGTCGGGCGATGGTGAGCGCACCCCGCGGTGAGAGGAACGGACCGTCGGCCAGCGCGGCCGGCGGCGACTCGAAGAAGCGGCGGGACGCCTTGGACAGCGACCTGATCGACATGTGGCCGTAGTTCTCGAAGTAGAGCGCCGCCGAACGACCGGTGGTGTGGTGGGCGAGGGCGGCTTCGGCCTCTACCAGCAGGACGCTCCGGCGCTGCTCAGTCAGGAAGTGACCGACGGAGACGCCGGCGATGCCTCCACCGATGACGATGACGTCGAAGCGCTGCATGTGTCGACGGTACCGATAGGCTCCGCCCGATGCCAGGTCCGCTCGCCCTCCTCGGTAGTGGGGAGTTTCTCCCCGTCATGGCCGATCTCGATCGGGCTCTTCTCGACGGCCGCCCCCTCCGGGTCGTGCACCTGCACACCGCGGCCGGATTGGAGAGCCCCCACCGCCTCACCTATTGGCGCGAACTCGCCGCCGGCCACTTCCGTGCCCTCGGTGTCGAAGTGGAGACGCTCGACGTGGTCGACCGGGCCACCGCCACGATCGGGGCCGCCGAACGCATCGCCGGTGCCGGTGGGGTGTTCCTGTCGGGCGGCAACCCGGGCCACCTGGTCGAGTCACTGCGCGGAACCGCGGTGTGGGAGGCGATCCTCACCGCCTGGGCCGGCGGCGCCGCCCTGGCTGGTTGCTCGGCCGGTGCGATGGCGATGTCGGCCACCCTTCCCCACTTCCGCACCGGCGGTGGCGAGGCACTCGGCCTGCTCGACACCATCTCGGTCATCCCCCACTACGACCGATTCGGCAAGATGATGAAACCGGTGGTCCGACTTCACGACCGCTCCGTCACCGTGGTGGGCATCGACGAGAACACCGCCATGTACGGTGGGCCCGAGGTCTGGACCGTCTACGGCAAGGGTGCCGTGCACGTCTCGCGCGACCACGGGATCGAGGTGTACCGGGCAGGGGACCGGCTTCAGATCTGACCGAAGGCCGAGCGCCACCAGTCAGGCGAGGTGCCCGGTTCTTCTCGTCACTTCCAACCGCGTGATCCTGCGGCCCCGGACCGTCTTGACCCGCATGACGTGGTCGCAGTACGTGACCTCGTCACCTACTTCGGGGATCCGGCCGAGCAGGCCCAGCACCAGGCCGGCGGCCGTGTTCCACTCGGTATCGTCGAGCGCGGCTCCGAAAACCGGCTCGAGGTCCTCCACGGGAAGCCCGCCCGCGATCACCCAATGGCCGTCCCCGAGCTTCACCATCTCGGCGGATGTGGGGTCTTCGCTGATGGACCCGAGGACTTCCTCGGCGATGTCCTCCACCGTGACCAAACCGGCGGTGCCGCCGTACTCGTCGACCACGATCGCCATGTGGGTACCGGACGCCTGCATCTCCGCCAGCAGATCGAGCACCCGCTTGGATTCGGGCACCACCAGCGGCTCATCGGCGAGTCGCACCACCTCGAGATTCGCACGTTTGGCCTCGGGCACCCTGACGAGATCGCGGAGCAGGACCATCCCGGTGATGTTCTCGACCGAGCCGTCGAAGATGGGGAGCCGTCGATGGCCGGCTTCCAGGCTCACCTCGAGGGCGTGTGCCACGCTGGTGGTCCCGTCGACCGCCACGATGTCGGCGCGCGGGACCATGATGTCGTCAGCCTGGCGGTCCCCGATCCGGAACACCCGCTCGATGAACTGGAGGTCCTCGCTCGTGATCTGGCCGGCAGTCGCCGCCTGTTCGGCCAGTGAGCGGAGCTCGTCCTCGGTGACGCTGGGTGAGGTGACCACCCCCTCACCGGGTATCTGCAGATCGGCGATCCACACCAGAACCCTGGTGATCGGTCGAAGCACCAGCTCCATGATGGCGAGCGGATAGACCAGTGCCAGTGCCACCCGGTCGGCGTGACGAACGGCGTAGGTCTTGGGAATGGCCCCGGCATAGATGTAGAGCACGACGGTGAGCACGGCCAAGGCTGCCGTCCCACCGAGGGCGCCGAACCAGCGGTACGCAAGGACGCCTGTGGCGGCGGCGGCGGCGATCTGGCTGAGCAGAGCCGCCAACAGGATCGAACTCAGAACCTCGGGCAATCGGCGCACCAGACCGGACAGGCGCTTGGCCCGCTGGCTTCCCTGGCTCACCAGAGCCTCGACCCGAACCGCAGGCATCCGCAGGAGGGCCGTCTCGACCGCTGCCACGAACACCGAGAGCAGGAAGGCAGCGAGCAGGATCAGGATGAGGGGAAGATCGCGTTCGAAGACTTCGATGGTCAGGTGATTGTGGCCC
>JBHJOH010000043.1:0-4375 GCA_050329955.1 Acidimicrobiia bacterium | reverse complement strand
TAGCGGAGCGCCTCGGCGCGCACGGCCATCTGCTGGCTGAAGGAGAGGTCGCCGATCTCGGCGATCTTGAGGATCCCGCCCATGTACGCCCACCGGGGCATGTAACCCTTGGCGGAACGCGACGTGTCGTACCACTGGCGCAACTCGTGGGCGTTGCCGTGGGAACGGAGTGACCCCGACGGGTGGTTGCGATGGACGAACAGGACGTCGGGCACCCGGACGAACCGTCCGAGGACAGCCAACTCCGCCACCAGCACCCGCGACGAGGCGTGATAGGTCCCCTGGAGATGGGTGCGGGCGAGCACGTCGCTCCGGATCACCCCGAAGATGGCCAGATTGAGTCGTTCCCTGAGAACGACCTCCTTGAACCGCTCCACCGGGTCCTCGGAAGTGATCTCGGTGTAGGCGAGCAGCGGGGTGGTCTCCTGATCGTTCTCGTCGACCTGACGGGCCCCGGTGAACGCCAGGATCGCCCCCGGATCGGTGTCGAGCCCCTCGACACAGGCCTCGACGAACCTGGGTTCGATCCAGTCATCGTGCGCCGCCCACTTGAACAGCGGCGTCTGGGCGGCGTGGAACACCTTGTTGTAATTGGGGACGGCGCCGATGTTGTGCTCGTTCCGCGAGTAGACGAAGCGCGAGTCAGCCGTGGCGAACGACCGTGCGATCTGTTCGGTGCCGTCGGTGGAGGCGTTGTCGGAGATGAGGACCGTGAGGTTCTCGTGGGTCTGCTGCTGGATGGACGAAAGCGCCCGCTCCAGATAGTTCTCACCGTTGTAGACCGGTACGCCGATTGTGACTGGTGCTCCCATCGGAGCCAGGGTACCCGAGCCCATCCCGCGATCAATGCCTAAGCGCTGGGCCGACCGACCCATCGCGGACATTTCCGGCTGGAAGCCACCACAACCGTCGGTATCCTGTGGCCGGGAGCAACTGGACCGGGGTGAGGCAGTGATGAAGGTCGTGTTACTAGCGGGTGGGATGGGATCGCGCTTGGCCGAGGAAACCGAGATCAGGCCGAAACCCATGGTCGAGATCGGCGGACGGCCGATCCTGTGGCACATCATGCGCCACTACGATCACCACGGTTTCAGCAGGTTCGTGGTCGCTCTCGGCTACAAGGGTGACCACATCAAACGGTTCTTCACCGACTACATCAGTGCCAACTCGAGCCTCAGGGTCGATCTGGCCACCGGAGACCAGCATCTCCTCGACGAAGGACACGACGAGAAGTGGCAGGTCGAGCTGATCGAGACCGGCCGCTGGACCAACACGGGCGGACGCATCAAACGACTCGCCCCGTTCGTGGGCGACCAGACCTTTTGCATGACCTATGGCGACGGCGTCGCCGACGTCGATCTGACCAAACTGGTCGAGTTCCACCGCTCGCATGGCAAGCTGGCCACGGTCACGGCGGTGCACCCGCCGTCCCGTTTCGGTCAGTTGGAGATGGAGGGTGACAGGGTGTGGTCCTTCAGTGAGAAGCCCCTCGATCAGGGGTGGATCAACGGAGCCTTCTTCGTGCTCGAGCCCGCCGTCCTCGATCTCATCGACGGGGATGACATGGCATGGGAGCGCGAGCCTATGGAGCGTCTGGCGGCCGCCGGCGAGCTCATGGCCTACCGCCACGAGGGGTTCTGGCAATGCATGGACACCCTCAGGGAAAAGAAACTACTGGAAGATCTGTGGGCTGGCGGCAGCCCACCATGGAAGACTTGGGGTTGAGTGGGATGCGCGTTCTCGTAACAGGACATCAGGGGTACATCGGATCGGTGATGGTGCCGATGCTGCTCGAGGCGGGCCACGAGGTGGTGGGCATGGACAATGCCCTCTTCGAGCCGTGCCTGATCGGACCGGCACCGACCGAGGTTCCATGGATCCGGCGCGACATCCGGGACGCCACCGTGGCGGACTTCGAGGGTGTGGACGCTGTCTGCCACCTGGCCGGCCTCTCCAACGACCCGCTCGGCGATCTGCAGCCCGGTCTGACCGAGGAGATCAACGACGTCGCCAGCGTCCGCCTCGCCGCGCTCGCCGCCGAGGCCGGGGTGGAGCGGTTCATCTTCTCCAGTTCCTGCAGCATCTACGGGTCCTCGCCGGGTGGGGTGGTCGACGAGACATCGCCGGTCAATCCGGTCACCCCCTACGGGTTCTCGAAGATCAACGCCGAGGAGGGGATCCGCAAGTTCGCATCCGACGACTTCAGTCCCACCTACCTCCGCAACGCCACCGCCTACGGGTTCTCGGCCGGACCAGGGCCGACCTGGTCGTGAACAACCTGGTGGGGTACGCCCTCACCCAGGGAAAGGTCCTGATGAAGAGCGACGGCACCCAGTGGCGGCCGCTCATCCACATCGCCGACATCTCGGCGGCCTTCCTGGCGGTGCTCGACGCCCCGCGGGAGGCGGTCCACGACGAGGTGTTCAACGTGTGCGCTCGCGACGAGAACTACCAGATCCGCAGCGTGGCCGAGATCGTGGAACAGACCGTGCCGGGCTCTACCATCCAGCTGGCCGACAGCGCCGGTCCCGACATCCGTGACTACCGGGTCGACCCGTCCAAGATCTTCGACAAGGTACCCGGGTTCCAGCCACAGTGGACGGTGCGGAAGGGCGCCGAACAGCTCCGGGACGGCTACACCACCCATGGATTCAACGAGGAGACATTCCTGGGACGGCTCATGCAGATCGCCTTCATCAAGGAGGGACTCGCCGCCGGCACCATCGGAACCGACCTTCGGCCGGTGAGCTGAATGATCGCCGCCGAACACCAGATCATCACCGGATGCCGGTCCTGCGGCGCCACCGATCTGAAACCCGTTCTCGACCTCGGAGTGACGCCGCTGGCCGACGCCCTCCTCACCGGGGACCGTCTGCAGTCGCCAGAGGACCGCTACCCGCTCACGGTGTTGTTCTGCCCCACCTGCACGCTGGTGCAGATCCGGGAGACGGTGCCGCCCAAGGTGCTGTTCCCCGACGACTACCCGTACTACTCGTCGTTCATGGACTCGCTGCTGGACCACTCCCGGCGCAACGTCGAGGGTCTCATCGAACGCCTCGGCCTGGGGGCGTCGTCGCTGGCCGTGGAGCTGGCTTCCAACGACGGGTATCTTCTCCAGTACTTCCAGAAGGCGGGGGTGCCGGTGCTCGGCATCGACCCTTCGACCGGCCCGGCGCAGGCAGCCATCGACAAGGGCATCCCCACGCTCATCGAGTTCTTCGATGCGGCCATGGCGAGAAGGCTGGTCTCGGAAGGCCGACAGGCGGATGTGATCGTGGGCAACAACGTGTTGGCTCACGTCCCCGACCAGAACTCGTTCGTCGAGGGGATGGCGACCCTGCTGGCCCCCAACGGGTTGGTCTCGGTTGAGGTTCCCTACGTGGTCGACCTCATAGAGCACGGTGAGTTCGACACCATCTACCACGAGCACCACTGCTACTTCTCGGTCGCCGCTCTCGAGTCGCTGTTCGGGCGGCACGGGCTCACGTTGGTCGACATCACCCATCACCCCATCCACGGCGGAACCATTCGCGTCTTCTTCGCCCACCAGGGCGAGGCATCGGCCGCCGTCCACGACTTCCGGCGAAGCGAGGCCGAGCGGGGTGTGGGCGATTACTCCTACTACTCCGGGTTTGCCACCAAGGTCGAGAAGATCAGGGAGGACCTGGTTGCGCTGTTGACCGGTATCCGGGCCGAGGGCAAGCGGGTGGCGGCGTACGGCGCAGCCGCCAAGGGCGCCACCATGCTGAACTTCAGTGGGATCGACCACACGGTGATCGATTACGTGGTCGATCGCAACACCCACAAGCAGGGTCTGTACATGCCGGGCGCACACCTCGAGATCCTCCCGCCGGAGCGTCTGGTGGAGGACCGGCCCGACTACGTGCTCATCCTGGCGTGGAACTTCGCCGGCGAGATCATCTCCCAGCAGCAGGCGTACCTCGACACGGGTGGCCGCTTCATCGTGCCGGTCCCGTCGCCCCGGGTGGTGGAGTGAGCCTCGAGCGGGAGCACATCGACCGGGCACGGTCGGTGGAGTGTGCGGCGTGTGAGGGACGCACACTCGTCGCCTTCTATCACGGCGGTTCGGTGCCGGCGCACTCCTGCGTTCTGCTGGACGACAGCTCCGAGGCAGGCTCGTACCCGATGGGCGAGATGCTGCTGGCTTGCTGTACCAACTGCGGGTTCGTCCAGAACGTGGCGTTCGACGTGTCGCTCATCGACTACGGACAGGACTGTGAGGAGAGCCAGGCATTCTCACCGGCGTTCAACACCTTCGCCAACGGTTTGGCGAAGCGGCTGGTGGCCGACCTCGGCCTCGAAGGCCGCCGGGTGTTGGAGGTCGGCTGCGGCAAGGGGGACTTCCTGGCGCTGC
>JBHJOH010000042.1:0-9237 GCA_050329955.1 Acidimicrobiia bacterium | reverse complement strand
AGCCGGGGAAGGAGCAGCACCGTTCAGTTCCATTGCGGTGGTTTGTGTCGGTGGCCTACAGGCCGTCGAGGATCGGCTGGTACTCGGCGGCCAGTTCTTCGGCCGTCTTGTCGGTGCCGATGATGATCTCACCGAACAGCTGCTCGAGGACACCCTCGACCTCGCCGCCGTTGAGCCCGGCCGGGACCGAAGCGGAACCGGCATAGGCCTCACGGAGACCCTCGTTGAAGAAGGGCCACAGTTCGACGAGTCGTGGGTCCGCCAGAGCGGCCGAGTTCCGCATGGGAACGCCACCGTTCTCCGCCTGACCGACCAGGGTGGCGTTGACCTCCTGGATGAGCAGGAAGGCCTCATCGGGATGCTCGGTGTCGGCGCCGATGAACCACGAACGGGCGTTCGAGATCTGGTTGCCGTCCTTCTGCGCTCCGGTCTGCGAGGCGGGGGCCTCGAAGACACCCCACACCGTGCCCAGGTCGAAGCCGGGTTCGTCGGCGAAGTCACCTGCGACGGTGAATCCATCGAGGATGAAGGCCGCGTTCTGGCCGAGGAAGGCACCACGGGCCTCGCCCTCACCCCACGCGATCGCCTCGGGGGGCAGCAGTTCCTCGTTGGCCGCATCGATGAACCAGTTCAGCGTGTAGATGCCACCCTGACTGGTGAGGTCGGGGACCGCACCGTCGTAAGGAGCTCCGGCCGAGCTGAACATGGTCTTCAGCAGGGTCACTCCAGTGCCGGGCAATCCCTGCACGGTCAGCGGGATAACGTCGGTGTTCGCCTTGACCGCCCGCATGGCCTCGAGGAGTCCATCCAGCGAGTCGATGGCTTCGCCGTCGACTCCGGCGGCCGCCAGGTGCTCGACGTTGTAGTAGACCACGTCGAAGTTCGCCGTCAGCGAGACGCCCCAGATCTGCCCGTCGATGTTGTTCTCTTCCCAGGCGATCGGCAGGATCTCGGCGTAGCCCTCCGGATCTTCCGCTTCCCAGCGATCCTTGTACTCGTCGAACGGAAGTGCCAGCCCGCCCGCCACGTACGACTCCATCAGGAATCCGTCATCGTTGATGATGTCGGGCAGCGGCTGGCCGGCGTCTTTCATACGCTGCAGCTGCTGCAGGATGTCGTCGTTGCTCTGGGTGTCCTGGGTGACCTTGATGTTGGGGTTGCGCTCCATGAAGGCCGCGAAATCGTCCGGCACCCGGTACCAGTCACGCGAGGCCCACACCAGCATCTCGATCTGCTCACCGTCGCCACCGGTTTCTCCGCCGGCTTCACCGGTGTCGTCCGTGGCTTCATCGCCGCCGCCACAGGCGGCGATCACCATTGCCAGTACTGCGAACAGGGCGAGGAACTTCCTCACGTCCATCCGCTTCGAGTCCCCGTTGGGGACTCCTTTCCTCGAACCAGCCATCACGTCAGTCTCCCTCTGTCGTTGCCGTGTTCATATGGTCGACCCCGAATCGTGTGGTCGCTGTGACAACACTTTTCGCGGGCAACTGTGCATTATGTAGAGTACGTAGTATCTGGGGACCGGTCAAATATTGCTGCGCCCCCGTCGACACAGATATCCATGCCACAGGATGCGAGCCGCCGTCGACCTGTCCGGACGCCACGCCTCTCCCAGCGAGACTAGGTCCCCGGCCGTCGGTACCACCTCCAGATCGCAGACTTCCGACGCACCAACCTGCAGTGCCCGATCCCCCACCGGCCAGATGTCGGGTCTCCGCAAGCACGACAGCAGGTACACATCGGCCGTCCACGGCCCGATCCCCGCTACCGCAGTGAGCGCCCCTCGAGCCGACTCGTCGCTCATCTCCGCCACCGCTTCCAGATCGAGCCGGCGCGCCGTCACCCCCCCCGCCAGTGCCCGCACGTAACCCGTCTTCTGTCGCGAGAAGCCATCGGCGCGCAGGTCGTCGTCGGTCGAAGCCAGCACGAGCTCGGGTGTCACCGCCCCCAGCCGCTCTTCGAGCCGCCGGAAGGCGGCGCCCGCCGAGGCCAGCGACACCTGCTGTTCGAGGATGAACAGCACGAGGGTGGCGAAACCCGGTGGGCGGGTCCAGAACGGCGGCGGCCCGTGGCGTTCGATCACCGCCCCGAGGCGCCGGTCGGCCGAACAGAGTCGATCCACCGCCGCCGAGAACGACTCCTCCGTGAGCGGTGTCACGCCCGCAGGTGCTCGGTGACCAGGCCCGCCACGGCTTCGGGAGACTCGAGATGCGGCCAGTGACCCAGCCCCGGCAGGTGGACCACCCGGGCATTCATGCAGCGGCCGGCGCTCAGATCGGCGAGACGGGCGTCGAGCACGGCGTCGCCGTCGCCCCAGATGACCAGCGTCGGAGCGTCGACCCTGGTGCCGGCCGGTGCCGGGGTGTGGCGGACGCCCCGGTACCAGTTGAGCATCCCGGTGATCACACCCGGTCGTGCCCACACCGCCCGGTAACGGTCGAGGGTGGCCCGGTCGAACACGCCGTCGGCGGCAGTGGAGCGCAGAGTGGCGGCCAACGGCCGGAACTCCCTACGGCCCAGTGCCCATTCGGGCAGCTTGGGCAGCTGGAAAAAGGCCATGTACCAGCTCTTCATGAGCTGGCGGGGTTGGCGGCGGGCGAATATCACAAAGCTGGATGGGTGGGGCACGTTGATCGCCACCAGCCGGTCGAGCCACGGCCGGTGCTGCATCGCCGCCGTCCACCCGACCGCACCACCCCAGTCGTGGCCGACCACATGGGCCCGTTCCACCCCCAGCTCGGACAGGATCCCCTCCACGTCGTCGACCAATCGGTTGGTGGCATACGAACGGGCATCGGCCGGGGCGTCGCTCTCACCGCAGCCCCGCTGGTCGGGCACGATGCAGAAGAACCCCCCGTCGGCGATGCGGTTGGCGAGATCGGAGATGCCGATGCGGTCGTCGGGAAATCCGTGCAACACCACCACCGCGGGCAAGGCGGCAGACCCGATGGTGGACACCACGAACCGCGTTCCGTTGACCTCGACCTCGGATGTCTCCATGGGACGGACTGTATCGCCAACAGATCGGTTGAAGCGATCCGGTGGCGGTTCCCCTGATCATCGACGCCGTCGAACCGGCGATGCTTCTCCGACCGGGTTCGCGATTTCTTTCCGTAGGGTGCGGCACCACTGAGGTCGGCCCCATGTATACCTGTGTAAGTGAATCCTGGGCCCTCCGGTCGAGGCGGCTCAGCCCGAGATGCGGTGACCAAGGCCCCGGCTTGTGCCGCCTGGACGATGGGAGACCCATGAAGTCGGCACCCTTCGAATACCACCGGCCTTCGAGCCTCGATGAGGCCGTCTCCCTGAAAGGTGACCTGGGAGGTGAGGCGCTCATCCTGGCAGGTGGGCAGAGTCTGATGCCGCTCATGCACTTCCGACTGGCGATGCCCGGTCACCTTATCGATGTGAACCGCATCGATGAGCTGGACCGGGTCGGCGTATCCAATGGGAACCTGACGGTCGGCGCCACCACTCGGCAACAGACCGTGCTCGACTCAGAGATCGCCGCCGACTCTGCGCCGCTGTTGCCAACGGCCTTGGCATGGGTTGGTCACGCCCAGATCCGTCACCGTGGCACCGTTGCCGGGAGTGTCGCCCACGCCGATCCCTCGGCGGAAGCACCGGCGGTACTCCGCCTTCTGGGTGGATCGGTGCTCGCCAGGTCGACGCGGGGCGAGCGCGAGATTGCGGCCACCGAGTTCTTCACCGGGCCGTTCTCGACCGCCATTTCCGACGACGAGGTCATCATCGAAGTCCGATTCCCGGTGTGGCCCGATGGGACCGGGTTCGCCTGGACCGAGTTCAGTCGGATTTATCACGGCTTTCCCGTCGTGGGCGTGGGAGCCGCCATACACCTGACCGACGGTGAGGTCGACCGGGCGTCGATCGGGATGTGCGGAATGGCAGGAACTCCGATCGTTGCGCCCTCCGATGCCCTCCTGGGGCGGCAGCCCACACCCGAGGTTCTGGCCGAGGCGGCCGAGGCGGCCGTGGCTGGTTTGGACCCACCGGCGGACCTACATGGATCGGGAGCGTATCGAGTGAGAGTGGCCCGGGCCTACACCCGGCGGGCTCTGGCGGCCGCAGTGAATGGCGCAGGAGGAACGGGATGAGGACGACGATCACGGTGAACGGGGTGGCGTGGGATCGGGACGTCGACCCGAGAGTGGCCTTGGTGGATCACCTACGTGACGGTCTCGGGCTCACCGGTACCCACACCGGCTGTGAGCAGGGCGTCTGTGGAGCCTGCACCGTTCTCGTCGATGGCAAGTCGGTACTGTCGTGTCTCATGCTGGCCGTTCAGGCCGATGGCTGTGAGGTGTCCACGGTCGAGGGCCTGGCGTCAGGACCGGATCTGCATCCACTGCAGCAGGCCTTCTGGGCCCAGCAGGGCCTCCAGTGCGGTTTCTGCACCCCGGGGATGCTGATGCGGGCCAAGGAGATCCTGGACGCCACCCCCCACCCCAGCGCCGAGACCGTCCGCGAGGCGATAGCCGGGAATCTGTGTCGGTGCACCGGGTATCAATTCATCGTCGAGTCGATTCTCGATGCCGCCGACCGCCTCTCGGTCGAGACCTGAAAGGGGCCGGGAATGAGCATTCCGGACGTGAGAGAGCACACCAAAGAGACCACGTGGGTGGGCAAGTCCATCCGCAGGATCGAAGACCCCAAGTTCCTCAGGGGCAAGGGCGGTTACATCGCCGACAGAGCACTCCCGGGGATGATGCACATAGCCTTGGTGAAGTCGCCATACGCACACGCCGTGATCAAGTCGATAGACACTCGAGAAGCCCGTGCCCTCCCCGGGGTCGTGGCGATCGTCACCGGTGCCGAGGCGGCCGAACTGTGTGACCCGTTGCCCGACTTCGGACCGGATCCTTCCAAGCACACCTGGCGGGTACTGGCCCACGAAAAGGTCCGGTATGTCGGTGAAGGTGTGGCGGCGGTGGTGGCCGAGTCCCGCTACATCGCCGAAGACGCCGCCTCGCTGGTGTGGGTGGAGTACGACGAGCTTCCCCCGATCGTCGACCCGGAGGAGGCGCTGAAGCCGGGCTCTCCCCTCGTCCACGATCCGTTGGGCACCAATGTCGCCTACGAGCGCACGTTCAAGTTCGGCGACGTGGAAGCGGCCTTCGCCCAGGCCGACCTCGTCGTGGAAGACCGGCTGTACTGGGGCCGATCAGGCTCCCAGCCGATCGAGCCGGTGGGCGCCATCGCTTCGTTCGACACCGGCACCGGTCAGATGACGATCTGGGAGAACTCGCTGAGTTTCACCAGCTATCTCTTCATGCTGGCCGGGACGCTCAAGATCCCCTCGAACCGGCTGGACGTCCACCCGGTCCCGGCCGGTGGGAGCTTCGGTTCGAAGTTGTGGGCGGTCAAGCCGGCGGCGATCGCCGGAATGATGTCCAAGCTCACCGGGCGGCCCGCCATGTACATGGAAGACCGCCACGATGCGCTCGCCAACAACGACCACTCGGGGTCGGACCGGATCTACTACGTGAAGTTGGGCGTCACCAACGACGGAATTCTGACCGGGCTGTCACTGAGAACGGTCGAGGACTACGGCGCCTACATCCAATTCGGGGTGGGCCACCACGGAAACGCCCTCGCTCAGGTCACCGGTCCCTACCGGATCAGCGCCGTCGAGTACGAGCTGCAGGCGGTGTTCACCAACAAGAATCAACAAGGCGCCTATCGGGGGTTCGGATCCGAGGTCAACAACTGGATGCTGGAACGAATGGTCGACCTGGCTGCGAAAGAGCTGGGCATGGACCGCCGGGAGATCCGACGCAAGAACTTCATCCAGCCCGAGCAGTTCCCCTACTTCATCCCCACCGGCAACGTCTACGACTCAGGCGATTACGAGCCGGTTTTGGACACGGCGTTGGAGATGGCCGACTGGGACCATTGGCAGGCCGAGAAGGAACGGTTGCGTCGAGAGGGTCGCTACATCGGACTCGGGTTGGTGTCCTGCCAGGAGCGGAGCGTCTTCAGTGCCACCGAATTCTGGTTCTGGTTCGACGAGCCGGGGGCACCGGTCACCTCGATGCCCGAAAGCGTGACACTCGATGTCGACGCCCTCGGCAACATCACGGCCACCCTGTATTCCTGTGCCTTCTGGGGGAACTCACCGGAGACGATGACCGCCCAGTTGGTGGCCGAGGAGTTCGACGTCGATCCGTCGTCGGTGAGTGTGGTCTACGCCGGAACCGGTCAAGGCCTACCTGCCACCGGCCCCGGGGGTAGTCGGTTCACAGTGATGATCGCCGGAGCCATCGAAGGCGCCGCCGCCAAGATCAAGCACAAGGCATTCCGGATCGCCTCCCATCTCCTCGAGGTCTCGGTGGAGGATCTGGAATGGCTCGAAGGCGGCATCCAGGTCAAAGGGAGCCCGAGTGCACGCAAGACGCTGGGCGAAGTGGCCATCATGGCGCACCTCTTCAAACACTCACTGCCCGACGACATCGAATCCGGACTCGAGGCGAGCCAGGTTCACGATCACCCGTACACCACCATGCCGTCTCCCGACCGCACCGACCTCGGGGTGTTCTACCCCTTCATGGGACACGCCTGCCATGTGTGCGTGGTCGAGGTCGACATCGACACCGGCAAGGTCGACTTCCTCGACTATGTGGCGGTCCACGACTGCGGCACCATGGTGAACCCACGGTCGTTGGAGGGACACATGATCGGCGGCACCGCCCAGGGGATCGGATCGACCCTGTTGGAGGAGTTCGTGTACGACGATCAGGGAACGTTCCAGTCGGGCACGCTCCTCAACTATCTCATCCCCACCTCGATGGACGTTCCCTACGTCAAGTGCGGACATCACGAGACACCGTCTCCGTACACGCCGTACGGGATCAAAGGGGGCGGTGAGGGTGGCCGCATGATGGCGCCCGGAGCCATCTTCTCTGCCATCGACGACGCACTGGAACCGTTCGGTGTCCGGATGCGCCATCTCCCGGCCACTCCCGAACGGATCGTGCAGGCACTCGAGCAGGCCGGGGCGTGATGCTGCGGGGGTGGCTCCTCCGTGATTGCCACCCTTCCACATTGCAGGATATATGATCGCCTGGCCATACCCGGGAGCACCATGGAATACCTCAAGCAGCCCAACCCCACGCCCGAGGAGGTGACCCAGGAGATCCGAGACACGGTGAGCCTGATCATCTCCGAGGTGGCGCGAGAGGGCACCACCGCCGTGCGCCGTTACTCCGAGCGGTTCGACAACTGGGCGCCCGACACGTTCCGGGTGTCGCAGCAGACCATCGACACCGCCTACGCCGAAATGGAGGAGTCGGTTGCCCTGAGCTCCCGGTTCCTCATCGACCAGGTCACCAACTTCGCCCGCCTCCAGCGCCAGACCCTGGTCGACTTCGAGACCGAGACGCTCCCGGGCGTGATCCTCGGCCAGAAGTGGATCCCGGTCGGCTCGGTCGGCGCCTACTCGCCCGGCGGCGCCTACCCACTCATCGCCTCGGCCGTCATGACCGTGGCCGTCGGCAAGGTGGCCCAGGTGCCCCGGGTGATGGCGGCAGCGCCACCCCGCGACGAACGGGGTATGCACCGACCCCAGCTGTGGGCCATGGTGGAATCGGGCGCCGACGAGATCTTCTGCGTCGGCGGCGTCCAGGCGCTGGCCGGTATGGCCTTCGGACTGGAAGACGCCGACCCGGTCGACATGATCGTCGGACCTGGCAATGCTTACGTCGCCGAAGCCAAACGGCAGCTGTTCGGCACCGTGGGCATCGACCTGCTGGCGGGTCCCACCGAGATCATGGTCATCGCCGACGAGACCGCCGACCCGGCCATCATCGCCTGTGACCTGCTCGGCCAGGCCGAGCACGGCCCCACCTCCCCCGCCATCCTGGCGACCTCATCCAGAGAGATCGGCCTCGCCACCATCCGCGAGGTCGACCGCTGGCTGGAGAGCTGGCCGACCGCCCGCATCGCCGGCGCCGCCTGGCGTGACTACGGCACCGTCATCCTGGTGGAGGACGACGAGGAGCTGTTGAAGGTGGCAGACGACATCGCCCCCGAACATCTCGAAGTCCACACCGCCGATCCGGACTGGTTCGTGGAGCGCTGCACCAACTACGGGGGCCTCTTCATCGGACGCCACGCCACCGTCGCCTACGGCGACAAGGCGATCGGAACCAACCACACCCTCCCCACCAAACGGGCGGCCCGCTACACCGGCGGACTGTGGGTGGGGAAGTTCCTCAAGACCGTCACCACCCAGCGCTGCACCGCCGAAGGCTCCATGCAGGTTGCCGAACACTCGGCGGTTGTGGCCGACGCCGAACTGATGGAAGGACACGCCATCAGCTGCCGGCTGCGCCTCAACCCCGAGTACTACCCGGACGTGTTGGAGCACCTGTGACCGTTCACAGTTCACCGTTCACCGTTCACCGTCGGAGGGCGTCATGACCAGACAGGTGACGATCGTCACCGGGGCGAGCCAGGGGATCGGGAGAGAAATCGCTCGGGCGTTCGGTAGACGGGGAGACGCAGTCGTGCTGGCGGCGCGCAACGCCGCCAATTTGGAGGAGACGGCCGAAGCGGTCACGGAAGCGGGTGGGGAGCCACTCGTCGTGGAAACCGACGTGACCTCGCTCGCCAGCGTCGAGGCGATGGTGGCCGCCACGGTCGACCGCTTCGGCGGAGTCGATCACCTCATCGCCAACAGCGGCATCGGCGGGCCGAGCGGGGTGCTGTGGGAGGTGGACCCGGCCGCGTGGGACGAGACCTTCGACGTCAACGTCAAGGGCGTGTTCCACTGCGCCCGGGCGATCGTGCCCACCCTCATCGAGCGTGGCGGCGGATCGATCGTGGTGATCGGATCCATCTCTGGCAAGCGCCCCCTCTACGGCCGCAGCCCCTACACCTCCACCAAGCTGGCCCTGGTCGGTCTCACCCGGACCCTCGCCCTCGAAGTCGGCGCCCACCACATACGGGTAAACCTCATCTCCCCCGGGTTCGTAGAAGGCCCCCGCATCGACTGGGTGATCGGCGCCCAGGCCAAAGCCCGGAGCATCACCGAGGCGGCAGTCCGCGCCGAGTTCGAGGCCCACTCGCCGCTGGGACGGCTCACATCCCCCGTCGACGTGGCCAACGCCTCGGTCTACCTCACCTCACCGGAAGCAAGCGCCATCACCGGCATCGACCTCAACGTCAATGCCGGAGCGGTGATGTACTAGACGAGCGACGAGCGACGAGCGACGA